>JASLLZ010000009.1 GCA_030746775.1 Rhodospirillales bacterium | reverse complement strand
ATGTTCGATCTCATGGCTGTAGAATCGCACGGATCAAACCGTATGGGAATCTTTCGTTAGCGACTATCCACTAGGATGGTCCGAGCCAAACGCAGAAAAAGAGATTGAAGAGCCGTCACGTCGGTGGCGGCTCTTTCTTCGGACCTCGTTTTCGATGACCAACCACCCCCTTCAAATTCGCCCTGCCACGGATCAGGCCGTTGCCGAGGCGGCAGCCTTGATCGGCGCCGGCTCACTGGTTGCCTTTCCGACCGAAACCGTCTACGGGCTGGGGGCCGACGCGACCAGCGACAACGCCGTCGCCGCCGTCTTCGCGGCCAAGGACCGGCCCGACTTCAATCCCTTGATCGTGCACTTCGCCGACGCGCAAGCGGTGTCGCGGACCGTCGCCTTCGATCAGCGCGCCGACGCCCTGGCGCGCGCCTTCTGGCCGGGCGCCTTGACCTTGGTGCTGCCGCGCGGCCCCGACAACCCGATCTCGCTCCTTGCCAGCAGCGGCCTCGACACCCTTGCCGTGCGCGTTCCCGATCACCCGATGGGCCAAGCGCTTCTTGAGGCCGCTGGATGTCCCATCGCGGCGCCCAGCGCCAACCGCTCGGGCGCCGTCAGCCCGACCATGGCGGACCATGTGGCGGCGTCCCTGGGCGACCGCGTTACCCTCATCCTCGACGGCGGGCCATGCCGCGTCGGCATCGAATCGACGGTCATCGACCTGACCGCCGCCACACCCGTCCTCTTGCGCCCGGGCGGCATTGCCGCCGACGCCATCGCGGCCAAAGTCGGCCCCCTCGCCGCGCCCGAGACGGTCACCGGACCCGCCCGCTCACCCGGTATGATCGGGCGCCATTACGCGCCCGGAACGCCGCTTCGTCTTGACGCCCGAGGCCCCCGGCCCGGCGAGGCCCTGCTCGCCTTCGGTCCCGACGCCCCGACGCAAGCGCCGGGCCGGATCCTGAACCTGAGCCCGGCCGGCGACGTCGTCGAGGCGGCGGCCAACCTGTTCGCCATGATGCACGCCCTTGACGCCACCGGCGCCACCGCCATCGCCGTCATGGCGGTGCCGGAAACCGGTTTGGGATGCGCCATCAACGACCGCCTGCGCCGCGCCGCCGCAGCGCCGGACTGACAGCGGCCAAAAATGGCAATCGACACCGTCGGCCCGCCGTGCCAGGATCGGTCCCTCCGGCAATCAATCGTCAACGGAAGGGTGGGTCGATGCCCGTCTACGTGATGGCCCTCATCAAGCTCAAGGACTCTTCGTGGACGCCCCTTGGACAGGAGGTCGCCGACCTGGCGCTTGAACACGGCGGACGGTATCTTGCGCGCGACACCCGGCCCCGGCAAATCGAGGGCTCGGGCGAGCCGCCCGACGAGGCGGTGATCGTCGAGTTTCCCTCGGCCGGGCACGCCGAAGCCTATTACAACGACCCGCGCTACGAGCCCTTCCGCGAGGTCCGCAAGGCAGCCACCGACACGACCCTGGTCATGGTTGAAGGAATTAATCGACAACGAAGAGAGGGACCGATATCCGTCTATGCCATGGCCCTAATCAAACGCAACAGTCCTTCTTGGACGCCCCTTGGACAAGAGGTTTCCAACCTGGTTCATGAACATGGCGGACGCTACCTGGTGCGCAATACCGAACTCAGGCAAATCGAGGGCCTGGGCGAGCCACCCGACGAGGCAGTAATCGTGGAATGGCCCACCATCGAGAAAGCCGAGGCCCATTACAACCACCCGCACTACGAACCCTTCCGCGAGGCCCGTAAGGCGGCCACCGACACGACCATGGTCTTGGCGCAAGGGATCTGACGGCGCCGACAACCACCAATCAACAATGGAGAGGGAATACAATGACCGTTTATGTGATGGCCTTTGTCAAGGTCAAGGACCCTGCATGGATCGAGGATTATGTGCCCAAGGTCGAAGCCCTGGTTCAAGCCCACGGGGGACGCTACTTGGTGCGCAACACCGAAGTGCAGCAAATCGAAGGCGGCGGCGCGGTGCCGGACGTGGCGGTGATCGTCGAGTTTCCTTCCGCCGATCAAGCCCAGGCCTTTTACGAGGACCCGCAATATCAACCCTTTCTGGAGGCGCGTAAGGCGGGCGCCGATACGACCCTGGTCCTGGTGGAAGGCGTCTGACGGCGCCGTCCCTCACCCGGCCGCTGTCGAGACCTGGTCAAGCAGGCGGTCGATGGCGGCGATGAAGCGGGCGCGGATGGCGTCCGGGTCCTTGACGACATGAAGGAAACGGGGATCGCCCGACGGCGGAAGGTCGGGCAGCGCCGCCTCGAAGACCCGGCGCCGGCGTTCGCCGCGCACCGATTTGGGAAGGGCATAGAGCTTTCGGTTGAAGGCCGCCATGAGGTCGTCGTCGAAGGCGGCGTCCCATGCTTCGCGCTCGGGCCCGAAGTCGAAGTCGGCATGGACGTTATCGCGCGTCCGCGCCGTCCGGGTGCGCCGCGTCGCCGCCGCGTCCACCGCACCATCGTCGTCCAGGACGACGCCGTAGTCGCTTTTTGCCGCCCGGCGGCTGACGAAGCCGAGCGTCACGTCGCGTTCCACTTTTTCCGGCGGGCGCCGATATGGATCGCCGTAGCCCGAGCCCCCCGGCATGTAAATGGTCAGGGTATCGCCCGCGCCGACCGCCAATTCGTCGATCTTGGCCAGGGTGCGTTCGTCCGCCCGGCCCTTGTTGAACTGTACCTTGAGCGGCCGTGACGGCTTGCCCCCCATGGTGCCCCAGGAGCGAAAGCGCTGGCGCTCCATGCCGCGGGCCAGCACCTTGCCGCCGTCGCGCACGATCTCCACCGTGACCTGCTGGCCGACGCCGCCGCGCCATTCGCCGGCGCCTCCCGAATCGGTGCGGATATCGTAGTCGCGGATGATGACGCCGGCGTCGGCCTCGACCGATTCCAAGGGATGGTTGTTCATGTTGTTGATGGTGACGTCGCGGGCGTCGACCCCCTCGACGCCCCGCGCCGCCGCCATGCCGCCGCGCATGGGCTGAATCACCTGGACCTTGCGCTTGGCGCCCGTGTCGTCGAACTCGGACAGGACCAAGGGCACGTTGGCGCCGCAGGTCGGCCCCGCCATCAGATCGGGCGCCGCCTTCAAGATACACCCGGTGATCGCGTCCTGAAGCCGCATGGCGGCGGCCGACCGGATACCGACGGCGTCGGGGAATTCGGCGTTGAGGATGGTGCCTGCCGGGTTGGTGCAGGTAATCGGCCGGTACATCCCGGCGTTAAGCGGGATCGATTTGTCGTGCGAGCAGATGAAGGTGGTAAGGCGCATCGAAAGCCAGTAGCTCAGCCGGTTCATGGTCGGCACGTTGAACGACGCCGGGACCTGTGGATCGGTGCTGGCAAAGTCAAGATGCACGGTGCCATCGCGCACCGTCATCTTGACCCGGATGCGCACCGGAATGCGGCTTGCCATGTCGTCGTCGAGATAATCCCAAAATGCGTACTCGCCGTCGGGAATGCGGCGTAAAACGACGCGCGCCTTGGCCTCCGAATAATCCTGCAGGTCGGCCTGGGCGGTGATCACGGTCTCCGCCCCGTGGGCCTGGACCACGTCGAGGACACGCTTTTCACATGTCTCAAGCGCGCCCAGCAGTGCCCCGATGTCGCCCATGTTGATCTCGGGCGTGCGGCAGTTGGCGGTAAAGATCGTCACGAAGTCCTGGTTGATGACACCCCGGCGCAGGATCTTCATCGGCGGGACGATGATGCCTTCTTGAAAGATCTCATGGTTCGACGGCGAGATCGAGCTCGGCACCCGACCGCCGACGTCGGTGAAGTGGATGAAGGCCCAGCCATAGCAAACGATGCGGCCCTTGTGAAAGATCGGCCTGAGCATGTGGAGGTCGGGAAGATGGGTCGACAGTCCGTTCGACGAATAAGGATCGTTGGTGACGATGACGTCGCCCGCCGCGACGTCGGGAACAGCGCGGATGGTGTGGGCGCAAGGACGGTCGATGGAAAACATGTTGGCGCCCGGCGGATAGGCGAACATACGGCCTTCGACATCGACGATGCCGACGCCGAAGTCGGCCGCCTCCTTGACGTACATGGACCGCGAAGCGCGTTGCAGGTGGGCCGCCATCTCACCGGCGATGGCCGACAACTTGGCGTTCATGATCTCGAGCAAGATGGGATCTAGTTTCATGGTAGGCACCTCCCCGTCGTATCGCCGCGCCCGATTGTAGGGCAAACGAAGGGCTAGCGGTACGGGTCGTTTGGACATCCAACAATCGTGGCTTGCGCAGTGTCGGACGTTGCCTATTGTGGGCCGCTCTTGAACTCGGGAGTCGCGCCACGATGTCCAACCCTGTCCCTCAATCCGCCCTCGACGCCATCCTCGGCGTGGTCGGTCCCAAGGGTTGGATCGACGACGCCCACGCGATGGAACCGCACTTGGTCGAGCGGCGCGGCCTGTGGCGCGGCACCTGCGCCGCCGTGGTCCGCCCCGCCTCGACCGAGGAGACCGCCCGGGTGATCCGAATTTGCGCCGCGGCCGGGGTTCCCGTCACCCCCCAGGGCGGCAACACGGGCGGCATGGGCGGCGCCGTTCCCGACGGCGGCATCGTCTTGTCCATGGGCCGCATGAATCGCATCCGCGCCGTCGATCCCCTCAACCACACCATGACCGTCGAGGCGGGTTGCGTCCTCGCCGCGATCCAAGAGGCGGCGACCGAGGCCGGCTGCCTGTTTCCCCTCAGCCTGGCCGCCGCCGACGGCAGTTGCCAGATCGGCGGCAACCTGTCGACCAACGCCGGCGGCATCCAGGTTTTGCGTTACGGCAATGCCCGCGACCTGGTGCTGGGCCTCGAAGTCGTGCTGCCCGACGGCCGGGTGTGGGAGGGTCTGCGCGGCCTGCGCAAGGACAACACCGGCTATGACCTCAAGCATCTGTTCATCGGCGCCGAGGGGACGCTGGGCGTGATTACCGCCGCTGTTTTGAAGCTTTATCCCGCCATCCATGCCCGCGAGGCGGCGCTGGTCGCCGTTGCCGATCCGCAAGCCGTGCTCGATGTCTTTGTCCGCGTCCGTACCGCCTGCGGCGAGGCACTGACCGCCTTCGAGATGATCTCGCGCATGCCCTTCGACTTCGCCCTCAAGCATGTCGAGCGCATGCGCGACCCGTTTGACGCCGTCCATCCCTTCTATGCCCTGATCGAACTGACCAGCCCCCGGCCCGGCGGTGCTTTGCGGGCGTCCTTGGAATCGGTCCTCGCCCGGGCCCTCGACGACGGCGTTGCCAAGGACGCCGTGATCGCCACCAGCGAGGCCCAGGCCGAGGAACTGTGGACCATCCGCGAGGATATCAACGAAGCCCAGATCCCCGAGGGCGGTTCCATCAAGCACGACGTTTCGGTGCCGGTCTCCCAAGTGCCCGAATTTTTGCACCGCGCCACCAAAATCTTGGAAAACGCGGTTCCGGGCGGGCGCGTCGTCGCCTTCGGCCATGTCGGCGACGGCAATATCCACTTCAACTTGAGCCAACCCGAAGGCGCCGACACCGATGCCTTCCTGGCCGAAACCAATCGCGTCACGCACCGGGTTCACGACCTGATCGCCGAGATGGACGGCAGCTTCTCGGCCGAACACGGCATCGGCCTGAGCAAGCGCGACCTGCTTGAACACTACAAATCCGAAGTCGAGATGGACCTCATGCGGACCGTGAAACGGACCCTCGATCCGATGTCCATCATGAATCCGGGCAAAGTGCTGTGACGGCGAATCCCCTACCCGAAGGCGTCATCGAAGCGCTCCTGGGCGTCGTCGGCCGCAAGGGTTGGGTCGACGACGCAGGCGCAATGGAACCGCACTTGATCGAGGCTCGCGGTTTCTGGCGCGGCACCTGCGCTGCCGTGGTCCGCCCCGCCTCGACCGAGGAAACGGCCCGGGTGATCGAGATTTGCGCCGCGGCCGGTGTCCCCGTCACCCCGCAAGGGGGCAATACCGGATTGCAGGGCGGCGCCGTTCCCGACGGCGGCATCGTCTTGTCCATGGGCCGCATGAACCGCATCCGCGCCGTCGATCCCCTCAACCACACGATGACCGTCGAGGCCGGCTGCGTCCTTGCCGCCATCCAGGACGCCGCCGCCGAAGCCGGCTGCCTGTTCCCCCTCAGCCTGGCCGCCGAGGGCAGTTGCCAGATCGGCGGCAACCTGTCGACCAATGCCGGCGGCGTTCAGGTCCTGCGTTACGGCAATGCCCGCGATCTGGTGCTGGGTCTCGAGGTCGTGCTGCCCGACGGCAGGGTATGGGAGCGCCTGCGCGGATTGCGCAAGGACAACACCGGCTACGACCTCAAGCACCTGTTCATCGGCGCCGAGGGGACGCTGGGCGTCATCACCGCCGCCGTCTTGAAGCTCTATCCTAAACAGCCCGGGCGGGAGAGCGCGATGGCCGCCGTCGGCGATGCCGATCAGGCCCTCGGCTTATTCTCGCGCATGTGCGACGCCTGCGGCGACGCGCTCACCGCCTTCGAGCTGATCCCGCGTCTGGGCATGGAATTCGCCGTCAAGCACATGACCGGGGTCGTCGATCCCTTCGCCGACGCCCATCCTTACTACACGCTCATCGAACTGACCGGGCCGGAGGGCGGAACCGGTCTGAAAGAGGCGCTGGAGACGATCCTCGCCCAGGCTCTCGACGACGGCATTGCCGATGACGCGGTGATCGCCGCCAGCGAGGCCCAGAGAGACGAGCTGTGGCGCGTCCGCGAGGTGCTTTCGGATTGCCAGAAGTTCGAGGGCGGCTCCATCAAGCACGACGTCTCGGTGCCGGTCTCCCGCGTTGGGGAGTTCGTGCGCCGTGCCGGCAAAGCGGTCGAGGCGGCCCTGCCCGGCGTCCGCATCCTGGCCTTCGGCCACGTCGGGGACGGCAACATCCACTATAACCTGAGCCAACCGGTGGGCGCCGATACCGACGCCTTCGTCGCCCGTTGGGACGAATTCAACCACATGGTCCACGACCTGGTTGCCGAGATGGACGGCAGCTTCTCGGCCGAGCACGGCATCGGCACCTTGAAGCGCGACGAACTGGTGCGCTACAAATCAAGCGTTGAGGTGGGTCTGATGCGGACCCTGAAAAGAACGCTGGATCCCAAGAACATCATGAACCCGGGCAAGGTGCTATAGGCGGGCTCGAAGGGATTGCCCGCCCACCCCGAATTTGGCGAACAAGCTCACCTTTCTTCTTCGGATCACACGGTTAGCCCTTGATTCGCGAGAGTTTTTCCCACATTTTGTGAGGAGCGAAAGCGAAGCGGTTCGCCACCATGAATGAATTGACCCGATATGTGCTGCGCCAATTGTTGGTGGGGATGGTCCTGGTCACCATCGGCCTCACCGGCATCATTTGGCTAAGCCAGTCCCTGCGCTTTGTCGAGATGATCGTCAACCGCGGCGTGACGGGTGGCATGTTTCTCTATCTGACAATGCTGCTACTGCCCAATTTCCTCTCCATAATCTTGCCGATAGCTTTGTTTACGGTGGTCGTGTTCATATACAGCAAGCTGGTCACCGACCGCGAACTGGTGGTCATGCGCGCCTCGGGCATGAGCCAGTTTGCCCTTGCCAAGCCGGCGCTGATCATGGCGCTGTTGGTGGTCGCCGCCGGGTACGTGCTGAACATTTTCTTGGTGCCCCAGTCCTATCGCATGTTCCGTGAGCTGCAATGGGACATTCGCTACTCTTATTCTCACGTCCTTTTGCAAGAGGGAGCCTTCAACACCGTCTCAAAGGACGTCACCGTTTACGTGCGGGAACGGGCCAAGGATGGACAGTTGCACGGCATCTTGGTGCACGATGGACGCAATGGCGCCAAACCCTCGACCGTCATGGCCACGCGCGGCGCCTTGGTCGAATCGGGAGGTTCATCGCGGGTCATCATGTTCGAAGGCAACCGCCAGGAGAGGGACAAGAAGACCAACAAATTCTCGATTCTCTATTTCGACCGCTACACAATTGAACTGGACAAATCCGAGGATCAGGCGGCGGTCCGTTACCGCGAGCCCCGCGAGCGGACCCTGGCAGAACTGTTTGGCATCGAAAAAGACAGCCTCATGGACCCGCGTAATTACGGAAAGTTTGTCGTCGAAGCCCACAAGCGGCTGATCTGGCCCTTATTCGCCGCCTGTTTCACCCTCATCGGGCTGGCCTGCCTGATATCGGGTGGTATCAGCCGGCAAGGCCAATCGGGGCGCATCGCTCTTGCCGCCGCCATCGTCATCCTCTTTGTGGCCATGGCGTTGGGACTGGCGAATGTTTCCGCCAAAAGTCTGGAATTGATCCCCTTAATGTATATTGGCACCGTGCTCCCCATGATCTTGGGCTACGTTTTCATGCTGCGCCGGCCCTGGCGGCCGAAGGGCGGCGCCAGGGCCGGTCTGGCCGCCCAGAGTCCCATGAGGTAAAGAGAAAGCCCTCCAACATGCGTCTATCCCCCACCCTCTCCGTTTACATCGGCCGTCAGTTCCTGGTCGGCTTCGTCATCGTTTTCCTTGTCTTGGTCACCCTGATCCTGACCTTCGATACCGTCGAACTGATGCGCCGTTCGGCGGCCCGGCCCAACATCACCTTCGCCACCGTGATCGACATGGCGCTCATGAAGCTGCCCCACATGAGCCAACAGGCCTTTCCCTTCGCCGCGCTCCTGGGCGCCATGATGGTGTTCTGGCGGCTGACCCGCAGTCATGAATTGGTGGTCACCCGGGGCGCCGGCGTGTCGGCGTGGCAGTTTCTTTTGCCGGTCCTTTTCCTGGCGTTTTTCCTCGGTGTTTTTCGTGTAACCGTATCCAACCCTCTGGCGTCGGCCATGCTGTCGCGTTACGAGAATCTCGAGGCGACCCTGTTGAAAGGCCGCAAGAGCCTTCTTGCTCTGTCGGAAAACGGATTGTGGTTGCGCCAATCGAGCGAGACCGGCCAAGCCGTCGTTCATTCGCAATATATGGTGCAGCAGGGATTGGACGTGGCACTTCGCGACGTGATCGTCTTTCTCTACGAAGGATCAGACGGTTTCATCGGCCGCATCGACGCCGAGCACGCGCGCCTGGCGGACGGTTTTTGGCATCTGCGCAATGCTTGGGTCATAACGCCCGAGTCACCACCCCAATTCGAACAGGAATACTGGTTGGAGACGGATCTCACTCTCAACAAGATTCATGAGAGCTTCGCACCGCCTGAAACGATGTCCTTTTGGGCACTGCCGGCGTTCATCAAGACCCTGGAGGAAGCCGGATTTTCCGCTCTCCGCCATCGTCTGCATTGGCACGTTCTATTGGCGACTCCGTTGTTGATGTGCGCCATGGTTTTTATCGCCGCCACCTTCACCCTGCGTCACGCGCGCCGCGGCGGTACCATTTTCGTTATCGCCGGCGGCGTGCTCACCGGCTTTGTACTTTACTTTTTTTCGGATATCGTGTTTGCCCTGGGCCTTTCCGATAGCATCCCGGTGACGCTCGCGGCGTGGACTCCGTCGGGTGTCGCGACCCTCTTGGGCCTTGCCATGCTATTGCATTTGGAGGACGGCTGACAGGCCATGAACCGGGTTTGGGCGATCATATCGGGCATTCTTTGCCTCATGGCAACGACGACGTTGGCCCAGGAGGCACCTGTCCAGGCGGGCCAACCCATTCTGCTGACAGCCGACGAGATGAGCTACGATTCCGAGCGTCGCACGGTCACCGCGCGCGGTAACGTCGAGGTTTCTCACGACGACCGTGTGCTGATCGCCGACGAGATGGTCTACAACCAGGGCTCCGACCTGCTGACCGCGACCGGCAACGTCACTCTTATGGAACCCACCGGCGATGTCGTCTTCGCCCAGCACATGGAGCTGACCGGGGACCTGAAGGACGGCATCATCGAGGATCTGCGGGTCATTCTGAGCGATCGCTCCCGCTTTGCCGCCAATGGGGCGCGGCGCTCCGGCGGCAACGAGTTGGAGATGAGCCGCGTCGTCTATTCGCCGTGCGAGCTTTGCCCCGACGAACCGACGCGACCGCCGTTGTGGCAGCTCAAGGCCGCCAAGGTGCTGCACGACAAGGAGCGCCAGACGATCGAGTATTCGGACGTATGGCTGGAAGTGGCCGGGCTTCCCATCGCCTATACGCCCTACCTCTCCCATCCCGATCCGACGGTCAAGCGGCGGAGCGGTTTCCTGGCACCCAGCATCGGGGGATCATCGGACCTTGGCATCGTTACCCACATCCCTTATTTCCTCAATATCGACCCGTTTAGCGACCTCACCTTGACACCGTCCTACGCGACCAAGGAGGGTCCGCTGCTGGCCGGCGAGTACCGCCACCGTTTGCAGAACGGCAGCCTGGACCTGGCAGCCAGCATCACCCAGGATTCCGAGAACGATATACGCGGACACGTCAACGGTGAGGGCCGGTTCGACGTCGACGATACCTGGCGCTGGGGCTTCGATGCAAACGGGGCCAGCCATGATACCTATCTCAGGCGCTACGGTTTCGGCAACGAGAGCACCCTGACCACCCGCGTCTTCACCGAGGGCTTCCGCAAGCGCAATTACATGGCCTTCAACGGATACGTATTCCAAGGCTTGCGTAGTACCGACGATGCCGGCGAAACGCCGTTCGTCCTGCCCATGGTCGATTACAACCACATCGGCGAACCGGACCGGCTGGGTGGCCGCGCCAGCCTCGACGTCAACCTTCTGGCCTTGACCCGCACCGATGGGTCGGACACGCGACGGCTCTCCGTCAAGGGGGGCTGGCGCCTCCCCTACGTCGGTCCCATGGGTGACGTTTATGCCCTGTCGACGACGTTGACGGGGGACCTCTATCACGTCGATGAATTGGCGCGTGCGGGCAAAACTGGAACCCACAGCGGTTTCAACGGTCGTCTCCTTCCCCAAATGGCCCTCGATTGGCGCTATCCCCTGGTGCGCGAGGAAGAGGCCGTTTACCAACTGTTCGAGCCCATCGTCTCGGCCGTTGTCAGCCCCTATGGCGGTAATCCCGACACCATTCCCAACGAAGACAGCATCGATTTCGAGTTCGACGATACCAATCTCTTCAGCAGCAATCGGTTTACCGGCCTGGACCGGGTCGAAGGCGGACCGCGCGTCAACTACGGGTTGAAATGGGGCGTCTTCGGTCGCGGCGGCGGCGCCACCACTGTCCTCGTCGGACAGAGCTTGAGGGCCAAAAAGGACGATACCTTCGCCACTGGATCCGGTTTGGAAGACCAGTTCTCCGATATCGTCGCCAGGGTCCAGGTGCGTCCGGACGACAATCTCGACCTCGTCTACCGGGCCCGGTGGGACAAGGACAATCTGGCCGCCCGGCGCAACGAGATCGATCTTAGGGCGGGAACGAGATCCTTGCGCCTCAGCGCCGACTACGTCTTTTTCGCGGCTCAGGAGAACAGCGAATTCGCGCCGCGCGAAGAACTCACCTTGGCTCTTGACGCGCAGCTATCGCGCTATTGGCGGGCCAAGATATCGGGTATCCGGGATCTGACCGGCGACGGAGCCATGCTCTCGGCGGGCCTGGGACTGACCTATGAGGACGAATGCCTGGTTTTCACCTCCGAACTGACTCGCACCTTTTTCCGCGACCGCGACTTGACACCCACCGATGCCGTCGTCTTTCGCGTGAACTTCAAGACCTTGGGCGAGGTTGCGACCTCTATCCATTGAAGACTACCAGCGACGGGTGAATTGCCTGACGTCCCCATGTGATCGTAAAATGGATATCGAACCGCGGCCCCTTACGGTCCCGCGGCCGACCGACAGGTTAACCATGAGACCAAGCTGGGCGCACATCGCCATTGTGGCACTGATCTTTGTTTTTGCTCCGGCGCGGGCACAGAATGTGTTGGGCATCGCGGCCGTGGTCAACGACGAGATAATCTCGCTTTACGATTTGAAGTCCCGCCTGTCCCTGGTTCTGGCCACCTCGCAACTGGAAAACCGCCCCGAGATCCGCAAGCGAATGACCCCACAGGTCCTGCGCGGCATGATCGACGACCAGATCAAGCTCCAAGAGGCAAAAAAGGTCGGCATAAAAATCTCCAAACGGGACATCGACCGGGCGTTGGCGACAATCGAAAAACAGAACAATATGCCCAAGGGGGGATTGAAGGACTTCCTGTCGCAAATCGGCGTCGACAGATCGGTGATGGTCGAACAAATCGAGGCCGAGATCGCCTGGGCCAAGGTGGTCAGACGCAAGAAGAGCGCCGCCATCAAGATCGGCGAACACGAAATCGACGAAGTCTTGGCCGAGATCGAGGCCAACCGCGACAAACCCGAACACTTGGTTTCGGAGATTGTTCTCACTTTCGACAGCAAGACCGAAGGGAACGTTCGCGCCCTCGCCCAACGCCTGATCCAACAGCTCAAATCGGGCGCCCGCTTCGAGGCCTTGGCGCGGAACTTCTCTCAGAGTGCGACCGCCGCCGTCGGCGGTGATTTGGGATGGCTTCGTCCCGGACAACTGAGCCAATCCCTGGACACCGCCCTGGTCAAATTGCGGCCAGGACAAGTTAGTTCGCCGCTACGCATGATCGGCGGTTATCACATATTCTATTTGCGAGACCGCCGGACGGCCGCCAGCCGGGCACAGAAAAACGTCACCGTGGCGCTCCGCCAACTCTTCGTGCCCATCCCCGCGACCGCCGATGCCGCCGGACGGGCGAACCAGATGAAGCTGGCCCGCACAATGGCCGAATTGGCAACCTCTTGCCAAGAGATCGACAAGCTGGCTAAGGAGTTGGGGACCTCGCTGTCGGGTGATCTCGGAAACGTCCGCTTGAGCAGCATGCCGGCACAACTACGCGAGGTCGTCGACGGATTGGAGATCGGCAAGGCCAGTGCCCCGCTGTCAATCGGCGACGGCATTCTTATTCTCATGGTCTGCGGGCGCCAGGGAGATAAGACCCCAAGCGTTAACCGAGCCGACATTCGCCGCATGCTGACCAGCCAGCGCATGGCCCTGGCGGCTCGTCAGTATCTCCGCGATCTCAGGCGCGACGCCTTCGTGGATATCAGAATATGACCCCTGCCGCCCGGGCAGCGGACTTCGAACAGCCGCCCCTTGCCCTGACCCTGGGCGAGCCGGCCGGCGTTGGTGGTGAAATCACACTCAAGGCCTGGCGGCGGTGCGCCGAAGGCGGACCCGTATTCTTCGCCATCGACCATCCGCCACGGCTTGAGCGCCTCGGCGAAAGCACCGGTCTGGCCGTCCCCCTGACCCCCATCGACGACCCGCAACAGGCGGCGGCGGTCTTTCCCACCGCCCTGCCCGTATTGGCGCGGCCCTTGGCCACCGAGCCGGTTCCGGGCGAACCCGACCCCGCCAACGGTCCCGCCGTCATCGCCGCCATCGAAACGGCGGTCGCCCTGGCCGGTGCCGGCCGGGCCGGGGCGGTCGTCACCAACCCCATCCACAAGGCAAGCCTTTATGAGGCCGGGTTCGGCTTTCCCGGCCACACGGAATTCCTGGCCCATCTGGCCGGGACAGGCGGGTTGCCGGTAATGATGCTGGCCAGTCCCCTGCTTCGCGTCGTGCCGGTGACCGTCCATCTAGGCCTCGCCGACGCGATCGCCGGACTCAACGCGGACCTCATCGTCAAGACGGCCGAGATTGTCGCGGCGGGGCTCGACCGCGACTTCGCCATTGCCCGGCCGCGCCTGGCGATCGCCGGGCTGAACCCTCACGCCGGCGAGGGCGGCGCCATGGGCAGCGAAGAAGCCGAAATCATCGCGCCGGCGGTCGAAAGGTTGTGCCAAGCGGGAATCGAGGCACGTGGCCCGCTGCCCCCCGACACCCTGTTTCATGCCGCCGCCCGCAAGGATTACGACGCGGTGCTTTGCATGTACCACGACCAGGCGTTGATCCCCATCAAGGCCCTCGACTTCGATGGCGCCGTCAACGTCACCTTGGGACTGCCTTTCGTGCGCACCTCGCCCGACCATGGCACGGCTCTCGATATCGCGGGCACGGGGACGGCCAGCGAGGCAAGCCTGGTCGCCGCCTTGTCGATGGCGGCGGACATGGCCCGGCGGCGCGCCGCGGCGGCCGGCTAACGGCGGCGCGGTGTCCAGGGACCAGGAATCCCTGCCGCCGCTGCGCCAAGTGATCGCGCGGCACGGCCTGACGGCACGGCGCAAGCTGGGTCAGCATTTCCTCCTCGACCTCAACCTGACGGCGCGCATCGCCCGCGCCGCCGGCGATCTTACGTCAACCAACGTGGTCGAGGTCGGGCCGGGACCCGGCGGATTGACCCGTGCCCTCCTGGCAGCCGGCGCCGCCCAGGTGGTGGCGGTCGAACGGGACACGCGCTGCATCGCCGCCTTGGCCGAACTGGCGGCCGTGTATCCCGGCCGTCTGAGGGTGGTGGAAGGCGATGCCCAGACCATCGATCCGGCCGACCTGGTGACACCGCCCAGGCGCGTCGTCGCCAATCTGCCTTACAACATCGGCGTGCCGCTCTTGCTGTCCTGGCTTGGCCGGGCGGCGGACTACGCGGGCCTGACCCTGATGTTCCAAAAAGAGGTCGCCGACCGTCTCGCCGCCCGGCCCGGAAGCAAGGACTATGGCCGGCTGTCGGTCATGGCCCAGTGGCTGTGCGACGTGCGCCGGGAATTCAACGTCGACCGACGCGCCTTCACGCCGCCGCCCAAGATCGCATCGAGCGTCGTAACCCTGGCCCCCAGGCGCCGCCCCCTGGCGGTGGCGGAAATGGCGGACCTGGAGCGGGTAACCGCCGCCGCCTTCGGCCAAAGGCGGAAGATGTTGCGATCGAGTTTGAAATCTCTGGATCTCGATCCGCAAAAGCTGGGCCTGGATGCGACGGCGCGCGCCGAGGAACTGACGGTCGAGGAGTTCTGCGCCCTGGCCCGGGCGCTTGCCGCGGCTGGTTAGCGCCCCTCGCGCATGCGTTCGACGAAATCGTGCAGGCCGACCAAGCGTTCGCGGCGGCGGCGCTCGGCGGCGAGGATCGCCCGCGCCGAAGCGACGCTTTCATCGATCTCGCGGTTGATGATGATGTAATCGTAATCGGTGTAATGGCTCATCTCGTCCGCCGCCTTGGACATGCGTCTTCGCACCACCTCGTCGCTGTCCTGGGCCCGGCCCCTGAGCCGCTTTTCCAACTCTTCCGTGCTCGGCGGCAGAATAAAGATCGAAACCAAGTCCTCCGGCGCGTTCTCCATAACCTGCTGGGTGCCCTGCCAATCGATGTCGAACAGAACGTCGCGTCCGGCCGACATCGCCTCTTCGACGGGACCGCGCGGCGTGCCGTAAAAATGATCGAAAACGCGGGCGTGCTCAAGAAGGGCGCCCTCGGCGACCATGCGCCGGAAGGTCTCTTCGTCGATGAAACTGTAATCCCGTCCTTCCTTCTCTTCGCTCCTGGCGGGCCGGGTGGTCACCGAAACCGACATGATGAGATTATCGTCGCCGTCCAGCAGGCGCCGGGCGACGGTCGTCTTGCCGGCCCCCGAAGGCGAGGACAGGACCAGCATCAACCCGCGCCGCAAGATCGTGGACGGCGGGACGCGTGGCCCTTTGTCGGCGACGTTACTCAATGTTTTGGACCTGTTCGCGCATCTGCTCAACGGCTGCCTTGAGGTCGAGGCCGATACCCGTCAACGCCATGTCGGACGATTTGGAGCACAGCGTGTTGACCTCGCGGTTCAACTCCTGGCACAGAAAGTCGAGCTTGCGGCCGATGGCGCCATCCTGGGCCATCAAATCGCGCGCCGCCTCGATGTGGGCCGACAGCCGATCCAGTTCCTCGCGCACGTCGGCCTTGGCCGCCAGCAAGGCCGCTTCCTGGACCAACCGCTCCTCGGGCAGTTCCGGCGCCGCTTCGAGCAGCGCCGCCACCTGTTCGTGCATTCGTTCGCGGATGGCGTCGGGTTGGGTGGCCGCAAGGGCGGCAGCCTTTTCGCACAAGCCGTCGATGGCGGCCAATTGGTCGGTCAGCACCGCCGCCAGGCGCCCGCCCTCGGCATCGCGCACGGCGGCCAGATCGGACAGCGCCGCATCGAAGCCGGCCAGCACGGCGGTCTCGAAGGCACGGCTCGTTTCTTCGTCTTCCTCGACTTCCACCTGTTCGATGACGCCGCGCAGGGCCAAAAGTCCGTCGACGCTGGGCGGTGCCGCGTCGGGCAGGCTTTGGCGCACTTCGGGCACAAGCGAAAGCAGGTGATCAAGAACGTCGCGGTTGACGCGATAGCCGCCCTGCGGCCGCTCGCGCTTCACGGTGAGTCCGATCTGAAGGTTGCCGCGCCGGAGACGCTTGGCCACCCGCTCGCGGACCGCCACGTCCAGGCTCTCCAGTCCCGGCGGCACCCGGCAACGAATATCCAACCCGCGGCCGTTGACGCTTTTGATCTCCCAGGCCCACGAACCTTCGTTCTCGCTGCCCTGGGAACGGGCGAAACCGGTCATTGAAGAGATGGGCACGTTGACCTCTTGGGTATCGGAATCGGTGCGCCCCTTATATCGCCGGCGGGGGACGGCAACAAGCACGACGGTTTCCAGGGCGCGCCGGCCTGGCGTATAAGAGGAACCATGGCCCGACCCTCCGCCCCACCCCGTTCGATCCTCATCACCGGCGCCTCGAGCGGCCTCGGCGAGGCCCTGGCCAAGGCTTATGCCGGTCCCGGCGTTACCTTGGCGCTTTGCGGCCGCGACGGCCGGCGCCTGCAGGCAGTGGCCGAGGCCTGCCAGGCCCTGGGCGCCGAGGCGACCGCCGCCGTCCTTGACGTGACCGAGACCGGCGCCATGGACCGGTGGATCAAGGCCGCCGACGATGCCCGGCCCCTCGATCTGGTCATCGCCAATGCCGGCATCTCGGCGGGCACCGGGGGCACCGACGACCCCGAGGCCCAGGCGCGCGCCATCTTTGCCGTCAATGTGACCGGCGTCCTGAACACCATCCATCCCATCGTCGGGCGCATGCAGGCGCGCCGGGGCGGCCAGATCGCGCTGGTCAGCTCGGTGGCCGCCTTTCGCGGCCTGCCCGGCTCGCCGGCCTATGCCGCCAGCAAGGCGGCGGTGAAGAGCTATGGCGAGGGGCTGCGCGGCCGGCTGGCCGAGGACGGTGTCCGGGTCTCGGTGATCTGTCCCGGTTTTTTCGACAGTCGCATGACGGCGGTCAACCGATTTCCCATGCCCCTCATCATGCCGGCCGAGCGCGCCGCCGCCATCGTCAAGCGCGGTCTGGCGCGCGACAAGGCGCGCATCGCCTTTCCCTGGCCGATGGTCTTCCTGGCCTGGCTGTTCGGCGCCCTGCCCCCGGCGTGGTCGGACCCGCTTCTGGTCCGCGCGCCGCGCAAGGAATGAACGGGCGAAGGCGCGCCCATCGCCACCCGCCATTCATTTTTTTTCGTGGCGCCGCTTGCGCCAGCGGGCGACGTTGCGATTGTGCTCGCTCAGGGTGCGGGCAAAAACGTGGCCGCCCGAACCATCGGCGACGAAGTAGAGCTCATCGGTACGGGCCGGGTCGAGCGCGGCGACGATCGAGGCCAGACCCGGATTGCTGATGGGAGACGGCGGAAGACCATCAATCAGATAGGTATTGTAGGGTGAAGGCGTCCTGAGATCGGCGCGGGTCAAGGGCCGTCCCAGGGGTCCTTGGCCCCCGGTCAGACCATAGACCACCGTCGGGTCGGACTGCAGCTTCATTCCCTTGCGCAATCGATTGATGAAAACGCCGGCGACGCGGGCGCGCTCCTGGGGCACGGCCGTCTCCTTTTCGATGATCGAAGCCAGGATGAGGGCGCTCTCGGGTGTTTCCAGCGGCGATTCCCGATTGCGCGCCGCCCAGGCTTCGCCGAGGGCCCGGCGCATCGCCTCGGCCATGCGCCCAACGATGGCCCGGCGCGCATCGCCAAAGGAAAAATGATAGGTCTCGGGCAGCAACGTCCCTTCCTTCGGCAGCTGACCAAGGGCGCCCGCCAATCCGTCGGTTGCCTCCAACTGGGCAACGATTTCGGCGGTCGTCAGACCCTCCACCACGGTCAGACGGCGGACCACGGTCTTGCCGCTTTCAAGCAGCGCCACCGTCTGGCGCGGGCTGACGCGGGCGGGGAAGGCGTATTCGCCGGCGCGCAGTCTCTTATCGGCGCCGGTCAGCCGTGCCCCCAACCGAAAGACGAGGGGATCGGCCAGCACGCCGGCCCGCGTTAATTCCGAAGCGATGACTTCAAGGCCTGCGCCGCGCGCAATGACCACGGTCGTCGCGGCCTTCAGCGGACCGGGACGGGAGAATTCCGCGGCACCCCAAGTGAGGATGCCGCCAGAAAGAACAACGAGGGCGAGCAGGCTATAGACAATGCGGAGCGCCAGGCGCGCCATGGGCGCCGTTCAGGCCGCCGCCTTGAGAATCAACGTGGCATTGGTGCCGCCAAAGCCAAACGAGTTGGAGAGCACCGTCTCCACCTTGCGCTCGCGCGCCCTGTGCGCCACCAGGTCGATGCCGTGGTCGGACGATGGGTTGTCCAGGTTGAGTGTCGGCGGCACCACTGCGTTGTTGATGGCGAGGATGCCGTAAATCGCCTCGACGGCACCCGAAGCGCCGAGAAGATGGCCGATGGCCGACTTGGTCGATGACATACTGAGATCGGAGGCATCGTTACCAAACAGCCGCTTCACCGTCGCCAGCTCGATCTCGTCGCCGAGCGGGGTCGAGGTGCCGTGGGCGTTGATGTAGTCGATGTCCCCGGTGTTCAGCTTTGCCCGCTTGAGCGCGGCGCGCATGCACCTGTAGGCGCCCCCCCCATCGCCCGCCGGGGCGGTGATGTGATGGGCATC
Source organism: Rhodospirillales bacterium (assembly GCA_030746775.1). Classification (GTDB taxonomy): domain Bacteria; phylum Pseudomonadota; class Alphaproteobacteria; order Rhodospirillales; family JASLLZ01; genus JASLLZ01. The sequence continues at coordinate 47,038 of JASLLZ010000009.1, read as the reverse complement.
GCCCGACATGCCGTACCCCACCACTTCGGCGTAGATCTTGGCGCCGCGCTTGCGGGCGTGCTCGCGTTCCTCAAGCACCACGACACCGGCACCCTCGCCGATGACGAAACCGTCGCGGTCCCGGTCCCAGGGCCGGGACGCCTTGTGCGGGGTATCGTTGAATTGGGTCGACAACGCCCGCGCCTGCGAAAACCCGGCAATCCCGGTGCGGCAGACCGCCGCCTCGGCGCCGCCGGCGACCATGACGTCGGCATCCTCCCACATGATAAGACGCGCCGCGTCGCCGATGGCATGGGACCCGGTCGAGCACGCCGTCACCACCGAATGATTGGGCCCCTTGAAGCCATAACGGATGGAAACGTGTCCCGAGACCAGGTTGATGAGACTGGCCGGGATGAAGAAGGGGCTCAGACGGCGCACCTTCCCGCCTTCCACTTTCAAGGCGCCGGAAGCGATTTCGGGCAGGCCGCCGATACCCGAGCCAATCAACACCCCCGTCCTTTCGAGGGATTCCTCGTCGTCCGGCTTCCAGCCCGAATCCTCAACCGCCTGCATCGCGGCCGCCAAGCCATAGACGATGAAGGTATCCATGCGCCGCTGGTCGCGGGGGGATATCCACGCGTCGGCATCGAACAGGCCGTCGGCGCCGGCGCCCAGCGGCACCATGCCGGCAATCTTGGACGGCAAGTCGGAAACGTCGAAGGACCGGATGGCGGCGATTCCGGACTCGCCGTTGAACAACCGCTCTTGGTTGCTCTTGACCCCACAGCCAAGTGGCGTGATGAGGCCAATGCCGGTAACGACCACACGTCTCATTGTATCCCGCGATTCGCTGTGGGCGGAGAAACCGTGAATCCCGGTGCGGCAGACCGCCGCCTGTTGACCAGAGTCCTAGGAGCTTTGGGAATCGATGAAGGTAATGGCATCCTTAATGGTCAAGATCTTCTCGGCCGCGTCGTCGGGAATTTCGCAGCCGAACTCCTCTTCGAAAGCCATGACCACTTCCACCGTGTCCAGGCTGTCGGCCCCCAGGTCGTCGATGAAGCTAGCGGTTTCCACAACCTTCGCCTCTTCCACGCCGAGATGCTCGACGACAATCTTTTTTACGCGCTCGGCGACATCACTCATTGATCTGTTTCCTTGGCCAATTACCCTATGGAATTCTATTCTCCCGGGATTGCGCTTTCGCGTCCCCCCCGCGCCCCTGGCAAGGCCGCCAAAGGACCTGCTTCGTAACACACTTTTTCGACCTTGCCTAGCAGCCTGTCCAAGTATTGATAATACGTCCGGCCAAGCCCCTAGATCATGGCCATGCCGCCGTTTACATGAAGGGTCTGGCCGGTGATATAGGCCGCCTCTTCGCTGGCCAGGAAGACGATGGCGGCGGCAATTTCCTCCGCCGTGCCGAGACGCCCGCCCGGGATATCGGCAAGCAGGCGCGTCTTGACGTCATCGCTGAGGCCGTCGGTCATGGGCGTGGCGATGAACCCCGGGGCGACGCAATTGGCGGTAATGTTCCGCGACGCCACCTCGCGGGCGAGGGATTTGGTCATGCCGATCAGCGCCGCCTTGGAGGCCCCGTAATTGGCCTGCCCCGCGTTGCCGGTGACTCCGACCACCGAAGCCAGGCCGATAACCCGTCCCCAGCGCCGCTTCATCATCGGGCGCAGGCAGGCCCGGGCGAGGCGAAAGGCGGCCGTCAGGTTGATGTCGAGGATCTGTTGCCATTCCTCGTCCTTCATCCGCAGCATCAGGTTGTCGCGCGTCAATCCGGCATTGTTGATCAGAATATCGATGCCACCCAGGGCGGCCTCGGCGTCCTTGGCCAAGGCCTCTATCGCGGCGCCATCGCCCAGATCGCAGGGTAACGCATGGGCCCCGTCGCCCAGTTCGGCGGCCAGGTGTTCAAGCCCTTCGGGCCGCACGTCGGAAAGCGCCACGGCCGCGCCCCGGGCCTTGAGAGCCCGCGCCGCGGCGCCGCCGATGCCGCCCGAAGCGCCGGTTACAAGGGCCGATTTACCGCTGAGATCAAACATGAGGGGCCTCCTTCAGTTAGCAGGAATTCGAACCGCCGCGTCAAAGGGTTTTGAGAAAGGTTTCGATCCCGTCAGGCGTTCCGACGGTAACGCGCGACAGGTCGCGGTCGATACGCCGCGCCAGCCCCGTAAGCACGCCGCCGACGCCGATCTCAACCAGTTCCTCGACACCGCCTTCCTTCATGTAAAGGACGCTTTCGCGCCACCGTACCATGGCGGTCACCTGTTCGACCAGAAGGCGGCGGATTTGATCGGCGTCGCTTACCGCCTCGGCGCTGACGTTGGAAATCAGGGGTACCGACGGCGTTTCGAGGGCGGCGGCGGACAGGGCTTCTTCCATGACGGCGGCGGCCGGCGCCATCAAGGCGCAGTGGAAGGGGGCGCTGACCGGCAGCATGACGCATTTGCGGGCACCGCGTTCGCCGGCCAGGGCGACGGCCCGTTCGACGGCGGTTCGGGTGCCGCTTATCACCACTTGTCCCGGCGCATTGTCGTTGGCGGTCTCGCAGACATCGCCCTGGGTGGCCTCGGTGGCGACGGCGCTGGCCTCGTCCACGTCGAGGCCCAAAATCGCCGCCATGGCGCCCTCTCCCACCGGCACGGCATCCTGCATGGCGCGCCCGCGGCGTTTGAGCAGCACGGCGGCTTCGCCAACGGCGAGACCGCCGGCGGCGGCCAGGGCCGAATATTCGCCGAGCGAATGACCGGCGACGAATTGGCAGGCTTCGGCCACCTCGACGTTGCCCTGACGCGCCAGGACACGCATCACCGACAGGCTCATCGCCATGAGAGCCGGTTGGGCATTCTCGGTCAATGTCAGGTCATCTTCGGGACCCTCGAACATCAGGCGCGTCAAGTTCTGTTTCAGCGCCTCGTCCACCTCTTCGAACACATCGCGTGCGTCGCGGAAGGCCAGGGCGAGTTCCTTGCCCATGCCCACCTCCTGCGCGCCCTGCCCCGGAAATACAAACGCTCGAACCATGCGTCGCCTTCTTCCCATGAACCAACCAGCCAACGGAAAGTGATAACGCCATGGACCGCGCCGGGCAAGCACGCTTGCGGGACGATCCTATATGTGTATAGTGCGCCCCCTCATAACTCCTTGCCGGGCCATGCCCGGCTATGCCCGCGATGAGGCGGCCAACGGGTGGTCGTGCCGGCGGGTTGAGAAAAGCCCAAGGGAGACCAAGATGCCCCTCTACGAGAGCGTGTTCATCGCACGCCAAGATATCTCCGCGCCGCAGGTCGAATCCCTGACCGAGGAACTTTCCAAGCTGATCGAGGAACAAGGCGCCAAGGTCGTCAAGAAGGAATATTGGGGACTGCGGTCCCTGGCCTACAAGATCCGCAAGAACCGCAAGGGCCATTACGTCCTTTACGGCATTGACGGTCCAACCTCCGCCATCTTGGAGTTGGAGCGCCGCATGCGCCTCAACGAGGACGTGCTGCGCTACCTGACAATCAAGGTCGACGATATCGAGGAAGGTCCCTCGGTGATGATGCAGCGCGGAGCGGGACGCGACGACCGGCCGAGACGCGACGGCGGCCACCGGCGGCGTGACCGTGAAGACGCGCCAAGGACCGACACCGGCAAGGATGCCGCGCCGGCGAACACCGACACCGGCAAGGATGCCGCGCCGGCGAAACCCGACACCGGCAAGGATGTCGCGCCGGCGAAGGCCGACACCGACAAAGACACCGGGGCGGCGAAAGCTGGCTCCGACAAGGATGAGGCGCCGGCGAAGGCCAGTGGCGGCGACAAATCCGACACCGACACCACTAAGGCGACGGATGGAGGCGAGAAATGAGAGCCCCACAAGGCGGCGCCAAGCGGTCGTTCTTCCGGCGCCGGAAGTCGTGTCCGTTTTCCGGGCAAGGTGCCCCAAAAATCGACTACAAGGACGTAAGGTTGCTGCAACGATTCACTTCCGAACGCGGCAAGATCGTGCCCAGCCGCATCACGGCCGTGTCGAGCAAGAAGCAACACGAATTGGCGCGGGCCATCAAGCGCGCCCGCTATCTGGCGCTGATGCCCTACGTGCTGAAATAGTGCGCGCCCGGCGCGCCGTCGCCGATATGCGGCGGACACCGGGAAAGGAGCGGGAGAACGGCTTGTCCAAACAAATGCTGATCGCCCTTTTTGGCGGCGGCTTGAGCGCCGTCGTGGCGCTGGCCTTCCTGACCGGAACGCCAGGGGCGCTGTTTCTTGCCTATCTGGCGCCCTTGCCCCTGCTCTTGGTCGGCCTGGGATTCGGCGTTTCGGCCGGCACCGTGGCCGGTGGCGCCGGCTTTCTGACTACCGTCGCCTTGGGCGGCATGGTGACCGCCGGCCTCTATGCCGTGGTCAACGCCATTCCCGCCCTGGTCGTGGTGCGCACCATCCTGACTCGACGTTCCGGGGCGGGCGGAACCCAGGCCTGGTATCCGGCCGGCTTCACGCTTAGCTGGCTGACCGCCCTGGCCGCCGGCCTGTTCGTCACGGCGGCCTTCATGGCCTGGGGCTCCGGGAGCGGCGTGGCTGCCGCCGTCACCGACTTTCTCGACCAGGCCCTGGCCACCATGCTGCCGCATGTCTCAAGTACGAAGCGCGGCGACTTGGTGGCGGCGACGATTCCCCTGTTCCCGGGCATGGTGGGCGCATCGTGGATCCTGATGACGACGGTCAACGGAGCCTTGGCGCAGGGCATCTTGGTCCGCGCCGGACATAATGTGAGGCCGAGCCCCCGGCTGGCCGACCTTGTGTTACCCGACTGGATGTCGTGGCTGCTCGTCGCATCGGCGGCGGTGGCGCTGGTGGGGCCCGGGGAATGGCAGTATACGGGCCGCAACCTGGCGCTCATTTCGGCGGTGCCCTTCTTCTTCCTGGGACTGGCCGTCGTGCACACCTTAGTGAACCGCGTTTCGTTCTCGGGATCGCTGTTAGTGGTATTCTATTTCATGCTGATCTTTTCCAATTGGGCGGCCGGCGTTACCGCCGGCATCGGCATGATCGAACAATGGGCCGGACTGCGCCATCGATTCTCCGGGCCGAACAAGAGACAAGGGGACGAGTGATGGAGATCATCTTGCTGGAACGCATCGAAAGCCTGGGCCAGATGGGCGACGTGGTCAGCGTCAAGCCGGGTTTCGCGCGCAACTATTTATTGCCGCGCGGCAAGGCGCTCAGGGCGACGGAGGAAAACCGCCGCACCTTCGAACAGCAACGGACCCAGCTGGAGGCCGACAACCTGGAGAGCCGCAAAGAGGCCGAAGCGGTGGCCAAGAAGGTCGAGGGCCTTTCGATCGTCCTCGTCCGTCAGGCCGGCGAGGCGGGCCAGCTTTATGGTTCGGCCAATGCCCGCGACATCGCCGAAGCGGTGTGCGAGGCCGGGTGCAACGTCACCCGTCAGCAGGTCCGCCTGCAACGGCCGATCAAGCTTATCGGTATTCATCCGGTACGCATTGACTTGCACCCGGAAGTCGCGGTCGACATCATCACCAATGTCGCCCGCACCACCGAGGAGGCCGAAATTCAAGCCCGCACCGGCAAGGCCCTGATCCACGCCGAAGAAGAAACCGCCGAGGCCGCTTCCGCCCCCGCCAAGAAGAAGACCCAGGAGGGCGAGGAGGCCAAGGAGGGCGAGGAAGCCAAGAAGGAGGCCAAGGAAGCCGAAGGCGCGACACCGGCCGAATCCGAAGAAGAAACCGGCGCCGACAAGGAAGCCGGCGACGAAAAAGGGGGCAAGGACGAGGAAAAGACCGGGTAGCGCCGGGCACCGTCCATCCCCCCTACTCCGCTCCCCAATAATTTGATAAACTTGGGCCTTTGAGGCGGGAAAGGAAGCGCACACAAGGGGGGGTTATGTTCTTGCTTGGACGTTTCTTGCGCCATCTGATGCGAACGGGAACGCTTCGCGTCGTGGACGCATCGGGCAGGACTCATACTTTCAAGGGCACCGAGGACGGACCGACGGTGAGCGTGCGGCTACACCGACGGCGCCTTCAGAGGTGGATGATCTTCAACCCGTCGCTGCACGCCGGCGAGGGTTACATGGACGGCACACTGACCGTCGAGAACGGCTCAATCTACGATTTAGTGGCACTTTTCAGCCGCAACATGGAGCGCGCCCCGCCCCACCCCGCCACCAAGGCCACGCTCTGGGTCCGGCGGCTGGCGCGGCTTGCACATCAACTCAACCCGGTGAAGTGGGCGCGCGCCAACGCGGCCTATCATTACGACCTCTCGGGCGGACTGTACGACCTCTTCCTCGACGCCGACCGCCAATATTCCTGCGCCTATTTTTCCGATGCCGATGACGACCTGGAAAGCGCCCAGGGGAACAAGAAACACCACATCGCGGCCAAGCTGCTGATCGAACCGGGGCAGCGCGTGCTCGACATCGGATCGGGATGGGGCGGGCTGGCACTTTTCCTGTCCCACCAGGCGCAAGCCCGGGTAACCGGCGTGACGCTTTCGACCGAGCAGTTCAAGGTGTCGCGGGAACGAGCCCGCCAGGAAGGCCGCGACGACCGGGTATCGTTTCACCTGCGCGATTATCGCCAGCAGACCGGCGTTTTCGAGCGCATCGTGTCGGTCGGCATGTTCGAACATGTCGGCGTTCCTCATTATCCCGCCTTCTTCGCCAAACTGCGCGACCTCCTGACCGACGACGGCGTCGCCCTGTTGCATACCATCGGCCGGGCCGACGGCCCCGGCGCCACCGATCCGTGGGTCCGCAAGCACATTTTTCCCGGCGGCTACGCGCCGGCCCTTTCCGAGATATTGAAAGCGGTCGAGAAGGCCGGCCTGTGGGTCACCGATATCGAGGTCCTGCGCCTGCACTACGCCGAGACGCTGCGCCACTGGCGGCGCCGCTTCCTCGCCAACCGGGGGGCGGCCAAGGCCCTCTATGACGAGCGCTTCTGCCGCATGTGGGAGTACTATCTGGCGGTCAGCGAGGTTTCATTCCGCCACCTGGGCAGCGTCGTCTTCCAGATTCAGCTGGCCAAGCGTCAGGACGCCGTGCCCCTGAACCGCGATTACGTCACCGACTGGCATCGCGGCCGCTTCGCGGGCGATCGCCGCCTGCGCTCGGCCTGAGACAGCGCTGACGCCACGAAGGACGGGGTGCGTCTCCTCCTTACACACATTTCCACAGGGCTGTGAATTGAATTTGGCTTGCGCGGCACAGGCACATCGTTAGGTTTCCCCGATGGCAACTGCGCTGACTTCCACCCCTACCGTCGCCTCGTCCAACGGCGACATCAGTGGTTCCGTCTTCCGCTCCCAGCCCCACAACATCGAGGCCGAAAAGGCCTTGCTGGGCGCCATCTTCATCGACAATCGGGCCTATGAAAAGGTTACCGATTTCCTGCGCCCGCAACACTTTTTTGTGGCCCAGAACGGGCGCATCTTCGAGGCTTGCGCGCACCTTATCGAGCGCGGCCAGATCGCCGATCCGGTAACCCTCAAGGCGCTGTTCGAACAGGACGAGGACCTGGTCGACATCGGCGGGCCGGCCTATCTCGCCGACCTTGCCGCCTCGGCGGCCACCGTCATCAACGCCGGCGAGTACGGCCGCCTTGTCCATGATCTCTATCTCAAGCGCCAGCTCATCGCCCTCGGCCAGGACGTGGTCAACGAAGCCTTCGGCGCCGAGGTCGAAGAGACCGCCGACGAACAGATCGAAAAGACCGAACAGCGGCTTTTCGAACTCGCCGCCACGGGAGAATTGGAAGGCGGTTTTCGGCCCTTCAAGGACACTCTGCTCGACGCCATCGATATGGCCCAGGCGGCGCACAAGCGCGAGGGCCGCCTCAGCGGCGTTCCCACGGGCTTGCGCGATCTCGATACCTTGCTCGGCGGCCTGCACCGCTCGGACCTGGTGATCCTGGCCGGACGGCCATCGATGGGCAAGACCGCCCTGGCCACCAACATCGCCTTCAACGCCGCTTACACCCGTCGAAGCACGACGGCCGACGACGGCGCCGTCGTCGGGTTTTTCTCGCTCGAAATGTCGGCCGAACAACTGGCCAGCCGCATCATTTCGGAGCAGACCAACATATCGTCCGACCGCATGCGCAAGGGGGAGCTTACCAACGACGAATTCAACCGCCTGGCGGTGGGCAGCCAGGAGCTTTACGCCATCCCCATCTTCATTGACGATTCGCCGGCCCTGTCGGTGGCCCAGTTGCGGACCCGCGCGCGGCGGCTCAAGCGCACCGAAAAACTGGGCCTGATCGTGGTCGACTACCTGCAGCTCATGAGCCCGGGACCGGGCAGCCGCAACGACAGCCGGGTTCAGGAAATCTCGGAGATCACCCGCGGTCTCAAGACACTGGCCAAGGAGCTCGACGTTCCCGTGCTCGCCCTGTCGCAGCTTTCGCGCGCCGTCGAACAACGCGACAACAAGCGTCCGCAACTGGCGGACCTGCGCGATTCGGGAACCATCGAGCAGGACGCCGACGTGGTCATGTTCATTTTTCGCGAGGAATACTACCTCGAGCGCGATCAGCCATCGCAACGAGTCGACGAGAAAGAAGATCATTTCCACGAGCGCTACGGACGGTGGGAACTGCGCCGCGACGCCGCCAAGAACAAGGCCGACGTCATTGTCGCCAAGCAACGCCACGGTCCGACCGGCAACGTCAGCTTATTCTTCGAAGGCGCCTTTACGCGCTTCGGCGACCTGGATACCCACCACGATCCCGAAGCCTGAAGCCGTTGATGTCCAAGTCCGATCACAGCGGCGCCGTCCTTACCATCGACCTGAATGGAATCGTCGCCAACTGGCTGTTGCTGAAAAGCATGCTGGCGGATGCCGAATGCGCCGCCGTGATCAAGGCCGACGCCTACGGCCTGGGTGCCGAGCGTGTGGCGCCGGCCCTCGCCCGGGCCGGCTGCGAAACCTTCTTCGTCGCCCAAGTCGACGAAGGGGTGGCCGTGCGCCGGGTTGCCCCCGCGGCGACGATCCATGTCCTCGGCGGCCCCGTGCCGGGCAGCGAGGAGACTTTGATCGACCACCAACTGGTGCCGGTTCTCAACAGCCTGGGCGACATCGAGGCCTGGGGCGATCTGGCCCACGTCCGGGGCGCGCCCCTGCCGGCCGACCTGCACATCGATACCGGCATGGCGCGCCTGGGCCTGCCGCCCGACGAGACCGCGATCCTGATCCGCGAGCCCGAGCGCCTCGACGGCATCGAGGTGGCCACCGTAATGAGCCATCTGGCCTGCGCCGACGAAGCCGATCATCCCCTCAACCGCCAGCAATTGGCCGACTTCCTCCGCGCCCGCCACAAGTTTAGCCACCTCAAGGCCTCGTTCGCCAACTCGTCGGGGATCTTCCTGGGTCCCGAATACCACTTCGACCTGGCCCGTCCGGGGGTCTCGCTGTACGGCGTCGGGCCGCGCCCCGGCGAGACCAATCCCATGGCCCAAGTCGTTCGTTTACAAGGGAAAATCCTGCAAGTCCGTGACGTTGACAGGCCCCAGACCGTTGGTTATGGTGCGAGCCACCGCGTGGCGCGGCGGGGACGCGTCGCCACCGTCGGCGTCGGCTATGCCGACGGATATTTGCGCTCCTTGAGCAATTCCGGCTGTGGCTATATGGGAGACATCCGGGTGCCGATAGTGGGACGCGTTTCCATGGATCTTATCACGCTGGATGTTTCCGACGTAGCGGATGACGCGGCTCGTCCGGGCGCCCCCGTCGACCTGATCGGTCCCCACAACCCCGTCGATTCCGTCGCCGCCGAGGCCGGCACCATCGGCCACGAGATACTGACCGGACTGGGATCGCGCTACCATCGGGTCTATCTCGACGGCGCCGACTGAGGACGCGCAAGCCCGATGAACTTCCTGCAACCGATCGGCCGCTTCTTCCTGGTCTTTCTGGCCAACGCCGGACGCCTGGCGCTGTTCACCGGGCGCGGGGTCTCCCATTGCATCCGGCCGCGCCGAGGGCCCCATCAAAATGGCGGTCCGGGCGTGATCGTGCCGAACCCGTAAAGGAGGGTCTCCTCCTTTGCCCCGCAAAGCGTCCTCATACGTATGCCAGGAATGCGGCGGCGCGCACCCGAAATGGGTCGGCCGTTGCGAGTCTTGCGGTGCCTGGAACACGCTTGTCGAGGAAGCGCCGGCGGAATCGGCGCCGCGCGGCCTGGGGGCCAGGCGCGGGCGCAAGATCACCCTGGTCGGTCTCGAGGGATCGAGCGAGACGCCGGCGCGCCGCGTCAGCGGCATCAAGGAATTCGACCGGGTGTGCGGCGGCGGCATGGTGGCGGCCTCGGGCTTGCTTGTCGGCGGCGATCCGGGCATCGGAAAATCGACCGTGCTGTTGCAGGTTTGCGCCGCCCTGGCGGACCGTTTCCAGTGCCTCTACATCTCGGGCGAGGAGGCCATCGACCAGGTCAGGCTGCGCGCCGAGCGCCTGGGCCTGAGCCAGGCGCCGATCAAGCTCGCCGCCGCCACCAATGTGCGTGATATCGTCGCCTCCCTCGACGGCAAGGGGGCCCCCGACATCGTGATCATCGATTCGATCCAGACCATGTTCGTCGACAGCCTCGATTCGGCGCCTGGCACCGTGGCACAGGTGCGCGCCTCGGCCCAGGAACTGATCCGGCTGGCCAAGCGCCTGGGCTTTACCGTGCTGCTGGTCGGCCACGTGACCAAGGAAGGATTGATCGCCGGCCCCCGGGTGCTCGAACACATGGTCGACACGGTGCTCTATTTCGAGGGCGAGCGCAGCCACCAGTTCCGCATCATGCGCGCCGTCAAGAACCGCTTTGGGCCGACCGACGAAATCGGCGTCTTCGAGATGACCGGCGCCGGCCTGAAGGAAGTCGCCAATCCGTCGGCGCTGTTTCTGTCCGACCGCCAGGGCGAGGTCAGCGGCGCCTGCGTCTTTGCCGGCATCGAGGGCAGCCGTCCGGTGTTGGTTGAAATTCAGGCCCTGGTGGCGCCGTCGGCCCTGGCCACGCCGAGGCGCGCCGTTGTCGGCTGGGACGCGGCCCGCCTGGCCATGATATTGGCCGTGCTTGAGGCGCGCTGCGGCTTGGCGCTGGCCGGCAACGACGTCTATCTCAACGTCGCGGGGGGCCTGCGCATCACCGAACCGGCGGCGGACCTGGCGGTTGCCGCGGCCCTGGCGTCATCGTTGAGCGGCACCCCTTGCCCGCCCGGTACCGTGGTCTTCGGCGAGGTCGGCCTGTCGGGCGAAGCAAGGGCCGTGGCCCATACCGACAACCGACTCAAAGAAGCATCGAAGCTGGGCTTCACCGGCGCCATCATGCCCAAGCGCGGGACCAAGGGAGGGCGAAACCAGGGCCTGGAAGTCCAGGCCGTCGATCACCTTGTCGACCTGGCGCGGATGTTCCCGGCGCCGCCACGACTTGCCCAAGGCCGGCGCCATGGATGAGATGGGGATCAACGGCGTCGATATCGCCGTCGGCGTGGTGCTTTTGATCTCGGCGCTCATCGCCTGGGGACGGGGCTTCGTCCACGAGGTCCTGGCGGTGGCAAGCTGGATCGGCGCCATCTTCGGCACCATCCACGGCTATCCTTATCTTAAGCCTTACATGCGCGAACTAATTACCATGGAAATTGCCGCCGACTTCGTGTCCGGCGTCGTCCTCTTTATCGCCAGTCTCGCCATCTTTGCTTTTATCACCGGTTTCATCGCCAGACGGGTCCAGGAAAGCGCCCTCAACGTGCTGGACCGCTCGCTCGGCTTTTTGTTCGGCGTGCTGCGCGGCGCCGTCCTGGTCTGCCTGGCCTATATCGCCGTCGAATGGATGGCGCCGCCCAAGGAGCAGCCCGAATGGCTGCGCACGGCCCGCGTTATGCCGCTGGTCGAGGCCGGAGCGGACCTTCTGGAGGCCCTGGTGCCAGAGGACATCGCCGAGGCCGGCGCCGAAACCGCCAAGGACGCGGAAGACAAAGCGCTGAAAGCGCTTGACCCGGAGAAGATTCTCCGCGACATGCTTACGCCGAATCCGAAAAGCGGCGAGACCGAGGGCACACCCGGATACGACCGTAAGGAGCGCACGGATATGGAGCGTCTGATTCAGAACAAACGGTGACGAGGAAGCCCATGAAGACGATCCATCTTAGCGACGACGACCATTTCCACGAGGAATGCGGTGTTTTCGGCATCCACGGGCTCCCCGACGCCGCCGCCCATACCGCGCTCGGCCTGCACGCCCTGCAACACCGGGGCCAGGAAGCAGCGGGCATCGTCTCCTTCGACGGCGAACAATTTCATCATCACCGGGCGCTCGGCCTGGTCGGCGACAGCTTCGGCTCCGAGCAGGTCATCGGTTGGTTGCCCGGCGCCCTGGCTATCGGCCACAACCGCTATTCAACGGCCGGCGGTACCATCTTGCGTAACGTCCAGCCCTTGTTCGCCGAGTTCGATTTCGGCGGCCTGGCGATCGCCCATAACGGCAATCTGACCAACGCCATCGGCTTGCGCAAGACTCTCGTCAAGCGGGGCTGCATCTTTCAGTCGACCATGGATACCGAGGTCATTATTCACCTCATCGCCACCAGCCTCTATTCCACCGTGGTCGACCGCATGATCGATGCCTTGAAACAGATCGAAGGCGCCTATGCCGTGGTCGCCCTGACCAAGGAGGCCCTGATCGGTGTTCGCGATCCGCTTGGCATCCGGCCCCTGATTCTGGGTCGGCTGGGCGACGCCTTCATCCTGGCCTCCGAAACCTGCGCCCTCGATATCATCGGCGCCGAGTTCGTGCGCGACGTCGAACCGGGCGAGGTCGTCGTCATCGACGCGGACGGCCTTCACTCGATCAAGCCCTTCATCCATGAACCGGCGCGATTTTGCATCTTCGAGTACATCTATTTTTCGCGCCCCGACAGCACGGTTGACGGAAAAAACGTCTATGACGTGCGCAAGCGCATCGGCGCCGAACTGGCGCGCGAGAGCCCGGTGCCCGTGGACATGGTGGTGCCGGTTCCCGATTCCGGGGTTCCCGCCGGGCTCGGCTTCGCCGAGGAAGCGCGGCTGCCGTTCGAACTTGGCATCATCCGCAATCATTACGTGGGGCGCACCTTCATCGAGCCCTCGGACCAGATCCGCCACCTCGGCGTCAAGCTCAAACACAATGCCAACGCGGCCAAGTTCAAGGACAAGCGGGTTGTTTTGGTCGATGATTCCATCGTCCGCGGCACCACCTCGTTGAAGATCGTCGAAATGGTCCGCGGCGCCGGCGCCAAGGAAGTTCACTTGCGCATTTCCAGCCCGCCGACGGCGCATTCGTGCTTCTATGGCATCGACACGCCGGAGAGCAAGGAGCTCCTGGCGACCGACTACGACGTCGAGGCCATGGCGCGGCACATCGGCGTCGATTCCCTGGCCTTCATTTCCATCGATGGTCTCTACCGCGCCGTCGGCGGGACTCCCCGGGACTCCGAGGTGCCGCAGTTCTGCGACGCCTGTTTCACCGGCCAGTATCCGGTCCCCCTGACGGATCGCGAAGGCGGGCCCCAGCATTTGCAGCTCTCGCTGCTCGCCGATCAAGGCTAGAGCAAATCCCGAGCAGATGGTTACATCTGCGACGACGTATTTGCGGTTAAAACAAGGAGGTAGAGAATTTTCGGTGAACGCATGTGAACGGAAAATGCTCTAGCCATGACCGGCGGCAGATTGGAAGGGCGCGTGGCGCTTGTCACCGGGGCCTCGCGGGGCATCGGACGCGCCGTGGCGAAGCGCTTCGCCGAAGAAGGCGCGCACCTGATCTTGATTGCCCGCACCCAGGGCGCGCTGGAGGAGCTCGACGACGAGATCCAGAAAATCGGCGGCCACGCCACCCTGGTTCCCGCCGACCTCACCGATTATGCCAAGATAGACGAGATGGGAGCCGCCGTCTTCCAACGCTTTGGGCGCCTTGACGTCTTGGTCGGCAACGCCGCCATGCTGGGCATACTGGGTCCGCTCGGCCATACCGATCCGGCGCTTTGGGAACAGACCGTGGCGCTGAACCTTACCGCCAATTGGCGCCTGATTCGCAGTTTCGATCCCTTGCTGCGCCAGTCCGATGCCGGGCGCGCCCTTTTCGTCACCTCGGGCGCGGCGCGCGGCACCAAGCCCTATTGGGGGACCTACGCGACGACCAAGTCGGCACTGGAAACCATGATCAAGATCTATGCCGCCGAGGTGGCGAAGACACCCATTCGCGTCAATCTGGTCGACCCCGGCGTCATCCGCAGCGCCATGCGCGCCGAAGCCTTTCCCGGCGAGGACCCGATGACTCTGAGGCCGCCCGAAGACATCGCCGGGGTTTTCGTCGACCTGGCAACGCCCGGCGAGACACGCAACGGCCAGATTATCGCCGCCGGTTGAGGCGTTAGTCGTCGGCCACCAATAGCTCGGCGGCCAGGGCACGAAGGACCTTTGCCAGAGCGCCCTTCGGTTTGCGGTCGACCACCAAGTGACTGACCTTTTCCAGGTTGGCGACGCGCACCGGGGCCGTGCGATTGAATTTGGTGTGCTCGGCCAGAAGAACACCCTGGCGCGCCGAGATAATCATACGGGCGCGCAATTCGGCCGCCTCGCGGGAATAGTCCATCAACGACGGCCGCGCCGTCAGCGCGCCGACGCCGATGAAGGAAAAGTCGGTAAAATAGTTGTCCAGCATGGCCGTGGTGTCGCGGCCCATGGTCGCCCCCTCGGTGCCCTGGATTTCGCCGCCGAGGAGCAACACCCGGTTGTCGTTGCGCCCCGCCAGACGTCCGGCAACGTGAATATCGTTGGTATAAACCGTCAGGCGGCGGTGGGACTTCAGGGCCTCGGCCAGGCACAGGGTCGAAGTGCCCGAATCGATGATCACCGAGGCGCCGTCGGGGACCAGGCCGGCGGCCAGCCGCCCGATGGCCCGCTTGCCCTCGATATTGACTCCCATGCGCTCGGTGAAGGCGGGTTCCACCGAATCCAGCGACAGCGCCCCGCCATGGGTCTTGCGCAGCCGGTTCTCGCGGGCCAGTCGCGTGATGTCGCGGCGGATGGTTTCATGGGACACGGCAAGGCGGCGAAAAAGCTCGTTCACCGACACCGAACCCCGCTCCGCCACAATCTCCAGAATTACATTGCGCCGCTGTTCGGCCAGCATGGGGCTTCCCTCATTCGCGTCGCCGTGACTGTGCCCAAAAGCTAGGCCAAGCGTCAAGCGGCGGCCAGGATGCCCTTCAAATGGTCACGGCTTTCCAGGGTTGCCTCGACCGGCCGGTCCGGGGCGTAGATT
The DNA here is from genome assembly GCA_030746775.1 of Rhodospirillales bacterium. Taxonomy (GTDB): domain Bacteria; phylum Pseudomonadota; class Alphaproteobacteria; order Rhodospirillales; family JASLLZ01; genus JASLLZ01. The sequence continues at coordinate 31,763 of JASLLZ010000009.1, read as the reverse complement.
TCGAGCACGAGCGCGCCTTCGAAGTCGTTCATAAAGGAAGTCAGCGGCGCGAAGTCCGCCACTCCGGCGCCCAAAGGCAGGTGTTCGCTGACCCCCGGCGTGCGGCCGTCGTTGAGGTGAATATGGACGATGCGATCACGCAGTACCGCAAACTCTTCGGCCAAGCCGGCGCCGATGAAGGCGTGGCCGGTATCCAGATTGACCTTGATGTCGTCGCGCCCCGTCGCCTCGATCAGATCGGCCAGGATCTCCGCCGTGGGGGCGGCGCTGTGATGTACGTGGACCTCGTTCTCTATGGTCAGGAATAGCCCCGCCTCGACCGTCAGATCGGCCCAGCGGACATAGGTCTCGACGGCGCGCTTACGGGCGTCGCGTGCCAAGCGGTCGCGGTCGAAGCGCTCGGTGGCGAACGGTACGCCCTTGCGCTCGAGACCGAACAGCCCCTCGACGACACCGGGGTGAATGCCGACGACCGGGCTTTCGAGACGCCGGGCCAGGTCGACCAGGCGCTTGAAGATTTCGTCGTCGCGCGTCCGTTGGTCGGGCAGCGCGGTGGCCGGGTTGAGGTCGTCCGGCGCATGCACGGTATAGGCAAGTCCCTCCGCCCGGCCGATGGCGGCCAGTTCGGCGACCGTCGCCGCCGCCACGGTGGTCGGCCACAAGCCGAGGGGGTCGCACTCCAGCTCGATCCCGGCGAACCCCTCGCGGGCGCTAAGGCGCGCCGCCGCCACCGTGTCCATGATCGGAAACAAGGTCCAGTTGCAGGTGAAGATACGCGGTCCGCTCATGGTCCGTGCCCGCCCCGCCTCCTATTTTCCCGCCACGCCGAGAATGAAGTCGCGGCTTTCGAGCGTTGCCTCGATCGGGCGATCGGGGGCGTAGATTTCCAGCACCAGGGCGCCGCCGAAGGTGTTCATGAATTCGGCCATCGGCGAAAAGTCGGCCAAGCCGGTACCCAGGGACAGGTGTTCGCTGACCCCCATCTTGCGTCCGTCGTTGAGGTGGACGTGGACGATGTGGTCGCGAAGCACGGTGAATTCTTCCTCCAGGCCCTGATTGATAAACGAGTGGCCGGTGTCCAGGTTGACCTTGACGTTGTCGCGCCCGGTTGCCTCCACCATTTGGCGCACCAGAGCCGCGGTCGGGGCCACCGTGTGATGGACGTGGCCTTCGTTCTCCACCGGGATGATGAGGTCGGCCTGGGCCGCCGCCTCGGCCCATTCGGCGATCGCCTCGACGGCGCGCCTTCGCGCGTCGGCCAACAGGCGCCGGCGGTCGAAGCGGTCGCTTTCGAAGGGCACGCCCTTGCGCTCAAGGCTGAACAGTTCCTCCGCCACGCCGGGATGAATGCAAAGCATGGGGCTGTCCAGGCGTTGCGCCAGATCGACAGAGCGCTTGAGGAACTCGCGGTTGCGCGCCCGTTCCTCGGGCAACTCGGTCGCCGGATTAAGAAGGCCCGAGGGATAGAACGTGTATTCGATTCCCTCGCCGTCGCCGATGGCGATCAGTTCGTCGATGGTGGAGCGCGACGCCGTGGTCGGCCACAGGCCGAGGGGGTTGCATTGAATTTCCATTCCCGCGAACCCCTCGCGGGCGGTAAAGCGCGCCGCCTCAATTTCGTCCATTACCGAAAGCACGGTCCAGGTACAGGTGAAAACCCGTGGTTTGGTCATCTTGTTCTCCATCGATTGGATTTGTCAGGCGCGGCCCGCCGCTTTGGCGCCAAAGCGCGCCCAGGCCGGCCCGTGGTGCTCCATCCACCACATGCTCCCCATGACGGCGAAGACGATGAGCAGCATGGTAACGCTCATGGCGCAGGCGACACCGTAGTGGTTCTTCGACGCCGTATCGAAGATGGCCACGGCGGCGAGCTCGTTGCCGGGGCTGACCAGGAAAACGATGGCCGAGAGACTGGTCATGGTTTCGACGAACACATAGAGCATGCCGAGGAGCGCCGCGTGCCGCATCATCGGCAACACCACGCGGGTGAAGCGCTGGGCCAGGGTGGCGCCGAGAATCTCGGCCGCCTCGTCGACCGAAGCGTCAAGCCGTTGCAGCACGGCGCGGCCGACCAGCACGCCGACATAGATATGGCCGAACATCAAATTGAGGACGAGGATGGACTGGGTGCCGGTCAGGGCCAACTCCTTTTGCCCGAAAGGCAGGTTGAAGGCGACGATGTAGCCGATGCCGAAGATGACGCCGGGCAGGATGGCGGGCAGCAGCGCGACAAAGCTTATCAGATTGGCGCCCGCCGGGCGCACCCGCTCGACCAGATAGGCGACGACCATTGCCAGAAATCCGCCGATGGGCCCGCCGATGAACGCCACCACCATGCTTTTCCATACCACTTCGACGCCGACCCACTCGGACGTGAAGGCCGCGGACACCTCGTCGGCGGTATACCAGGCCGTGGTGAAGGTGTTGTCGATGCCCCATATCCTGACGAACGATCCGGCAACGATGGTGCCGTAAAGTATGACAATCAGCCCGATGTTGGCCCCGGCCACCGTGGAGATCAGGGCGCGCGCCGGGGCCGGCACCGGCAGTTCGGGCGGCCCGCCGGTGGCGCTGCCCGTGTGAAAGCGCTTGCGCCGGCCGATGCCCTCCAAGAGGAAGTAGATCGACAACGCCGGGACAATCATCCACATGGCCAGTGCCGCCGACAGCTCGGTGTTCTGAAAGCCGATGATTTCGTCGTAGAGAACGCCGGCAAGGACGGGAATGTCGCGGCCGATGACCAAAGGGTTGCCGAAATCGGTCATCGACAGGATGAAGCTGAGGATCACGGTCTTGATGATGCCGGGCTGGGCAAGGGGAAGCGTGACCCGGGTAAACACCTGCCCCGGTGACGCACCTTGGCTTGCCGCCGCCTCCTCGACCCGTCCGTCGTGTTTGGAGAGCACGTTGTCCATGATGATGAAGGCCGGCGGAAGAAAGCTCAGGATCTGGGCCAAAACGACACCGCTAAAACCGTAAAGATTGGTCACGTCGGCGTCGATCCAGTGCAGTTGCTTGTCGAGGATGCCGTTTGTAAATGCACCGTTGCGGCCGAACAGAAGGATGGCCGCGGTGGCGATCAGGACCGGCGGCGAGACCAACGGCACCAAGGTCGCATAGCGCACGAAGTTGGGCCACCGAACGCCCCCCCGGTTAACCCCGTAGGCCAGGATAAAGGCCAGGATGGTGGTCGCGAGGCACGAGGTAAAGGCAAGAATTAGGCTGTTCTTGAAGGCGTTGATCAGGCGGTCCTCGACGACCACGTCCAGGTAGTGCTTGATCCCGTAACCCGCATGGGCCCCCGTGCGCAGGCTTTCGAATTGGTCCGCCGACAATCGGTCCTTGATCTTGAAGGCCAGCGGGATGCGCTTGTGCAGCATCACGTAGGCAATCGGATACTGGGCCTCGAAGGCGACCCGCTTTTCGGCCGTGAGCCCGCCAATCGCCGTTTTTGCCGCCGCGATTTGTTCGTCGAAGGGCGCCTTGCGGTCCCAGGTCACGGTCTCGCCGATCAGCTCGAGAGCGGCCGCCTCGGCCGCCATGCGCGGGCGCGGCTTGGCCCGTTTCAACCACCGCCCGACCGTCTTCTCACGGGTCGCCGGCTCCAACTTTTCGAGGGCGTCTTGCGTCAATGCGCGCAGTTCGAAGACGCTCATCGGTCCTTCGACGGAGAAGCTTTCGACCAGAACGGAGCCAATGGGATAGGCGATGAAGACGAACAGCAATAACGCCACCGCCAGACTGGCGACATATCCGGGAATGCGGCGCACTATTGCCCGTCCTCGGATCCGCCGTCGGCCACCGCGAAGGCGACGGCGCCGCCGGAACGCACGCGCCACCCCACCTTGTCGCCCCCGTTCAGCCCCTTGGACAGCCAAACATTGGTGGCGATGTCGACCTCCAACTCGGTGTTCCCGTCGGTCGCCACGCGGGCGCGCACCGTGGGCCCGAGAAAGGAGTGGGAGACCAGCCGGCCGGGCAGGGTATCGGCGGTATCGGCGGCGAAAAGATCGACGTGTTCGGGCCGGATACAGACCACGCAGCGCTCCAAGCCGGCGACCGACTCGGGCACCCGGGCGGGCAAAAAGCCGCCGTCGATTTCGACCGTGCCATTGCCCCTCGGCCTTCCTTGCAAGTGGTTGCTGGTACCGATGAAATCGGCGACGAAGAGGCTCGCCGGCTCCAGGTACACTTCCATCGGCCGGCCGACCTGCACGACCTTTCCCGCTTCCATGACCGCCACGCGATCGGATATTGACAGCGCCTCCTCTTGATCATGGGTAACGTAGACGGTGGTGATGCCCAGTCGATCCACGACGGCGCGGATTTCGGCGCGCAGATGGGCCCTGATCTTGGCGTCCAGCGCCGACAAGGGTTCGTCGAGGAGCAAGATGGCGGGATCGGGAGCAAGGGCGCGGGCCAGGGCGACGCGTTGCTGCTGACCGCCGGAAAGCTCGTGCGGGTAACGCTCCTCAAGCCCGCCAAGCTGGGTCAGGGCGCAAAGCTCCGCCACCCTTTCGTCTATTTCCGCCTTTTCCCGCCGCCGGATGCTGAGCGAGAAACCGATGTTCTGGGCCACGGTTTGTGTCGGAAAAAGCGCGTAGGATTGAAAGACGAAGCCGACCTCGCGCTTGCTCGGCGGCAGGCCTTCGACCCGGCGGCCGTCGATGGCCAACTCCCCGCTGTCGGGTTTGGTAAATCCGGCGATGATGCGAAGCAAGGTGGTCTTGCCGCAACCGCTGGCGCCGACCAGGGTCACGAACTCGCCCGAGGCGATGTCCATGGACACGTCGTCGACGGCGGTCACGTTTCCGAAGCGCTTGGTCACGCCCAGAAAAGTCAGCTTCGCCACGAGCCCTCTCCCGACAAGGGGCCACGGCCCCGCCTACAAGTTGGCGGAGCCGTGGGTCTTGATGCTGGTACGAAAGCCTACTTTTCGAACTTCGACGCCCACTGGCGCTTGAAATCGTTGGCGTCCAAGGGCCGGCGGCGCTTCCACATATGGACCTTGGACAGATCGACGTTGCCGTAACCGGCTTGTGCGCCGATACCGACGTGGGGGGCGAATACCTTCATCCCCGCCTCGCTGAACAACCAATCCAGAAAGACCTTTCCTTGCGCCGGATTGGGCGCCCCGGCCAGCAGGCCGGCGCCTTCGATTACGTTGGGCGACATACGGCCGATGACCATCTCGACACCCGGCATCGCCTGCACCTGGTGCAGGATGGCGGTGTCGTAGCTGAGGCCGATGATGGTCTCGCCGCCGCCCACCTGACGCGCCGCCGCGCTGCCCGACGAATTGTACTGGAAGATGTTCTGATGCAGGTTGTCGATGAAGTTCCAGCCGAAGACATCGTGCATCGTCGACAGGATGCTGAGGCCGGTGCCCGACTTGGTAGCCGCCGCGATGGTGATTTGTCCCTTATAGACCGGCTTGACCAGATCCACCCAATCGGTCGGCATGGGAAGCTTCTTTTCCTTCAACAACTTGGTGTTGACGGCCATCGCCATGATGGTGGCGTTGTGGCCGTTCCAGAAACCGTCCTCTTCCTTGAAGGCATCGTCGATCTTGGTGCCCTTTGGCTCGTAAGGCTCCAAGGCGCCGGCGTCCTTGAGCTGTTCGAGGGCGATATTGTTGATCATCCAGATGACGTCGGCCTGGGGATTGGCCTTCTCGGCGATGGCGCGTTCGGTGATCGGCCCCGTCGACATGTTGACCGCTTTGGCGGTGATGTCCGGATGGGCCTTGCGGAACGCCGCCATGATGTCTTTTTCGATTTTCGGGTTGGACGCGGTGTAGAGCACAAGGTCCTTGGCCAGGGCGTCCCCGGCCCCCCAGGCGAAAACCGCGATACCGGCGGCGACGGCCGCAACGCTCAATTTCCTGACGAGATCGTACATATTCTTCATTCCTCTCTGCATGACGAAGTTTCCCAAGACCTTGGGATGTGAGCGGCCGCTGTTGCGCCGCAACGTGAAATTCTCGCAGAGATATATTTATCCAATTCCAAACAAAACTTCAATAACTCCGGGCAAATGTTGTTTTCTGTTGTTTTTTGTTGTCTTTTATTGAATGTCCATCCTGTTAACGTCTAAACGTTTCTAACTAATCCTCAAAATCAGGTAAGTTATAAGTTCCATCAACGAGATTTGCCGGCGCAAATCCTTTCCCCTTCGCCGCACGCCACGGTCGCCCGTCAGCTTGCGCTGGCAGGGGCCGCAAGATAAGCTTCCGGCAATTAATCTTGGCGGGGATTCAATCGTGGCGGAAACGGGTTCGGGGGCGGCGGCGACAGATGGGCGCCGGGCGCTGGTCATCGGCGCCGGCATCGTCGGCACCTGCTCGGCGCTTTATCTACAGCGCGAAGGTTTTCGGGTAACGCTGGTCGACCGCGACGGTCCCGGCGAGGGATGCTCGTCGGGCAATGCCGCCAACATCGGGCTCGGCACCTATCCGCCGGCCGGTATCCTGGCGAAGGTGCCGGGCATGCTGATGGACCCCCGTCATCCGCTCTTCATCCGGTGGCCCGACCTGCCCGGGCTCGTCCCCTGGTTTGCCCGCTATGCCTTGGCCTCGGCACCGCGCCGCCGGACCGCCGTCGCCCAAGCCATCGATGACCTGCACCGTGACGTCATCGCGGCCTACGACACCCTGTTCGCCGAGACCGGGACGGAGGCCTTGGTCGTCAAAAGGGGCATGGTTTTCACCTATGAATCGAGGCGCAGCTTCGAGGCCGATACCGCCAACCGCGAAAACTACCGCCGTCGCGGCCTCGTCCTGACCGAGTTGGACCGCGACGAGGTCCACCAAATGGAACCGGACCTGGGACCCGCCGTCGAGTGCGGCGTCCACCTGGACGGCACGGAGCACACGGTGGATCCGCTGCGTCTCACCCGGGCCTTCGCCGAGAGCTTCCAGCGCCGAGGCGGCACCATCCTGCGCGAGACGGTGCGGGACTTAGAGACCGGCGCCGACGGCCCGCCGCGGGTGGTCACCGACGCCGCCACCCACGCCCCGGATTTGATCGTTCTTGCCGCCGGCGCCTGGTCGGGCCGGTTGGCGGCCCGCTTGGGCAGCCGCGTGCCGCTGGCCGCCGAGCGCGGCTACCACGTCATGCTGCCCGATCCCGGCGTCTCGCTGTCCCGACCGATAAGGCTTTCCGATCGTTACGTCGTGGTAACGCCCATGGAGCACGGGCTCAGGCTGACCGGCATCGCCGAGTTCTCGGGCCTCGACAAGCCTTCCAACGACGCCCGCGCCGATCTGGTGCTGCGTCAAGCCCAGGCGGTCATCCCGGGGATCAGGACCGAGGGCATGACGCGCTGGATGGGCCACCGCCCCTCGACCCCCGATTCCATCCCCGTCATCGGGCGGTCGCCCCGCCACCCCTCTGTCCTGTTCGCCTTCGGCCACTCCCACAGCGGCCTTTCCCAGGCCGCCGTCACCGGCCGGCTGATCGGCGAGCTGGCGGCCGGGCGCCCGACCTCGATCGACCTCGCCCCCTTCCGCCCAGAGCGTTTCTGAGCCCCGTGTTGCGCCGGCGGCGGACGCAAGATAAGCTGCCCGCAATCATCGACCGGGGGGAATAAATCGTGGCGGAAACGGGTTCGGGCTCGCCGCCGGCGGACGGACGCCGGGCGCTGGTCATCGGCGCCGGCATCGTCGGCACCTGCTCGGCGCTTTATCTTCAACGCGAAGGTTTTCGGGTAACGCTGGTCGACCGCGACGGTCCCGGCGAGGGCTGCTCGTCGGGCAACGCCGGCGGTCTGGGCATCGCGTCGTTCACTCCCCTTGCCATGCCGGGTTCGCTCGGCAAGGTGCCGGCCATGCTGTTCGACCCCGATTCGGCGCTCAAGATCCGCTGGTCCCATTTTCCGCGCGCACTGCCGTGGTTCATCCGCTTCGCCAGAGCCGGGCGGCCCAAACGCGTCGAGGCAATCGCCGACGCCTTGAGCGCCGCCCTCGCCGACCTATTCGAATGTTACGAAAGCCTGCTCGCCGAGACCGACGCCGGCGACCTGGTCCGGCGCGAGGGCAAGCTTTACGTCTATGAGAGCGAGGCGTCGTTCGCCGGCGGTCAATACGCCCTCGATCTGCGCCGGCGGCGCGGCATCGAGGTCAAGGCCTTGAGCGGCGACGAGGCGCGCGAGATCGAACCGGCGCTTGGGCCGGCCGTCAAGCGCGGCGCTTACATTCCGGCCGCCGGTCAGACCATCAACCCCCTGCGTCTGACCCAGACCCTGGCCGAGCTTTTCCACAAGAAGGGCGGCACGATATTGCGCCAGACCGTCAAGGGCTTAGAATTCGGCGCCGACGGTCCGCCCAAGGTCGTGACCGACGCCGCCACCCACGACCCCGACCTCATCGTCGTCGCCGCCGGGGTATGGTCCAAGCAGCTGGTGGCCCAGCTTGGCACCAAGATATGCATGGAATCGCAACGCGGTTATCACGCCATGCTGCCCGACGCCGGGGTGACGACCCGTGTCTCGGTACAGTCGTCGGATCGCCACATCATCATCTCGCAGATGGAACACGGGCTGCGCATCACCGGAATCGCCGATTTCGAAGGGCTCGATGCGCCCCCCAACTACGCCCGCGCCGATACCGTCCTGCGCCACGCCCGGGCACTCATACCCGGCCTCAAATCCAACGGCATGACGCGGTGGATGGGAAACCGCCCCTCGACCCCCGATTCCATGCCGGTGATCGGGCCGGCGCCCGGTCATCCCTCGGTGCTCTTCGCCTTCGGCCATTGCATGATCGGCCTTGGCCTCGGCGCCGTCACCGGACGCACCATCGGCGAGCTGGCGGCCGGTCGCGAACCCGGCATCGACATCCATCCCTTCCGCCCCGAAAGGTTCTGAGCCATGGCCGAGAACTCCCAAGAACGCACGGCGCTGGTCATCGGCGCCGGCATCGTCGGCGTCTGCACCGCCCTCTATTTGCAACGCGAGGGCTTCACGGTCACCTTGATCGACAAGGCTGGCCCCGGCGAGACCTGCTCGGCGGTCAACGCCGGCGGCCTTGGCGCCGGCAGTTGCTCGCCCTTTTCGCTCCCCGGCCTGTGGCGCAAGGTTCCCGGCATGCTGATGAACCGCTTGCATCCGCTCTCGGTTCCGCCCAGCAACTTCCTGCCCGCCACGCCCTGGTTCATCCGCTTCCTGCTCGCCGGCCGGCAACGCCGCGTCGACGAGATCGCCGACGCGCTGTTGACCGTCGTCTCCAATATCTTCGAGGCCTATGAGCCCCTGGTCACAGACGCCGGGGCCAAGGACATGATCCAGCACCAAGGCCGGCTCTTCGTTTACACCAGCCGCCGGGCCTTCGAGAGCGGCCGCTACGAACGCAACGTCCGCAGCAGCCGCGGCGTCGAGATCGAGGAGCTTGACGGCGACCAGACGCGCGAGATCGAGCCCAAGCTGGGACCCAACGTCGTGCACGGCGCCTACCAGCGCATCAATGGCCACGTGGTCAATCCCAAGCGTCTGGTACAAGTCCTGGCCGAACACCTGGTCCGGAGCGGCGGCACCCTTCTCCGGGAAAAGGTCACGGGCTTCGAGACGGTCACCGACGGTGCGCCCAAGGTCGTCACCGAGACCGCCAGCCACACAGCCCGGCTTGTCGTCATCGCGGCCGGTGCCTGGTCCCGGGCCCTGGCGGCGCAACTGGGCACCGAAGTGCCGATGCAAGCCGAGCGCGGCTACTTCATGATGCTGCCCGACCCGGGAATTAGGGGGCCGCTACAGTGGAACGACAAGCTCCTTGCAATTTGCCCCATGGAACACGGGCTCAGGGTATCGAGCGGGGCCGAGTTCGCCCCCGTCGACGCGCCGCCCGATTACGACCGGGCGCTGGCCAACCTGCGCCAGGTCGACGGCTTGATCCCCGGCCTTGAGATGCGCGAGCTGGAGCGCGGCATGGGCGCCCGCCCGTCGATGCCCGATTCAATGCCCGTGATCGGTGCCTGTCCCGGCCATCCCAAGGTGCTGTTCGCCTTCGGCCACGGCCACATCGGGCTGACGCTGGGCGCCGTCACCGGCAAGCTGATCGGCGAGCTGGCGGCCGGTCGGCCGACCAGTATCGACATCACCCCCTTCCGCCCCGACCGGTTTTAGGTCATGGCGGTAGGGCAGCCTTCCGGCCGCACGGCGCTGGTCATCGGGGCCGGCATCGTCGGCGTCTGCTCGGCGCTTTATCTGCAACGCGAGGGTCTGCGGGTAACGCTTGTCGACCGCGCCGGCCCCGGCACCGGCGCCACCGAAGGCAACGCCGGCAACCTGGGCGTCGCGTCCTGCGTTCCCGCCTCGCTCCCTGGCATGCTGCCCAAGGTGCCGAGGTTGCTGCTCGATCCCGAGGAGCCGCTGTCGGTGCCGTGGACCAAGCTTGCCGCCATGACGCCGTGGTTCCTGCGCTTCGCCCTGGCCGGGCGGCGCCAGCGCGTCGAGGAGATCGCCGACGCCCGTTACAGCCTTTTGAGCAAACTGTTCGAAGCCTACGACCCCCTGCTCTCGCAATCCGGCGCCGAGACGTTGATCCGGCGCGACGGGCTTTTGCAAATCTTCGAGGACGCCAAGTACCTGGCCGGATCGAAATACGTCATCGACCTGCGCCGCCGGCACGGCATTCGGATCCAGGAGATGAGTGGCGACGATGCGCGCGAGATGGAGCCGGCGCTGGGCCCTGGCGTCGTCGGTGCCGTCTTCCTGCCCGACGTGGCGGTGACCGTGAACCCCCTGCGCCTGGCCCAGGTCCTAGCCGAGGACTTGGTGCGCCGGGGCGGCACCTTGCTCAGCGAAACCGTAAAGGGCTTCGAGTTCGCAACCGAAGGCCCGCCCCGGGTGGTTACCGATGGCGCCACCCACGCGCCCGATCTCATCGTCCTTGCCGCCGGCACGTGGTCCAAGCCCCTGGCGGCGCAACTTGGATGCCGGCTGCCGCTGGCGGCGGAGCGCGGCTACAACCTCATGTTTCCCGATCCCGGCATCCAATTGCGGATGTGCATCAATTCGCGCGACCGCCACGTCGCCGTCACGCCCATGGAACACGGCCTCAGGTGTTCCTCGATCGCCGAGTTCACCGATCCCGACGCGCCCCTCAACCCGGCCCATACAGATGTCATCGAGAGAAAGGCCAAGGCTCTCTTCCCGACCCTCAACACCGAAGGCGCGACGCGCTGGGTCGGCCCCAGGCCGTCGCTGCCCGATTCCAAGCCCGTCATCGGCCCGGCGCCCGGTCATCCGAACGTGCTGTTCGCCTTCGGCCACGACCACATCGGTATCGCCGTTGCGGCGATCACCGGCAAGCTGATCGGCGAGCTTGCCGCCGGACGTCCGCCCAGTGTCGACCTGATGCCCTTCCGCCCCGACCGCTTCTGAGTGTTTTTCTGTCAACACGTTACGGCACCGGCCCGCACCCTCTCCCGGCCGCCCACAGCGTACAATGGCATTGGATGGCCGGGAGAGGGTGCGGGCCGGTGCCGAACAATGAAAAAAGGCTTCAGCCGGCGAGCACGACGATCACGATACCGGCGGCAAGCATGAGGGAGGCCGCCAGGCGGAGCGCCAGCCCGGCCTCCTTGAGCCACAGGCCGCCGATGAGGACGGAAATCGGGATCGAGGCCTGGCGCAGCGACGATACCGCCGCCACCTCGCCGCCCCAGGTGAAGCCGATCAAAATCAAGGAATAAGAACCATAGGCGATCAAGCCCGTGCCGGCCGTGCGCCAGGGCGTGTGGACCCAGCCGGAAAGAACACGCCATCCCAGGTGCGGGCCAGCGATGGCACGCATGACCGCCATATAGGCGGGAATGAACATGACCATCACCCAAAACAGGAATACCGGCGGTTCCACGACCTGCATGGCAAAGGCATCGGAGATCGTATAGATGCCGGTACTGCTCATGCCCAACAAGGCGTAAGCCAGAGTCCTGGGATCGTCCAAGAGCCGTGAGCCCGGCCGATACTGCAAGAAGAAGGCACCAACGATCACCATCGCGAATCCAAGAAGCACCGGCGCCGCGTAGGTTTGTCCGAAAAATAAGACGCTCACCAAGACAATGAACACCGGCGAGGACCTGATGATGGGGTAGTAAGCCGACAGGTCGCCGCGCCGCAACGTCATGACCAGGGCGCTGCCGTAAAGCACCAGGCCGAAGGCGGAGATGAGGACGAGATGCCAGACCTTCCCCGCCGCCATCAGGTCGGCGCCGATAACCACCGCCGTGGCAAGCGACAGCAGCGCGATCATCACCATCATGCCCATGAACGAGGCTTCGGGCACCTGGCCGCGCTTGATAAGCGCGTTCCACAGAGGATGCAGGGCGGCCGACAAAAGGACCACGGCGGCGACGGATGGCTCCATGAAAACTCCGGGAAGGGACAGGCCAGGCGGGGAAGCCTATCGCGCCGCAAGCGAACCGTCGAGACGCGGCATCGGGCGGAGCAGACTATGGCGCCGGGCCGGCCTAGCCGCTAGGTTTAAACCAACGCTGACCAAGCCCTTGGAATAAACCGCCGATGTTGGAATCCGGCCTGCTCGCCTTTACCACCTTTTTCGCCACCATCGGCCCGGTCGACACGGCGGCGGTGTTCGCGGCGCTGACGCCCAACGCAACGCCCCGCCAGCGGCGCGCCATGGCGGTCAAGGGAACGCTCATCGCGGCCGCCGTGCTGATCGTCTTCATGCTGTTCGGCAACGACCTGCTGGCGCATCTGGGCATCACGCTGGCGGCGATGCGCACGGCGGGCGGTATCCTGCTTTTGCTGATCGCCATCGACATGGTGTTTGCCCGTCACTCGGGCGGAACGTCCGCCACCGCCGACGAATCCGAAGAAGCGGGGCACAAGGCCGACATCTCGGTCTTCCCCTTGGCGACGCCGATGATCGCCGGACCGGGAGCCATGGGGGCCGTCGTCCTGCTGGCCGCCGAGAGCCGGGGCGATGTGGAGCGCCAAGCGGTGGTGTTGGCGGCGCTTCTCGCGGTTCTGGCGATCACCCTCGTGTTGCTGCTCATCGCCGGGGGCGTACAAAGGGTGCTGGGCGTGACGGGGAGCTACGTGATCACCCGCGTCGTCGGCGTCCTGCTGGCGGCCCTGGCCGTACAGTTCATCTTCGACGGCATCGCCGCCAGCGGCCTGATGGCCCGAGCCTAGAGTACCTTCCATTCACATGCGTTCACCGAAAGATCTCTAACTCTTTGTTTTAACCGCAAATACGTCGTCGCGGATGGTTCCATCCGCTCGGGATTCGCTCTAGCCCCCGGCCATCAAGGCCTCGACCTTTTTTTCGGCCTGGTCGATCTGGAAGCGGTTCATCTTGCGCTCCAGCCTGTCGCGCCTAGCCACCGGGTCGTACTTGGGGTTGCGCGCCTTTGCCTGCTCGGCCTTGTCCATGGCGAGGGTGTACCAGGCATAGGCCTCGACGGGATCCGACGCGCGCCCCCAGCCCTCCTCGGTCATGGCGCCATGTGAAATTGAGCCACCGTGTGGCCCCGAAGGGCCGCCTTGCGGTACCATTTGATCGCCACGGCGTAATCGTGGGGAACGCCGCGACCGTGATAGTAAAGGGTGCCCAGGTCGTATTGGGCTTCACCATGCTCGCCGATGCCGGCCGCCAGCCCGTACCACTGGGCGGCTTTTTGGAAGTTTCGTTTGACCCCCTGGCCGGTCTCGAACATGCGGCCCAGGGCATGGCGGGCGGCCACGTGACCCTTTTTCGCCGCCTTGAGATACCACTCGGCGGCTGCCCTCGGGTCCACCTCGACGCCCCTACCCGCCCGGTAAAGCCCGGCCAGGTCGTACTGGGCGTCCGCGTCGCCCTGTTCGGCCAACGGTTGAAGGACGTGGAAACGTTGGATTTCGGCCTTCGCCGGATCGTCTTGTGTCTCCCCGTTCCACAGCATCGCCGCGCCGACGGCAAGGGCAAGAACGACGAGGGCAAGAAAGCGTTTCATCGCAGGGTGCGGTTGGGCCGCGCGCGAAGCGCTCCTAATGAGAGCACAGGCGGATCAGCGTCCCACGGCCTTGGTCGGATTTTCCATTTGTTCGTCGATGATCTGCTGGCGGCCATTGAAGGGATTGGGCCGGTCATAGCAGGTGACGTTGCCGAGGGTGCGATAGCAATAGGATACGTACTTGGGCGCCACCTCGTCCTCTTCGCAATAGGTGAGGTCGGCCTGGGTGCGCAGAGTCGAGCAGTTCTTGCCGCTGCCAAGCGACACGATGTGATCGGTGAAAGTCTTGTCGGTAACGATCACCGAGGCCCCCTCGGCGCCGATGAACTGCCCGCAGGCGCCGAGCAGAAACAAACAGGCAATGACGCTCACGATGCGCATGTGGAACCTCTCCTCTCGCGCAGTTTCCCACCAATCAGGATAGGGACGCAAGGTTAAGGAGCGGTTAAACGACGCACCTTCCACCCCATCGGTGACGGGCGGCGGCCGGATGAGGTAAGATCGTCCAGACACTCACATCGGGAGCGAGCCCATGACGTTGCAAGTCACCATTGACGGATGGGAGAACGGAGCGGCCATCCCTGAGCGCTTCGCCTTCTGTCAACCGGCCCGGGAAGGCCACGTTTCCTCGGGTGCCAACCGCAGCCCCCGTATCGCCTGGTCCGGGGCGCCGGCGGGCACCGCATCGTTTGCCGTCATCTGCCACGACCCCGACGTCCCCTCGGTCGGCGACGACGTGAATCAGGAAGGTCGGAGCGTTCCCGCCGATCTCCCCCGGGTCGACTTTTTCCACTGGGTCCTGGTCGACATTCCGGCCACGGTGAGCGAACTGGCCGAGGGTGCCGACTCGGACGGCGTCACCGCCGGCGGCAAACCGCCGGGCGCCACCGATCACGGCACGCGCGGCGTCAACACCTATACAGATTTATTTGCCGGCGACGCCGAAATGAAGGGCGATTATGGGGGATACGACGGCCCCTGCCCGCCGTGGAACGACACGCTGGTCCACCACTACCACTTCACCCTTTACGCCCTTGATGTCGCCACGCTCGGGCTCACGGATACTTTCGGCGGCGCCGAGGCGCGCGCCGCCCTGGAAGGACACGTCCTGGCCCAGGCCGAATGGGTTGGCACCTATACCCTCAACCCCGCCCTACGCGGCGCCTGAACCGGCCGGGAACAAGGGGTTTCTCGTGGACGGCCAGTGTCGACGCACCGAATGGGTGTGGTTTGCTTATCGTCTGTTCGTGCTTTCACTCGTCATTTGTCTCGCCGGGGTGATGAGCCGGGCGGCTTTGGCCAAGGACCCGAAAATAGCCGTCACGAAAAGGGACAAGGACAGCGATGGACGGGTCGGAAGGGATGAATGGAACGAATTGGGAGAGACCTTCACCAAAATCGACACCAACCTTGACGGCTTTCTGACCGTCGACGAATTCTCCGCTCACTTCAAAGCCCTAGAAAGATCCAAAAAAGGGAAAAGGGCGACATCCAAGTCCAGAAATCCCAAGACGGTCATCAAAAACATGGACAAGGACGGTGACGGCCTGATCGCCCGGGGCGAATGGACGAGCAAGGCGGAATTCTACGACCGCATCGACACCGACCGTGACAACCAACTGACGCTGGCGGAGCTTAGCGCACACTATGATTCCCTGGCGCGATCGGGCGGCGGAAAGAAGAGCGGTGAAAACGCCAAGGCAATGAAGGCAAGGCACAAAAGTCCAAGGGCAAGAACCCCAAGACCATGGTCAAGAACATGGACAAAGACGGCGATGGCAAGATTGACCGCGACGAATGGACCGGACATGCGAAGTTCTATGACAAGATCGACACGGATCGGGACGACCGACTGACACTGGCGGAACTTGCCGTCCACGTGGCCTCCCTCGCGGACTCGGGCGGTGGGAAGGGCAAGGCCCAGAAGTCCAAGGACAAGAACCCCAAGACCATGATCAAGAACTTGGACACCGATGGCGATGGCTTGCTGGCGCCGAAAGAGTGGAAGGCAGACAAAGAAAAATTCGATCAATTCGACGCCGACCGCGACGGCCGCCTGACGGTCGAGGAAATCACCGCCGGCTTTAGCGCAAGCAAAGATTCAAAAGTGAAGCTGATGACGGCGATAAAGGCTTTCGATAAGAACCGCGACACCCTGCTCAGCCGGGACGAATGGACGGGACCAGCAAAACAGTTCGATTTGGTCGACGCGAACCAAGACAACCAACTGACGGTCCTGGAACTGGCTACGGCGCAAGTCAAACAAATGGATAAGGATGGCAACGGCCAGCTCAGTCCGAGTGAGACGCCGTTCCCAAAAACAAAATTCGACATTCTTGACGCGAGTGGGGACGACCTCATCTCGGCCACGGAATTTGCGGTCGATATGGGGTGGGGCCAGGCCACGAAATAGACGAAATTTTTTTTGGCTGACACGGCCCCGCGTGACCACGCAATTGCCATTGGCGGGCCGGAGGGATATCTTAGGCCGCGAATCACGGACGCGCCATCGGCGGGGCGCCTCGGGCAACCATCGCGGAGCTTACTTTGGCGGAAACCAGTCACGACGGCCTGTTCCAGGAAATCGACGACGAACTGCGCCAGGAGCATTACGCCAAGCTGTGGAAGAAGTACGGCAACTACGTCATCGGCGCGGCGCTTGCCCTTGTCGTCGGTGTCGCCGGTTTCCAGGGCTGGCGCAATTACGACGTCTCGACGCGCACCGCCGAGAGCATGCGCTTCGCCGAGGCGCAACGGTTAATGCGCGACGGCCAGAATGAGGCCGCCGCCAGGGCCTTTGGTGAACTGGCGGCCGGGGCGAGCGCCGGATACGCGCTTCTCGCCCGCTTTCAGGACGCGGCGCTTCTTGCCGGCAAGGGCGACCGGGCGGGGGCCGTCAACGCCTACCGGGAATTGGCCGCGGACACGGGCATCGACGCCCTTTACCGGGATCTCGCGCTGGTCCTGGGCGCGCTGCACGAGATCGACACGGCGGACCGGGCCGCCCTCGGCCAGCGCGTCGCCCGGCTGACCGCGGACGACAATCCGTGGCGCTATAGTGCGCGCGAGATCATCGCCGTGCTGGCTCGGCACGACGGCGATGGGGACAAGGCGCGCCAACTCTATTCGGGGCTGGCCAACGATGTCGCGGCGCCGTCCGGTATTCGCGCCCGGGCCCAGGAAATGCTGGCCATCCTGGGCAAATGAGCGGCCGCCAAGCCACGGCAAGGGACACAACGGAAGCAAAAATGCCGCGAACAGCCTTCATCATAATTGCCTTGTTGCTGTTGGGGGCCTGCGATACCTGGTTCGGCGAAACGGAAGACCCGCCCCTGCCCGGCAAGCGAATCTCGGTGTTGCTGCACGAAAAGTCTCTCGTCCCCGATCCCGAGGCGGCGCGAGAGGAAATCCTTCTCCCTCCGCCGTCGGTCAATCCCGATTGGCCGCAAGCCGGCGGTTACGCCAACCACGCCATGCACCACACCGAAGTGGCGGCCGACATTCGCCGCGCCTGGAAGGCCGATATCGGCAGCGGCTCCGACGATACGGACCGCATCATCGCGTCCCCGATCACCGCCCAAGGAAGGGTCTTCGCCATGGACGCCGAGACCGTCGTCAGCGCCTTCGACGCCGATACCGGTCAACATCTGTGGGAGATCGAACTAACCCCCGAAGATGAGGACGACGGTCATATTGGCGGGGGACTGGCCCATGACAAGGGCCGCGTTTACGTGACCACGGGCTTTGCCGAGGTCATAGCGCTAGACGCCGAGACCGGCGCCGTCCTTTGGCGCCAATCCCTGGGCGGCCCCATGCGGGCGCCGCCGACGGCCCGCGGCGGCCGCCTTTTCGCCGTGACCATCAACAACAAGCTTTTCGCCCTCGATGCCTCCGACGGCGCCACCCTGTGGACCCATTCGGGAATTGCCGAGACGGCGAGCCTGCTTGGCGGCGGCAGCCCGGCGGTCGACGCCGGAGTCGTGGTGGTGCCCTATTCTTCGGGCGAACTGGTGGCGCTGAAGGTGGAAACCGGCCGCGTGCTTTGGACCGAATCCCTGGCCCGGCTCCGGCGTACCGACGTCATTTCCTCCCTGGCCCATATTCGCGGGCGTCCGGTAATCGATCGCGGGCGGGTCTTCGCCATGGGCCACGGCGACCAGATGGTGGCCATCGATTTGCGCAGCGGGCAACGTATCTGGGAAAAGGAAATCGGCGGATTGCAAAGCCTTTGGGTGGCCGGCAACTATCTCTTTACGCTGTCCAACAACGCCGAACTGGTCGGTCTGGCGCGCGACGACGGCCGCATTTTCTGGGTCACCCAATTACCCCGCTTCGAAGACGAAGAGGACCGTCGCGATCCCATCATCTGGACCGGGCCCCTGCTTGCCAGCGACCGGCTGATCGTGGCTGGCTCCGAGGGCTCCGTCCTGGCGGTCTCACCCTACAGCGGCGATATCATGGGCAAGGCGGAGATGCCGGACCGTATCATCGTTGATCCCATCATCGCCGACCGCACTGTATACTTCCTCGCCGACAATGCCGCGCTGGTAGCCTACCGCTAACTCAAGCCGTCGGACCATGAGCATTACCGTGGCCATCATCGGCCGCCCCAACGTGGGCAAGTCGACCCTTTTCAACCGCCTTGTCGGAAAGCGGCTGGCCCTTGTCGACGACACCCCCGGCCTGACCCGCGACCGGCGCGAGGGAACGGCGCGGCTGGCCGACCTCGAATTCACCATTATCGATACCGCCGGTCTGGAAGACGTCGCCGGCAAGGTGCTCGAAGCCCGCATGCGCGCCCAGACCGAGCGCGCCCTCGACGACGCCGACGTGGCCCTTCTTCTCATCGATGCCCGGGCCGGCGTCACCCCCCTCGACCGCCACTTCGCGGACTGGCTGCGCCGGCGCGACCAGAATTTGGTGGTCATCGCCAACAAGTGCGAGGGCAACGCCGGCGCGGCGGGACTGATCGAAGCCTATGCCCTGGGGCTTGGCGACCCCATTCCCCTCTCGGCCGAGCATGGCGAAGGCATGGGCGATCTCTACGATGTCTTGGCCCCGTTCATTGATGATGCGGACAAGGCCGCGCTCGACGAAGAAGGCGGCGCGGGACCGATGCAGTTGGCCGTCGTCGGGCGGCCCAACGTCGGCAAGTCGACCCTGGTCAACCGCCTGATTGGCGAGGAGCGCGTGGTCACCGGTCCCGAGGCCGGCATCACCCGCGACGCCGTGTCCATCTCGTGGACATACAAGGGACAGCCCATCCGGCTCATCGACACCGCCGGCCTGCGCCGCAAGTCCCGAGTCGCCGGGAGGCCCGAAGGCATGTCGACGGCCGATGCGCTGCGCGCCATCCGCTATGCCCAGGTCGTGGTGTTGGTGCTTGATGCCCAGGCGGCGATGGAAAAACAGGACCTGACCATCGCGCGCCAGGTGATCGAGGAAGGCCGCGCCTTGATCATCGCGGTCAACAAATGGGACCTGGTGAGGGACGCGAAGGCGGTCCTCGGCCGCCTCAATGACCGCCTCGAAAGGTCCCTGCCCCAGGTGCGCGGCATCCCCATCCTCACCCTCTCGGCGCTGACCGGACGCAGTACCGGCAAGGTTCTGCCCGCCGTTCTGGAAATTTACGAAGTGTGGAACCGGCGCATTTCCACCGCCCGGCTCAACCAGTGGCTGGCCGATATGATCACTCATCACCCGCCGCCCCTGGCCAGTGGACGGACCATCCGCCTGCGCTACGTAACCCAGGCAAAGACGCGCCCGCCGACCTTCGTTGTGTTCGTCTCGCGGCCCGAACAACTGCCCGAGTCCTATCTCCGTTACCTGGCCAACAGCCTGCGCCAGGCCTTCGACCTGCCCGGCGTGCCGATCCGACTATTTACGCGCAAGGGCAAGAACCCTTACGCTCCGTCTTGAACCTTCGGAGGGTTGGCCATTTTCCTGCCGTTGAAGGACAACAACCCGCTTGAGATCATTCCGTTCCAGGTCGTCACGGTGTCCCTCATCGTGGCCTGTGTCGCCGTCTTTCTTTGGCAGGTATCTTTGTCGGATGCCGCCGGCAATTCCTTCATTTTCGCCTACGGCACCATCCCGGCGGTGCTTTTCGATGTCAAAATCCTGGCGCCGGAGCTGGTCCGCGTGCCGGCCGAGACGACCTTGATCACGTCCATGTTCGTGCATGGAAGCTGGTGGCATTTGATCGGCAACATGCTTTATCTCTGGGTTTTCGGCGACAATGTCGAGGACTCCATGGGGCACCGCCGCTTTGTCGCCTTCTATCTGATCTGCGGTATCGCCGCCGCCCTGACCCACGCCGTCACGGAGCCTGGCTCGGCGACGCCCGTGGTCGGCGCCAGCGGTGCGATCTCCGGCGTCATGGGCGCCTATCTCGTCCTCCATCCCCGGGTCAAGGTGCTGGCCCTTATTTTTAACCGTATTCCGCTGCGCCTGCCGGCCTACGTGCTCCTTGTCGGCTGGATCGGCCTCCAACTGTTCAATGCTTACGGTGGCGGCGACGGATCAACCGCCTGGTGGTCCCACATCGGCGGCTTTCTCGCCGGCGCCGCCCTCGTCGTGCCGTTGCGCCACAAGACCGTCCCGCTCTTCGATCGCCACCGTCCCGGTTGACCGGGGCGCCGCGTGCTCCCAGGCCACGTCCGTGCTAGTCTAACCGTGGCCGCGAGGCTCACCACCAGAGCATGAGACCCAGCGCCATGCCCAACAAAGCCAAGCACACCATCCACTATGCCCACCACCACCACTTCGGATGGGACAACGCCAACCCGCCGGTCCTCACGGTGGCTCCGGGCGAGACGGTCGAGGTTGAGACCGCGGAAGCCTCGGGCGGCCAGTTGACCGCCGACTCGACGGTGGCCGACATCGCAACCCTGGTCTTCGAAAAGATCAATCCGGTCACCGGACCCATTTTCATCGACGGGGCCGAGCCGGGCGACGCCCTCAAGGTGACGCTGCTCTCCTTCGACCAGTCGGGATGGGGTTGGACGGCGTTGATCCCCGACTTCGGCCTGCTCGCCGACCAATTTCCCGACCCCGCCCTGACCCTATGGTCCTTCGATGCCGGGGGACGCGCCCCGGCGGCCTTCGGTCCCGGTGGCCGGGTGCCCCTCAAGCCCTTCTGCGGCACGGTCGGCCTGGCCCCGGGCGAGGCCGGTCCGCACAGCATCGTCCCGCCCAGGCGTGTCGGCGGCAACATTGACATCCGCGACCTGGCCGCCGGCACCGAGCTGTACCTTCCCGTCGAGGTTACGGGGGCCTTGTTTTCGATCGGCGATACCCACGCCGCCCAGGGCGACGGCGAGGTCTGCGGCACGGCCATCGAGAGCCCGATGACGGTGACCCTGGCCTTCGATCTGGTCAAGGACGCCGGCCTCGCCTTTCCACGCTACGATACCCCGGGGCCGGTATCGCGCCATTTCGACGCCAAGGGCTACCACGTCACCACGGGCATCGGCCCCGACCTGATGGAGGGCGCCCGGGCCGCGGTTTCCGGCATGATCGATCTGCTGGCCAAGCTGCACGGGCTGGCGGCGGCCGACGCCTACATGCTGTGCAGCGTCTGCGCGGACCTGCGTATCAGCGAGGTGGTGGACCTTCCGAACTGGGTGGTGTCGTACTATTTCCCCAAGATCGTCTTCGACTGACGGGGGTCAGCCCGGGCCAACGATACCCAATTCCTCCAGTCCCCGACGTAGGTCTTCAACCTGCTCGGCCGTCAGGGGGCGCTGCGGCAGGCGCGCGACGCCGCCCGGCAGGCCGACCAGGGTCATTCCCGTCTTGACCCAGTTGTAGGTGTTCTTGCCGCCGCCGGCGACCAGTTCGTGGAGCGCCAAGGCCTTGCGCTGCAAAGCGCGAGCGCGCACCAGATCGCCGCTCATAGCCGCCTGATAGAGCTCGACCGAACCGGCGCCCCAGAGATTCGGATTGGTGTCGATGAAGCCCGGCGCCCCCATAATCAGAGCCGGCACCCCGAAGCGCACCATCTGGCCGCAGAACACATGGATGCGCTCGCCAACCAAGGTGAGGATTTTATAGAAGGTGGCGTAGTTCCCGGACGTCTCCTTGATGGCGACGACGCATTCCAGATCGGCCAGCCGCTCGATAAGGTCGAACGCCATGACAGGCACCGAGTTGGCGGGAAAGTTGTAAAGCATCATCGGCAACGCGGCGGCGTCCGAGACGGCCTTGTAATGGGCGAAGATGTCATCGGCGTTGGGACGGTAGAAAAACGGAGGCAGCACCATCACCCCGGCGCAGCCCGCCTCGGCGGCGGCTTGCGCCAGTTCGATGACCGCCGGCGCCAGGAACGCCCCGGTGCAGGCGATCACGGGAACCCGGCCCCGGGCCCCTTCCACCCCGAGCGTCATCAAGCGCCTGCGTTCGTCCATGGAGAGCGACCAAAAATCACCCGAATTGCCGCCGACCAACAGCCCCGTCATGCCGTAACCGATGCAAAGATCGATATTTTCGACGAAGGCGTCCTAGTCGATCCGGCCCTCGGTGTCGTAGGGCGTAATTACCGATGGCATGGGGCCATGCCAGTCCACGTCACTCTTATCCACACGGGTCTCCTTCGTTCAAGGGATACGTCTTCACCCCTCGGCGTCCTTGAGCGCCGCCGGGGTATCAATGTCGACCAGAACGCCCGCGTCCTCCATCTCCACTTCCGCCACCAGGTCGGCGTAATCGCCGATCAGGTGGCGGGCGCCGACGTCGCCGGCGATCTCCAACATCTCGGGGATGAAACGCCGCCCCCACAGGACCGGGTTGCCCCGCTTGCCGCCGTGGGTGGGAACACAGATGGCACGCCCGGCAACCGGATCGAAGGCGGCGATCAGGCGGTCGATCTGGCTTGCGGTCACCCTGGGCATGTCGCCCAGGCAAACAAGGACCCCGTCGGCGTCGGACGGCAGTGCCGCCAGGCCGCGCCTCAACGAAGTGCTGAGCCCGGCCGCGTAATCGGGGTTTTCGACAATCTTCAGGTCTCGTCCGGCGAGCGCCCGGCGCACCTCGTCCGCCTGATAGCCGGTGACCACGATGGCCGGCGCGGCGATCGAGGCCAGCACCGCCTCGGCGACGCGAACCACCATGGGCTGGCCGTTCACCAGGGCCAGCATCTTGTTGACGTCGCCCATGCGTGTCGAGCGGCCGGCGGCCAGCACCAGGGCCGCGATTCGGGGCGAGCGGGCGGACTTCCCGCGCCGCGCCGGGTCGGCGGCGCGAGGCTGCGGGCGGCCCGGCATTTCATGCAACAGCCCGCCGGCGCCCATGCCCGTGATGTCGGGGCCGCTCACCCCAATTCCCGACAACAGGCGCCCAAGGACCATATCGACGCCGTTGAACTTGGGCGATCGCGCGCAGCCCGGAAGACCGACAACCGGCACGCCCCCGCCATCGTATCCCAACAGCAACAGGTTGCCGGGATCGACCGGCATGCCGAAATGCTCGATCCGCCCGCCGCCGGCTTCAAGGGCGGCCGGAATCACATCGCGCCGATCGGTGATCGCCGACGCACCGACGACCAGCAGCGGCCAGCACCCCTTGGCGCCAAGCTCAGCCAGCGCGCGGACCAGATCGTCGGTCGCGTGGGCGCAACGGACCTCCTCGGCGAGGCGGCTGCCCAGGCCTTCGATGCGGCCCCGCATGACCGCCCGGGTCTTGTCGAGGACCGCTGCCTTGGTCCCGGGAAGCGTCGTCTGGATTAGGCCCACCGCGTGTTCGGCAAGCTTGGCGACGCGGATCAGCCCGCCGCCCGCCGCCGCCCGCGCCGCGCAATCGCTGACGACCGCCGCCTCAACGGCGAAGGGTATGATCTTGACTGTAGCCACCATCTGGCCCGGCGCCACCACCGCGAAGGGCGCCAGTGTGGCGACGGTGACGGCCTCGTTCACCCGGTTGACGCCGTCCACCGCTTCGCCATCGACGACAAGAACGCCCGGCGCCCGGGCGAACAGGTTGGCCCGCCCCGTGAAGGCCCGGCGCGCCGCGACATGGGCGCCCGAGGCCGCGTCGGCAATGCGCCGGGCCGCCAAGTCCTCGCCCAGGTCGCCCTTCTCAAGGCGCGCCGCGACCACCTGCTCGATGCCGGCGGCAAGCAGGTCCGCGATGTCTTCGGCACTGAGCACGCGTCCCTTTTTAAAGCTCTTGCGGCCCACCTTGCGGCCATGGGTCAGGATGGCGCCTTCGGCGGACGCGGAAGGAACGAGGCCGAAGATCATGCCGCCGTCTCGCGCCACCGGGCCATGGGTTCCGGGCGCCTGGGACTTTCACTGCTCAGCGCCCGGGCCAGGTCAGCCAGGCTTTCCAGGTTGTGTACCGGGCGGAAATCGTCGACGTGGGGGAGGATCGCCCTGACGCCAAGGGACCGCGGCTCGAAACGCTCATAGCGCAACAAGGGATTGAGCCAGATCAGCCTGCGACACGACTTGCGCAGGCGTTCCATCTCGTCCCCCAGTCCGCGGCCGTCTTCCCGGTCCAGGCCGTCGGTGATGAGCAGGACCACCGCGCCCTGGCCCAGCACGCGGCGTGACCACCGCGCGTTGAAGACATGCAGGCAGTGGCCGATGCGCGTGCCCCCGGCCCAGTCCTCGACCGCCTGGCCGACCTTGACCAGGGCGGCGTCGACGTCCTTGTGGCGCAGGTACCGGGTAACGTTGGTCAGACGCGTGCCGAAGAGAAACGTGTGCACCCGGTCGCGGTCGTTGGTCACGGCGTGCAGGAAATGAAGCAGCATGCGCCCGTAACGGTCCATGGAGCCGGAAATGTCACACAGCACCACGAGCGGCGGATGACGGGTGCGCCGGCGCCGCCATTGGAAAGGAATGAAGTCGCTCCCCGAGCGCAGGGCGGCGCGCAGGGTTGCCCGCATATCGGCGAGACGCCCGCTTGGATCGGGTCGAAAGCGCCGCGTCGGCGTCGACATGAGAGGCAGTCGCATACGCCGGATTACCGCCAGCGCCTCTCTCGTCTCGTCCGACGACATATCCTCGAAATCCTTGGCTCGCAGCACCTCGTCGCCGCTCCAGGTCATGGCGGCGTCGAAGGCGATCTCGTCGGGCTCGACGGCTTCGCCGGCGGCGTCCACCACGTCCGGGATACGCAGGGCCTCGGCCACCCGGCGCGATAGGGCCGGCCCCTCGGCCAACGTCTCCTCGCCCCGCATGGTGGGCAAAAGAAGCGACATCATGCGCTCCAGGATGGCCGGGTTGCGCCAGAAGACGTGGAAGGCCTGGTCGAACACGGGACGCTGGTCGCGGCGGTTGACGAACACGGCGTGCAGGGTCCAGTAGAAATCGTCGCGCCGGGCGATGCCGGCCGCCGTCACGGCATGCACCGCGTCGAGGACCTTGCCGGTGCCGACCGGCAGGCCGGCGGCGCGCAGCAGGCGGCCGAAATGCATGATGTTCTCGGTCAGCCGGCCGGGCACGTCGGCACCGAGATCGTTGTCGATAGACATGATTTTACGCCCCGGCCGCCGCCAGTTCCGACTTGACCTGGCCCAGGATGCGGCTCGCCTCGCTGCCCTGGATCTTGGCAATGTCGTCTTGGTACTTCAAGAGCGTGCCCAGGGTGTCGTTGATGGTGTCGGGATCGAGCGCCAAACGGTCGAGCTGGCTCAGGGCCTCGGCCCAGTCGATGGTCTCGGCGACGCCGGGCAGCTTGAAAAGGTCGATTTCGCGCAGTTTCTGCACGAAACCGACGATCTCGGCGGACAGCGCCGCCGGGGCGTGGGGCGCCTTGACGGCAAGGATGGCAAGCTCGCGTTCGGCATTCGGATACTCAACCCAGTAATAGAAGCAGCGCCGCTTCAACGCGTCGTGGACCTCGCGGGTCCGGTTCGAGGTAACGATGACGATGGGCGGGCTCTCCGCCTTCATCGTGCCGATCTCGGGGATGGTGATCTGGAAGTCGGACAGCACCTCCAGAAGATAGGCCTCGAAGGGTTCGTCGGTGCGGTCGATCTCGTCGATCAACAGCACCGGCGGGCCGCCGGATTCGGGCTCCAGGGCCTGCAGGAGCGGCCGCTTGACGAGAAAGCGCTGACTGAAGATGCCCTGTTCGATGGCCTTGCGGTCGCTCTCGCCCGTCGCCTCGGCAAGGCGGATCTCCACCATCTGGCCGGCGTAGTTCCACTCATAGACGGCCGACGCCACGTCAAGGCCCTCATAGCATTGGAGACGCACCAGGCGCCGATCAAGCGTCTTGGCCAGGACCTTGGCGATTTCCGTCTTGCCGACCCCGGCCTCGCCCTCGACAAACAGCGGGCGTTTCAGGCTCAGGGACAGATAGAGCGCCGTCGCCAGGGAGCGGTCGGCGACGTACTCGCCCTTCTCCAGAAGGGCCAGGGTCTGGTCCACGGACCGGGGAAGTTCCGCCATCTCCGCGCCTGATAGTCGGCGAGCCTAACCGCAGTCGGCGACGGCGCGCCTGGCCATGACCCCAATCAGGTGAGCCCGGTAGTCGGCGCCGGCATGGATGTCGGTGTTCAGGCCGTCGGCCGATACGCCGACGCCGGCAATGGCGTCGGCCGAGAAGTCCTTGGCCAGCGCTTCCTCCATCGCGGCGACGCGGAAGACCCCGTCCTGGCCGGCGCCGGTGACGGCGACGCGCGCCCCGGCCGGTCCCTGGGCGACGAACACGCCGACCAGGGCATAGCGGCTGGCCGGGTTGGGGAACTTCCGATACGACGCCTTCTCGGGCACCGGAAAGGCGACTTGGGTTACGATCTCGCCGGCATCGAGCGCCGTTTCGAACAATCCCTTGAAATAGTCGTCCGCCGCGATCTCGCGGCGGTCGGTGCGGACGGTGGCGCCGAGCGCCAGCAAGGCGGCCGGATAGTCGGCCGCCGGATCGTTGTTGGCGATCGAGCCGCCCAGCGTCCCCCGGTTACGCACCTGGGCATCGCCGATGAGCTCGGCCAAGGCCGCCAGTGCCGGAATCCTGGCCTTGACGTCGGCCGAGGCGGCCACCGCCGCGTGGGTGGCGGCGGCGCCTATGACCACGGCGTCGCCCTCGGCCGCGATGCCGCCTAGTTCGGCCAGCCCCGAAACGTCGATCAGGTCCGACGGCGAGGCGAGGCGCATTTTGAGGGTCGGAATCAGGGTCATGCCGCCGGCGACGAGGGTACCGTCGTCCGCCGCCTTCAGCTTGCCGGCCGCATCGTCGAGCGAGGCGGCGCGATGATATTCGAAATCGTACATGGCCTCTCTCCTTATCCTGCTTGGGCCGACTGGATCGCCCGCCATACCTTCTCGGGCGTCGCCGGCATGGCGATGTCGGTAACGCCGAGGTCCGATAGCGCGTCGAGGACGGCGTTAATCACGGCCGGCGGAGACGCAATGGCGCCCGCCTCGCCGCATCCCTTGACGCCGAGCGGGTTATGCGGGCACAGGGTTTCCTTGTTGCCGGTCTGGATGTCGGGGAAATTTTGGGCGCGCGGCATGGCATAGTCCATGTAGGAACCGGTGAGCAACTGGCCACTCGGATCGTAAATGCATTCCTCCAACAGCGCCTGGCCGACCCCATGGGCGATGCCGCCGTGTAACTGGCCTTCGACGATCATCGGATTGATGATGCGTCCGACGTCGTCGACCGCCGTATAGCCGACGACTTCGACGATCCCGGTCTCGGGATCGATTTCCACTTCGCAGATGTGGCAGCCATTGGGATAGGTGAAGTTGAGCGGATCGTAGAACGCGGATTCGTCGAGACCCGGCTCCATCTTGTCGAGGGGAAAGTTGTGAGGCACGTAGGCCGATAGGACCACGTCCCCGAAGGCAATCGTCTTGTCGGTTCCGGCAACGGTGAAAGTCCCGTCCTTGAACTCGATGTCGGCCTCCGAGGCCTCGAGCGAGTGGGCGGCGATCTTCTTGGCCTTGTCCACCACCTTGTCGAGCGCCTTCTTGATCGCCGAGCCGCCGACAGCGAGCGAGCGCGAGCCGTAGGTGCCCATGCCGAACGGAACCCTGTCCGTATCGCCATGCACGACTTCCACGTTCTCGATCGGGACGCCGAGCTCATCCGAGGCGATCTGGGCGAAGGTGGTCTCGTGACCCTGACCGTGGCTGTGCGAACCGGTAAAGACGGTCACGCTTCCCGTCGGATGCAACCGCACCTCCGCCGCCTCGTACAAACCGGCCCTTGCGCCGATGGCTCCGGCCACGTTGGACGGCGCCAGGCCACAGGCCTCGATATAGGTGGAAAATCCGATGCCGCGACGCTTGCCCCGGCTTTCTGTGTCCTGACGGCGGGCCTCGAAACCGTCGAACTTGGCAATCTTCAAGGCCTCGTCCAGCACCGCCTCGTAATCGCCGCTGTCGTATTGGAGCGCCACCGGCGTCTGGTAGGGAAACGCATCCGGCGGCACCATGTTGCGGCGCCGGAGGTCGATCTGATCGATGTCCATCTCGCGGGCCGCCAGAGTAACCAGCCGTTCGACCAGATAGGTCGCCTCGGGCCGTCCGGCGCCACGCTCGGCATCAAGCGGCGCGGTGTTGGTGAAGACCGCCTTGACGTGACCGTGGATAGCCGGCGTCGTGTACTGGCCAGCGAAAAGGGTGCCGTAGAGATAGGTCGGAATGAGGGGACCGAAGGTCGACAGATAGGCCCCCAAATTGGCCGTCGTATTGACCCGGAGGGCGAGGAATTTGCCGTCCTTGTCGAGCGCCAGTTCGGCCTCGGTCGCATGGTCGCGTCCGTGGGTGTCGCCAAGGAACGATTCGCTTCGTTCCGCCGTCCACTTGACGGGACGCCCGACCTTCTTCGCCGCCCAGGTGACCAGGACCTCCTCGGCGTAATGGGGGATCTTCGAGCCGAAGCCGCCGCCCACGTCCGGGGCCACGATACGCAACTTGTGCTCTGGAATCTGCAGCACAAAGGCGCCCATCAGGAGGCGCGTGACATGGGGATTCTGGCTCGTCGTATACAATGTGTGATGGTCTTTGCCCTGGTCGTATTCGCCGACCGACGCCCTGGGTTCGATGGCGTTGGGAATCTTGCGGTTGTTCACCAGTTCGATCCGGGTAACGTGGTGGGCCTCGGCGAAGCCCGCGTCGGTTGCATCCTTGTCGCCGATCTGCCACTCGAAACAGAGGTTGTTCGGTGCGTCGCCGTGCAGTTGCGGCGCGCCGTCACTTAGCGCTTCGCTCGCCACGACGACACAGGGTAACTCCTCGTAATCGACCGATATTTGGTCCGCCGCGTCGCGCGCCTGGGCCAGGGTTTCGGCGATCACCAGGGCGACCCGGTCGCCGACGAAGCGAACGTTACCCTGGGCCAACGCCGGATAGGGCGGTTCCTTGATGGGGCCGCCGTCGGGCACGAAGCCACAGGGCATGCCGCCGACCCCGTCGTCGGCCAGGTCCTGGCCGGTAAAGACGGCCACAACGCCGTCGGCCTTGGCCGCCGCCGCCGTATCGATGCCCTTGATCGTGGCGTGGGCGTGGGGACTGCGCAGGATGTGGGCATAGGTCTGGCCGGGGCGGTTGATGTCGTCGGTGTAGGTGCCCTGGCCGGTGAGGAAGCGGTGGTCTTCGGTGCGGCGCACCGCGGCGCCAATTCCGGTATCGGTCATGGTCCTATCCTCCCATCGCCTGCGCGCCAGCCTGGATCGACTTGACGATGTTGTGGTAGCCGGTGCAGCGGCAGAAGTTGCCCTCCAGCCACTCGCGGACTTCTTGTTCCGTCGGTTTGGGGTTCTTGCTTACCAGGTCGATGGCGCTGATCACCATGCCCGGCGTGCAGAAGCCGCATTGCAAACCGTGGTTCTGGCGGAAGGCCTCCTGCATGGGATGCAGGTCGCTGCCGTTGGCAAGGCCCTCGATGGTGGTGATCTCGGCACCGTCGGCCTGCACCGCGAGGACGGAACAACTTTTCACCGAATCGCCGTCGATCAGGACACAACAGGCGCCGCACTGGCTGGTGTCGCAGCCGACGTGGGTGCCGGTCATATCCAGCGTCTCGCGCAGAAACTGGACCAGCAGGGTACGCGCCTCGACGTCACCCGAAACGTCGGCGCCATTCACCTTCATGGATACGGTTGGCATGATCAATACTCCCCGGCTTAATTTTTATCGCTATCGGTCCATTAGGACGGGACCGGCGGGGTCCGATATCGTACCGGTGCCCCCTGTCGCCTGTTTTTCATCTTATTTTATTTCTGTCCAATATTTAGCGCTGATTTCGAGGGGCGGGGCAACATCTTTTTGGAGACAGCCCCGACAACCGCTCGCGGCCATTTGCCATTCGACCGGCGAATTGGCAGGATCGATATTCCCCGATTGGAGGATGCACCATGGCGGACCCCGGCGTGACCACGCTTTCAGCCCTACGCGAGATTTATCGAGAACCGTCGGCAGTGGCGCGGCGCAAGGAATTCGATAAGCTGGATGACTTTTGCCGCCAGTTCATCGCCCGCTCGCCGTTCGTGTGCATCGCGACCACGGCGGCCGATGGAACCGCCGACTGTTCGCCGCGCGGCGATCCTCCGGGCTCCGTCAAGGTCCTCGACGAGCGCACCATCATGATCCCCGACCGCAAGGGCAACAACCGCCTCGATACGCTCACCAACGTGCTGGCCAACCCGGGCGTCGGCCTTTTGTTCCTGGTGCCCGGCATCGACGAGACCCTGCGCGTCATCGGCCATGGGGAGATCGTCTCCGACGACGCGGTCCTGGCTCCCCTCGCCATGTCCGGGCGGGTACCCAGCTCGGCCCTCAAGGTGACGGTGCAAAAGGTCTTCTTCCATTGCGGCAAGGCGCTGATACGGGCCAGGCTTTGGAATCCGGAAACCCGCATCGACCGGGACAGTTTTCCGACACTTGGCAGGATACTCGCCGAACAGACCAAATCGGGCACGGTCGAGCAGGCCGAGGCCCGGGTCGCCGAAAGCTACGCCAAAACGCTGTACTAGGACCCCGCGTGAGCCCGCGCGGTCCCTTCACGCCGATATCCGAAGACGTTCGCGCGGAAAGCCTGAGCACCTTCATGGCCGCCCGGCCGAACCGGGCCGAGACCTGGGTCTTCGCTTATGGCTCGTTGATTTGGGACCCGTGCTTCGCCCATGTGGAACGCCGGCCGGCGACGCTCAAAGGCTATCGTCGCGCGTTCAACATATGGACCGTTCTGGCCCGCGGAACACCTGAAAATCCGGGATTGGGACTCGGCCTTGAAGCCGGCGATGAGGGATGCCGGGGCATCGCCTATCGCATGGACCCGGCCCGCCGGCACGACGGGCTTAAGGCCCTGTGGCGGCGCGAGATGTTCACCGGGGTCTATCGGCCCCTGTGGCTGACGGTGGATGTGGACGGGAAAACGCCCGAAGCCATCGCCTTCGTCGTCGTGCCGGGGCACCCCCAATACGCCGGTGCGCTGAGCCGCGACGCGACGGCGCAATTCATCGCCGGAGCCCGTGGCCAACGCGGGTCCTGCCGCGACTATCTCGCCCGCACCGTCGACGCGCTGGCCGAGGCCGGCATCGACGACGGCGAACTCAAGGACCTGCTGGCACGCGCCGACGCCGGCGCCGGCCGTTGACCGCACCCGGAGCAACGTCGGGCCCTCAAAGCGCCAGCAACCTGGCCCGCGATCCCGAGGTCCGCCAAGGGACCGTGAGCGGACATTCATCTCATTTTCAGGTATTATCAAATCTCCTTGTTGTCTTTGGGGAATGGGCGATATTTCCCGCGTTGTGACGGGGGAGGAAGACAATGAGAAAACTAGGGTCAGGACTCATTGATTGAGATAGAAGATGATGGAAGCGGCGATGCAGATTGCGGAGAAGTAGGTGTGGGC
>JASLLZ010000099.1 GCA_030746775.1 Rhodospirillales bacterium | reverse complement strand
ATCGCGGGGAACGAGTTAAAGCCCTTCTTTACCCTTCTCGTTGTCCCACCTTCCTTGCCAACGTCCAGTAGTGGATCGAAAGATATTCAATTCATCCGTACCGCTTGTTCCTGACTCCCCAGCCCATGGCGCCGCACTGAAGACAACGACCGCGCCGTACATCAACGGCATCGTCCCGTGCACCGGCCGAAAGAATGGGCATCCACATCAATCCTGGCTCAGCAGAACGCACAACTCCGGCTTTCCGTACGGTACCTGTTCGTCGATACCTGTTTGTCGATCAAATCCTAACGTCTGGTATGGGTCCAGGCTGTTCTCTAACTCGGGGATATGATGTCAAGCTCTCCGTGCTGTGCCTGCCGGGTTCAGTCGAGCCGCCGCCTTGAACGGGAACGGCTGGGGATACGGTTCCGTGTACAATCTGAGTACAACCGAACTCACAGGAATTCATGGCGGGTCCCGAAAATCTGGGATTTTAGTACATTCCGGGAACCGTGGTCCCCGGCTCGATTCTAAGGAACGGGGCCTCTAGTTGTCACCAGAGGCCCCAAGCGGTTCACCGGTTCGCATTGCGGCTAAGTCATTGATTTTGGTAGCGGAGGAGGGACTCGAACCCCCGACACGCGGATTATGATTCCGCTGCTCTAAACCAGCTGAGCTACTCCGCCCCAGGTGGCCGCCGCGGCGGCGCGGCGGCGTGGCGAACACCGCCCTATACGTCCCAACCCGGACGGGTGTCAAGGGGCGCGCCCGGTTCTCTCCTGGTGACGGCGCGCCATCCGCAGCGCCTCTTCGATCTGGGCCGGGGTCAT
The DNA here is from genome assembly GCA_030746775.1 of Rhodospirillales bacterium. Lineage (GTDB taxonomy): Bacteria > Pseudomonadota > Alphaproteobacteria > Rhodospirillales > JASLLZ01 > JASLLZ01. The sequence goes on along the minus strand of JASLLZ010000099.1, from coordinate 11,358 downwards.
GGCCGCCGTCAGACCGCTACGAAACTCGGCGCGATTCTCCAGCCCCCCGGCCAGGGCCACTTCCAGCCACATCAGGGCGCGCACCGGATCGCGCGCAACACCCTTGCCCCGCGCGTACATCAGGCTCAACTGAAGCTGCGCGCCGCCGATACCCTGTTCGGCCGCCTTTTCGTACCAGCGGGCCGCCCGCGCCGGGTCACGCGCGACACCGGCGCCGGTTTCATACATCAGACCCAGATTGTATTGGGCATCGGCCAAACCGCCCTTCGCCGCCGCCTCGAACCAACGCGCCGCCTCGCTCGGATCGCGCCCCACGCCGCGGCCCTGAAAGACCATCAACCCCAATCGGTATTGAGCTTCGGTGTGGCCCTGTTCGGCGGCCTTGCGGAACCAGCCGGCGGCGATGGTGGGATCGTTGGCGCCGCGGACGCCGCTCTCCAACAGAACACCGAGATAGAACTGTGCCTTGGCGTTGCCGCCCTCGGCGGCACGCTCGTACCAGCGCATGGCTTGGCCATAGTTTTCCGGTACCGGCACTTGGTCGCCCAGGGCACCGGTCAGCGGCGACGCCCAAAGCACCCACACCCCCATCGCCACGGCCCAGCGTCTCATCGGCGTCTCCGCGACCGCAGGCAACCCGCGACCGTTCGGCGTCCGCGCCAACCGGCTTGCCTCAGGATTACCCCCTGACCATGCCCGTCATAATGCACATTACCCGTCGATTACACAAGATTTCGTGTACGAGACGACCTAAACCACAAAATCTATAGAATTCGCGGAATTTAAGGGTGGCCGGCGGGAAAGCCTAATCGTGCTCCAGGGGTTGGCCGGGAGTCTCGACCGCGGTGGCCAGCACGGGCGATGAGATCGGCGCGGCAACGCGGGGGGATGGGCCGGCCGCCGGGGACGCGGCGGCACACTTTAGCCAGGGCAGGCGCGTCGTTTGGCGTGGCGCCGCCGGCGCGGGGACGGGTTCGCGGTCGCGGACATAGAAATCGACGGCCGGCGGCGCGTGAAGGGTGGCCGGCGCCGGTGGTTCGGGGCGGTCAAAACGGCTGGGTGCCGGACCGTAGTAATTGACCAACCGCTTTTCGTCGCGGTGATTGGGCTTATCGAAACACTGGATACCCGCCAAAGACTGATAGCAATAGACGGGTTCGTAATCGTGGACGCCCTTTTCGTATTCCGAGACATAGCCGCAAGCCGCCAACAGGGCGGCGGGCACGATCACCGTCAAGATCGCACTTATCCGTTTCATGGCTGGTGCCTCTTCCGTTCCGCCGCGCGATGTCGGTTTCAGGGGTCCGCCCCCGTGAGCGAAGGCAAGGATAAGACAAAAGCGTTAAGACCGGGTTTACGGCGGCGATCGGGGGCTTTATCCCTTGCCGCTCAGTTTACGCAGCACCTTGACGCCTTTTTTGCGATGGGCCCGGTTAACTTTGAGTTTGGCCGCCAGGGCTGATTTCTCCTTGCCGCTCTTGGCGGCTTTTCGTCTCTCCTTCAGATTGATCTCTTTTTTCTTCAGCTTCTTCAGAATTTTCCTGAGAGCGTCCGCCTTTTTTTTCTTCTTTTTGTTATCGAGATCAAGCGCGGCGCCAAGGGATTTGACGATATCTTTCGTTTTCATGGGGTCCTCGCTCTGGTTGCAGGATCACCTTCGGCCGTTCAGCCTTTCAAGGCCTGGCCTTCTTTATCTTCGCGCAACTCGTCGACGTCGTCCTCGGTGAGGGCGATGATCTCCTCGGCTTCTTTGTATGACACGTCCTTGGCGCCGTACAGCGCCTTGCCCATATCGGCCAGATGCCAGACGACGTTGCGGGCGAAAGCCAGGTCGTTCATCAGCGAAGACGCCATGATGGCCGTGATCCGGCTCTCGCGGATCAAGGTGTCCAGGGCGCCGGAGACAATAACGTTGTCCTCGTCGATGGCGACCTTGTATTCGTCCAAGGAGAGCACGTCGCGATCCTCCTCGTCGCTTTGCGCCAATATGTGGATCTCGCGCATGACGCCGGCAAGCCGGTTCCTCAGCGTGTTGTACTCGTGACGGATATCTTCGTTTTCGGACACCATATAGGTCGAGACGTTGTCGCGCATTTCCTTGATGCCCTTGACGCTGATGACGATCCCGTGACGGGCGTCGCGAAGTTCGTAGAGCCGGCTGGCGAAATCGGCCGGTAGCTGGGTCTGGGCCTTGCTGACGAATTCGAGGATGGCGGCGTAAAGCGCCTTGACCTTGTTGGCGTACATGACGCCAGGTCGATGTCCATGATTTCGCGGTCGTTGTGGATGTGCTCTTCAAGGTCTTCGTCCGATAGAATGACCGTGCGATGCAAATTGATACCGTGGGCCAAGACCTCAAAGGCGTTTTCATAGAGGTGCATGGTTTCGTGTCGCACCGCTTCCAACAGGGTCTCGGGGAAGTCGAAGGCCGTGTCGTTGATGAACTTGGGACCGGCCACCTCGACGACCCCCTTGGGAACGGCGCGTTGCAGGAAGGCCACCAGCCTGGGGACCAGGGGCAACATCACGGCGACGCCGATGGTGTTGAACACGGTATGGAAAACGGCCAGCTTCAGGGCGTAGTCGTCGTCGGCGATACCGACCCTGACGGCGATCCCGTCGACCACCCAGACGATCTGGGAGATGAAAACGATGGCGATGGCCCCGGTGACGACATTGAAGATCAGGTGCGCGGCGGCCAGCCGCTTGCCCTGGTAGTTCGAACTCATGGCGCCGATGATGGCCGTGATCGTGGTGCCGACGTTGGCGCCGATGGCCAGGGCCAGGGCGTTCTCATAGGTGATCTGGCCCGCCGCCAGCGCCGTGATGATAAGCACCAAGGTGGCATGGCTGGATTGCATGATGACAGTAGCGGCCATGCCGATCAGGGTGAAGACGATCAGGCCGAGAAATCCGGGCATGGCGTATTCGACCAGGTTTATGGTCTCGCGGAAGGCTTCGAAACCCTCCTTCATGTGGTGGATACCCAGGAAAAGGAACCCCAGCCCCGCCAGAACGTAGCCGATCCCCTTGAGGTGGTTGGCCTTTTGAAAGACCAAGATGATGCCGAAGACCAGCATCGGCATGGCGTAAGCCGAGATCTTGACCTTGAGGCCGAAACCGGCGACCAGCCAGGCACCGGTGGTGGTGCCGATGTTGGCGCCGAATATTATGCCGATGCCCGCCGACAGCCATATCAAGCCGGCGCTGAGGAACGAAATTGTGATGACCGAAACCAGCGAACTGGACTGCATGATGGTGGTGGTGACGATACCGAACGAAACTGCCTTCCACATGCGATTCGTGGTGCGCTTGAGCAGGCGCTCCAAAAGGCCGCCGGTGAAGGCGCGGAAGCCTTCTTCGAGGAACAACATGCCGAACAGGAAGATCGCCACGCCGGCGCATATTTCCTTGACGTTGGGACTGATCCAAAACCCAAATGCCAGGATCACGAAAATGACGGGTAGTAGTATCCGCCGCAACATGATCAGGTCCTCTCTTGGCTTGCGGCCCCGACGTATCCCATTTCCAGCCGGCCCTAAGCGAATGCGTTGAAGATGTGAAAAAGGATCGCGGCAAGCAAGGCAGCCAAGGGCACCGTAACCACCCAGGCGGCGACGATGGTCAACAGGTGCCTGCGGCGAACCAGCTTGCGGTCGCGAGCCTTGTGAAGCTTCGTCCGCTGCTTCTCCCACGCCAGCGTTGCTTCAGGTCCCGGGTTGCCGGCCGCTATCGCCCCCCCTTCCGCCGCGGCAGCGGTTCTCGCCCTCTCCCTGGCCCGGCGCTGCGTACGAGCAAGATATTCGCGCAAAAATCCGACGCCGAAGACGCCGCCGACGGCGATGTGGGTGGAACTTACCGGCAATCCCAGGGCCGATGCGATTATAACCGTGATCGCCGCTGAGAGCGCGATGCAGAAGGCACGGGCACGGTCCAACTTGGTGATCTGCTCGCCGACCGTGCGAATAAGCTTAGGGCCGAAGAGGATCAAGCCCGCCGCAATCCCGACCGCGCCCACGACCATCACCCAGAAGGGCACGCCGACCTTGTCCGAGATTCCGCCCGAGGAGACGGCATCGACGATCGCGGCCAGCGGCCCGACCGCGTTGGCCACGTCGTTTGCCCCGTGGGCGAAGGACAGCAGGGCCGCCGAGCAGATCAGCGGGATGGTGAACAATGAGCTTACGGCCTTGCGCCGCTTTTCCAACCGCACGGACGCCTCGGCCACCACCGGTCTGACCACGGCGTAGGAGATGGCAAAGGCGATACTACCGACGGCCGCGACTACCCAGAGATCGGCCTTCCACAGCTTGCTCAGTCCCTTCATCACCAGGTAGATGGAAAACGCCGCGCCCATGATCGCCACCAAGACCGGCACCCATCGCTTGGCGGCCGCGATCATGTCCTCGGTGTTATAAATGGCGAACTTGATAAAGGCCAAGAAAGCGGCGGCGATAAGGCCGCCCATCACCGGCGATATCACCCAACTGGCGGCAATCTTACTCATGGTGACCCAATTGACGGCATCCAGCCCGGTAGCGGCCACTCCGGCCCCCATGACGCCGCCGACGATGGAATGAGTGGTCGAAACCGGGGCACCGATGTAGGTAGCAAGGTTGAGCCACAGCGCCGCCGCCAGGAGCGCCGCCAACATCGCACGGATGAAGGTGTCGGCGTTCGGCATCAGGGACGGATCAATGATCCCCTTTTTGATCGTCGAGACAACGTCGCCGCCCGCAAGGATGGCGCCGGCGGCTTCGAAAATTGCGGCGATGAAGAGCGCCCCGACGAGCGTCAGGGCCTTCGAGCCAACCGCCGGGCCGACGTTGTTGGCAACATCGTTGGCGCCGATGTTGAGCGCCATGTAACCACCGATGATGCAGGCGCCGACGACAAAGGCGGCATTCTTCTTAACCGGAAATAGGGCAATGTCGTAATACCCGATGGTGGCGATCACCCAGACCGCCGCCAGGAAAAGCACTCCCAGCCCGACCTTGACGATCTGCTGACCCGTTTCCGTAGTCGCCTGTTCAATACGGACGAACTTGTTCAGGTCTTTGTCGAGCGTCGTTTTTTTCTGAAGTTCGGGGAGCTTCATCTACCGTCTCTAGGCACACATCTTCAATCCGGACACTGACCACAACCGAGGGCCTAATGCAATACCGTTCCTCCCATGTGCCTTGCCTGGAATTCCGCCGGGCTTGCAAGGAGCGTACCCGGCCACCGTGGCGCCAGCATTGATGTCCGTCAACAAGGAATTCGTACACTGACCGTTTGAGATAACCAACGAAGGGGGCAAGCAGGTCCGGTCGACGTGAAAAAACCGGCCACCGGACACCGCTTCCTGCTATGGTTTCGAAGGCGTGGGAGCAATGAAAAAGGGGCGTACCATCAAGCTCGGCGACATTCGGCGGCCACCTGTGAACCTGGTGGAAGGATTCAAGAACCTAGCGACGAGCACCGTCGCCAATGCCCTCGAGGACCTGGGGGTCGACGGCGTACTGCCGGAAATCAAGAGCATCGCCCCGGGCCTGTGCTGCGTCGGTCCCGCCGTTACGGTGAGCGAGACGACCGGTGCCAAGGGGACCTTCCCGCCCGAGGATTTTCGCATCGGCCACATGATCGAGGCGGCGGCCGCCGGCGACGTGATCGTCGTCGATAACGGCGGGCACCGGGTTTCGACGTGGGGTGGCATGGCATCCTACGCCGCCCACCTCAAGGGCATCGCCGGGCTGGTCGTCGATGGCGCCGTGCGCGACCTGGAAGAGATCGTCGAGTTCAGCTTTCCCGTCTTCGCCCGTCATTTGACCCCAACCACGGGCAAGACGCGGCTCAGGGTCGAGGCCATCAACATCCCGGTCACCGTCGATGGCATTGCCGTCAGTCCCGGCGACATCATCGTCGGCGACGGCACCGGCATTGTCCGGGTTCCCGCCGACAAGGCCGCTGAAACCCTGGCGCTCGCTCAGGCCTTCGCCCGCGACGATGGTCAAGCAATGGAAGAGATGCGCGACGGACTGTCGTTCAAGGAGGCCCTGGGCAAGTTCGCCAAGATCTAGTGCGCAGAGAAGGCAAGGAGAAAGACCATGTCCGTTCCCGCCATCAATGGCGAACGCTTATGGAGCACTTTGATGGAAATGGCGCACTTCGGTGCCACGCCGAAGGGCGGCGTGTGCCGTCTGGCGCTGACCGACGAGGACAAGGCGGCGCGGGACCTGTTCAGCCGCTGGTGCGCCGAAGCGGGGTGCGACGTCACGGTCGACAAGATGGGAAATATCTTCGCCCGACGGCCCGGTCGCGACGAGGCCGCGGCTCCGGTGGTCATGGGCAGTCACTTGGACAGCCAGCCGACGGGCGGCAAGTTCGACGGTGCCTATGGCGTGCTGGCGGGATTGGAAGTCATCCGCACACTCAACGACCACGCCGTGGCGACGAAGGCTCCCATCGAGGTGGTCTCGTGGACCAACGAGGAAGGGTCGCGTTTCCAGCCGCCGATGGTTGGGTCGGGCGTTTTCGCGGATACCTTCGACCTTGAAGAATCATTGGCGGTTAAGGACTTGGAAGGCAAAACCCTGGGCGACGAGTTAACACGCATCGGTTATGCCGGGTCGGCCGAAGTCGGCGGGCGGCCCTTTGCCGCCTACTTCGAACCCCACATCGAACAAGGCCCCATCTTGGAAGCCGAGGGAAAGGTCATCGGCGTCGTCACCGCCGCCCAGGGACAACGCTGGTACGAGGTGACCGTGACCGGTCAGGAGGCGCACGCCGGCCCGCCGCCCATGGACGCGCGCCGCGACGCCCTGGTTGGGGTGGCGCGAATGATCGGCGAGGTGCGCCGCATCGGCGTCGACCATGCGCCCGACGGCCGCTCGACGGTGGGCTTCGTGACCGTGCATCCCAACTCGCGCAACGTCGTTCCGGGCAGCGTCTTTTTTTCCGTCGACCTGCGCCATCCGGACGATGGGACGCTCAGCACCATGGACGAAGCGTTGCGCGAAGCCTGCGTCGCGGCGGCCCGCGACGAGGGCCTTGAGATCGATATCGAGGAGACCGTGTATTTCCCGGCGCACCCTTTTGACGCGGACTGCGTCCGGGCGGTGCGCGAAGGCGCCGAAAGGCTTGGCCACGCCCACCAAGACATCGTCAGCGGCGCCGGCCACGACGCCGTTTATCTGTCACGCGTGGTTCCGGCGGGCATGATCTTCGTGCCCTGCAAGGACGGTATCAGCCACGCCGAGATCGAATACGCCAAGCCCGAAGACCTGACGGCGGGCTGCGACGTTTTACTTCACGCCGTCCTCGAACGCGCCGGGCGCTGACGGCCCAGCGCAGGCTACAACTCCCCTTCGCTCTTCAGCATGACAAGGGATTTCCGGAAGGCGGCCACGGTCTTCTTCAGGTCGTCCTCGTCGTGGGCCGCGGACACCGTGCCGCCCGGCCAAGCGGTGATGTCGACGCCGTTCACCAGCATGGCCAGTCTAAGTTTGGTCACCACCTCGGGGGGGTTGGCCTTCAGCTCTTCGAAGGCGTAATCAAAGGAATCGAACTTTGACGGCGTGATCGGACGTTTTCCGGTGTTGGTGAAGATGTGGAATCCGGAGTACGTGCCATAGGCGGCCCAGGCCACCCCTTCCGCCTCGATCGCCTGGTTGAGCCCTTTGCGCAGCGCCGCCGCGTAGGCGTTGGCTTCTTCGCAGGCGTCGGTGGTGGCGATAATGTCGAGCGCCTGGGCGCCCGCCGCGGCGGAGACCGGGTTGGCGTTGAAGGTGCCTTGGTGAGCGATCTTCTCGCGCCCCGCGCGGACCTCGGCCTCGAAGTCGAGCAGGTCGAGGATATCCTTGCGCCCGACGACCGCGCCGCCGGGCAGGCCGCCAGCCAGGATCTTGGCGAAGGTGGCGAGATCGGGAATCACGCCCAAAGCGGCCTGCGCACCGCCTGGGGAGACTCGGAATCCGGTCACCACTTCGTCGAAGACAAGCACAGTGTCATGCTTGCTCGTCAGTTCGCGCAGCGCCGCCAGATGATCGGGATCGACCGGCACCAGACCGAAGGTCGCGCCTGTCGGTTCCAAGATGACGGCGGCGACTTCGCCTTCGGCGAGGACGGCGGCCACGGCGTCGATGTCGCCCGGCCTCAGTAGAATGCTTTGTTGCGCCACCCCCGGCAGCACGCCGGTCGTCGGCGCGCCGTCGAAGTGCGAACTGTATCCCGACGTCACGTGGTCCTGCCAACCGTGAAAGTGGGTTGAAAAATGAATAATCTTGCTCTTGCCGGTATGGGCCCGAGCGAGGCGCAGGGCCAACAGGGTCGCTTCGGTACCCGATGACGTAAACCGCACCCGCTCGGCGCAGGGAACCATTCTCTGTACCGCCTGGGCCCAGCGTAGCTCCAGTGCATGGCTAGCGCCGAAGTGGGTGCCGGCATCAAGAGCCGAATGCATGGCGGCCAGCACCTGGGGATGGTTGTGGCCGAGCAGCAGCGCCCCGTGGCCGCCAAAGTAATCGACATATTCGTTGCCGTCGACATCCCACTTATGGGCGCCCTCGGCCCTTTCGACATAGATTCCGTAGGGCTGGAGATAACGCGAATCGTGGGTCAAGCCGCTGGGAAACGACTGTGCAGCCTGGCCAGCCAGTTCGGCCGACGACGGTGATTTTTCGCGGTAGGCCGCGACGATGGCAGAATTGGAAAGAGACGATTCGGTCATGACAATATCACCCGTTCTTTGGCATCGGAACCCGACGACAACGCCCCAGAGCCATTCGGGCCGTTGGTTCTTCGCGCCAGCTCAGGGAATCGGAATGTAGACGCCTTACCCATACCATTTGTCCAGGCGGGCGATCAACGATGGGGAGGAACCTCGAAGGGGGAGTTAACGGAGGCGGACGTCGTCCGGCATGAAGAACAACCGATCATGGGAAGACGGCGCCGTGTTATGACATTTGGCGCAGAACTCCACGTTCGTTGCGTTCACGCCACCGCTCAAACCGGCAATGGTTCCGTCCGCCCTAATCATCATATAGCGCCAGTCGCCGTCCCGGGTGTTGAAACCCGCGTCCATCTTTTCCATCAGAAACAGCGGGCCGGTCAGGATCGCGCCCTGGCCGGTAACGGTGAAACTGTCCTTGACGATCATGGCGCCGGGGAGCATGCGGCCCAGTTTCTCGTACTTGACGTAATCGCGGGCCACGTCATTGGCGTAATTGTTGACGAACCGTTCGCCGTGCAAGGTGGAGCGGTAAGGCGACTTGTTATAGCGCTTCCAGGTTTGGTATTGGGACGCGATGGGGTCTCCCGACTGAGCGTAATCGTCGCCTAGGCGATCGCGGATGGCCTGATAGACGTTTTCGGCCCGGGGTCCGCTCAAATTTGCCGGATTGGCGATGGTGAGATGAGATTTCAATGGCTGGCGGACGGCATCCGATTGGGCCACTGTGGTTTGGGTGGGTTTGTGCCCGGCGATGGCGTCGAGCCAGCCGTGACCAGAGAATAATATCATCCCGGTTGCCGCCAACAGAAAACTCAACCAGTACTTGGATGACACCCTTTGGTCCTTTCGTACCGACGGCCGAGCCCTGTGTCACGTTTGGGGGCCGAGCGCGACCTCCTCGTCACTGGGTACGTTCTCCCGGGCCTCGCCCTCGGCGAGCAGGCAGCTCAAGCCGTTGGGCTGGGTCATGACCATTGTCCATGAGCTGCCGTCGGCTCTTGAGAAGATTTCGAACACGGCACCGTTGCTGGCCAGCCCCAGGGCAATCGGGGTCTCGGCATAGTTGGTGCCGAGCTGTTTCTCGACTTCGGCGTGGGTCATGCAGACCGATTGGGCGGGGGCCGGCGTGCTCCAGCCGAACTGCAACGACAGCGACAGGGCGGCTACTCCCAAGGCATTAAGGAGGGCCGTCGCGCCGATCTTGCGTCTGGAAATTCGGTACGTCATGACTTTACTCCTTTCCTTTGCGATCAAGGGTCAATTCCCTTGACGAGGTGCCCGGCCGATGTATGGGCCGAACGCATCACGCCGTACCAACAATATAAGGACAGTAAGGTTAATTTATTGTGACGGCAATCACACCTCACGTCGTATTGACTACGCGTGAAGGGGAGATCACGTTTTCGTGATTATTTACACTAAGTTGTTTTTATTTATGATTTTAAGGTCAGCGCCGGTTTTTCCGAGGCGCGCCCGAGCCACGGCGACGCGCCGCCGATAGCGCCTTGCGAACCCCCCGGACCTGGTCCTCGACAGAGATTTCGGCCATCGAGGTTACTTCCAGGTTGCGGTCCTCGTAAACATTTTCGCCCGGATGCTTGGCCAAATGTTCGGCGACCGCCGCGTCGCGCTGGTGCAGCAACCGTTCGATGCGGAGGCGAAACAGGCGCATCATGGCGGTGATCCATATGTTGACCGGCAGCGAAGGCCGCGCCAGATCAATCACAAAATGGTCGATCATCGCGATAACGTCGGCGGCGTCGTACCAAGTCTCAGCCGTGACCCAGCGGTTGGTTGTAAAGAGACGATCGGGAAATCCGGCGGAGTTCATGGAGATTGCCACCAGATGACTCAATGCGTCGTTGGCGTCCCTGGCGGGTTCCGCGTCGGCTAGATCCTTGGGGCGGATCCCCCTGGGCATTCCCTTGGGGCGAAGAAAGGTGTGGAAATGACCGTGCTCGTCGCCACGCAGGCCGGCCGGGTGAGCGTGATAGTAGTATTGGGCATGGGTTACATGATCGTAGACATCGCCTTTCGGATAGTGATCCCATTCGAAGAACTCGCCTTCGCCGCGCAACACTTCGGCCACGATGTTTTCACCGCTCTTGCCAAGTAGCCGATAGCATTCGAGGATTTGGTCGGCGGCTTCGGCCATGGTTTCGAGCTGCTCGCGAGACAGGTTCTTTAATTCGGCGATATCATCAACTCCCATCATCGGCGACGGCTTTCACGTGGCGGAATTCTCGGCATCCGCAGGATGAATTCCATCTCTTTCGCGGTTATACCAAGGATGGCTGATAAAGACCCATAGGGATCGTCCATGCGGTCCGTCGGGTCGGAGGGAAGTCGTAGGCGATGCCTTTGCATTGTCAAGGCGTCGATTCGCGGCGCTATATGGGAAGGGCACAAAAAAAGCGCCCCGGACGGCGTGAGCCAGTCCGGGGCATCGGCATCGACCATGACGGGTTGGAAATGCCCGCCGGTCCGATTTACATTTACTTCTTAGCCGCGCAGGGGTTCTTGGCGGCGCACGGATTCTTGGCGGCGCAAGGATTACACGGGTTCAATTTCTTTTGGGGCTGTCCCAGATAACCCATTTGGGGGGTTATCATGGGAGCTATGCGGAAGAGCCGTCTCAGCAGGTACAA
>JASLLZ010000098.1 GCA_030746775.1 Rhodospirillales bacterium | reverse complement strand
CAATATCCTCGGGCGCGTCCAAGGGCCGGAAGTGGACGCCGGCGATCAAGGTGTCGGTGGTGACGACCATGCGACGACCCGCCTCCAAATCCAGCAGTGCGGCATCGTCGATCAGCCCGAACGCCCCGGGTTCGGCCGCCGCCAGGGGAGCGAAATAGCGCTCGATAATCTCAAACTCGCTTATCTTCCGCCGCTTGCCCACCCGACGGGTCCTCCAATTCTTGGTGCCTCAAGACGTGCGCCAAACGGTCCAGAACGCCGTTGACAAGGCTCGGCTCCTTGCCCGCGAAGAAGGCGTGGGCGATGTTCATGTATTCGTTAATGATCACCCGGGCCGGCACATCGGTCTGCGACACAAGCTCGTAGGCCCCAGCCCGAAGAATGGCGCGCAACAGCACCTCCAACCGTTCCAGGGGGCGCGCCTTGTCAAGGGCGCCCGCGATGGCCTCGTCCAACTCCGCCATACGCTCGGCCACGCCGCGCACCAAGACAACCAGCCACTCGGTATCCGGTTTGATCAAGGGACCCGCCCCCTCCTCCTCGCTCCTCCGTCCCCAGCGGCGGTCCATGAATTGGCGCAGCACCGCCTCGGTCGACGCCCCCGCCATCTCTATTTCGTAAAGGGCCTGGACGGCGATCAGGCGCGCGGCACTGCGCCGACCGCCAAGAGGGGTACCGTCATCTTGCTGGTCGGGGGCTTTCGTGCGGGCGCTCATCGTATCACGAGGCGCAGGCTTCTCTTATGTTCCATCATTTTCAGGCAGGCCCGGGCGGCATCGGCGCCCTTGTTCTTCTGCCCGACGTCGGCTCGTTCCCAAGCCTGTTCGTAGGTATCGCAGGTGAGGATGCCAAAGCCGAGAGCGACGCTATAGGTGGTGCTTATCTCCATCAGCGCCCGCGTGGCCTCGCGGCAGATATGGTCGTAGTGATCCGTTTCGCCGCGGATGACGCAGCCCAGTGCAATAAATCCCGAATAGCGTTGCACGGCGGCCCCCACTTCCATCGAGCGGATGGCGAAGCGGATCAGGGCCGGCACCTCGAACGTCCCGGGCACGCTCATGCGCGTGTAGGCGACACCGGCCTGGTCCAGGACCTGGGAGGCGCCCGTGACCAGGGCGTCGGCAATCTTTTCGTAGAAACGCGCTTCGACAATTAGTATTTGAGAGCCGTCAGTCATCCGAGATATCTCCGACCGGAATAGGACACCGCTCGACAACGCTCAGGCCATAGCCCTCCAGGCCGACAATCGTGCGCTGGGTGTTCGACAACAAGATCATATCCCTGACCCCCAAATCGAGCAAAATCTGCGCACCGACTCCATAGGCCCGCAATTCACTCACCTTTTCCGACTCCTCGCCCATCGACGCGCGGACCCGGTCGGACAGGCTGGTGCGGTGGGGCTCTCGGATCAGGACCACGACACCGCTTCCATTTTTGCCGATCATATGCATGGCGCGGTGAAGTTCCCCCGCCTTGCCGGCGCTGTGATCGCCAAGGACATCATCAAGAACGTTGAGGGCGTGCATGCGCACCAATACAGGTTCGTTGTCCCCGAGGTCGCCCTTTATGAGGGCGATGTGCTCGGCATAGGAGATGCGATTGATGTAAACGATCATGCGGAATTCGCCGCCATAGAGACTCTGGAGCGTGGTCTCCAGAGCGGCCTCGACGATGCGGTCGTGGCGCAGGCGGTAGGCGATCAGATCGGCAATGGTCCCGACCTTGAGGCCGTGGGTCCGGGCGAACTTTTCCAGGTCGGGCAGGCGCGCCATGGTACCGTCGTCATTCATGATTTCGCAGATCACACCCGATGGGTTGAGCCCCGCAAGACGCGCCAGATCGGCGGCGGCCTCGGTGTGGCCGGCGCGCACGAGGACGCCGCCGTCGCGGGCTTCCAAGGGAAAGACGTGGCCCGGCGAGACGATGTCATCGGCTCCCTTCGAAGGGTCGATCGCGGCGGCGATGGTGCGTGCCCGATCCGATGCCGAGATGCCGGTGCTGATCCCATCGCGGGCTTCGATCGAGACGGTAAAGGCGGTCTGATGGCGTGACGCGTTCTGACGCGCCATGAGCGGCAAGTCCAAATGGCGCACGCGCTCTGAAGTAAGGGCCAGACAGATCAGGCCGCGCCCGAACTTGGCCATGAAATTGACGGTCTCGGGTGTCGCCATCTGGGCGGGAATGACCAGATCGCCTTCGTTTTCGCGCTGTTCGTCGTCAATGAGTACGAACATGCGGCCATTGCGGGCTTCCTCGATGATCTCGTCGATGGACGACAGGTAGTCGCGGTCGGGCACGGTCATTCCTTTTCCAGGAGTCGCGCAACATAGCGCGCCAGCATGTCGATTTCCAGATTGACCGGGTCACCCGGCGCCAGTCCGCCAAGGGTCGTTACGGCGCGGGTATGAGGGATGATGTTGACCCCGAATCGGGCCCCGGTAACCTCATTGACGGTCAGCGACACGCCATCGAGGGCGAGCGAACCCTTGGGCGCGATGAAGTGCGCCAATGCTTCGGGTGCCTCGAAGACATGGCGTAGCGAATCGCCCTCGGGATGCGTTTCGATGAGGTGCGCGACCCCGTCCACGTGGCCCGACACGATATGGCCGCCCAATTCGTCTCCGATCCGCAGCGGCCGCTCAAGATTGACCGGCGTCCCTTCGGCCCAGGTGCCGAGAACGGTTTTCGAAAGCGTCTCCGCCGAAACCGAGGCGGCGAACCAGCCACGATCCTTGTCGATGACGGTGAGACAGGCCCCGGAGCACGAGATCGAGTCGCCGATTTCAATGGTTGCACTATCGAACGACGTGGCAATCTCGACACGGGTGTCGCCGTCCCCTTGCACCGCGCGCACGGTGCCGGTATCGGTGACGATGCCGGTGAACATGATTTTTCCCTATTCTTCCCGGCGATAGGTTTCAAGCAGGTCGGTGCCCAGCACCAGGAGTTCCGTTCTGACGAAGCGCGGTATGCACGACAACTCCCCGACGTCCAGGCCCGCCGCCATCGGCACACCGTCGCCACCCATCATACGCGGTGCCCGGAAGCACGCCAACCGATCAACGAGATCAAGGCGCAGCAGCGCCGCCGCAAGCCGGCCGCCGCCCTCGACGAGAACCCGGGTCAGTCCGCGCTGGGCCAGGGCCTTCAAGGTCCAGCCAAGGTCGACACCGTCGGATTTTCCGGCTGGCGCCTCGATCACCTCGACACCTTTATCCCGATAGGCTGTTTGCCGTTCAACCTCGCCGTCTTCTCGCGTCACCAACCAGGTTGGCATTTGGCGCGCCGTTTTCACCACCTGCGCGGCGAGGGGCAGACGCATTCGCCCATCAAGGATAACGCGCAACGGCGAGCGTTCCTCCAGGCCGGGCAGGCGGCAGGTCAGGCGTGGGTCGTCGGCGAGGGCCGTACCGCTGCCAATCACAATGGCGTCATGCTCGGCGCGCAGGTGATGGGCGTGGGCGCGGGCCTCGTCACCGGTGATCCAACGGCTTTCGCCATCCGCGGTGGCGATGCGGCCGTCAAGGGTGATCGCCGCCTTGAGGGTCACCAGGGGACGCCCCGAGGCAATGCGCATCAGAAAACCGGCATTGAGGTCCCTGGCCTCGCCGGACGCGATGCCCAAGGTCACGGGGATGCCGGCGGCTTCCAGACGGCGGATGCCACTGCCCGCTACCCGTGGATCGGGATCTTCGATCGCCACCACGGCGCGGCCGATGCCGGCGCCTATCAAGGCCTCGCTGCAGGGCGCTGTTTCTCCGTCGTGGTTGCACGGCTCCAAGGTGACATAGGCGGTGGCGTCCCGGGCGGCGGCGCCGGCGCGCGCCAGGGCTTGTGTTTCCGCGTGCGGCCGCCCGCCGGGCTGGGTCCAGCCCCGTCCGATCACCGCGCCGCCGCCGCCGACGAGGATGCAACCGACGGCCGGATTCGGCCATACGGTCCCCAGTCCGCGGCGCGCCAGTCGCAACGCCGCCAGCATGTTGGCCGTATCTCGAAGGTCAGGAGTCGTCGCCGATTCCTTCAACAAAGTCCTCGAAGTCCTTGGCCTCGCGGAAATTTCTGTAGACCGAGGCAAAGCGCACATAGGCAACGGGGTCCAGTTCGGCAAGAACCTCCATCACCATTTCGCCGATGACCTTGGTCGGGATTTCGATTTCGCCAAGGCTTTCGAGGCGCCGCTGGATGCTGTTGACGATGCGTTCTATGCGGTCGTTTTCGACCGGCCGTTTGCGCAGCGATATGAGGAGCGAGCGGGTCAGCTTCTCGCGGTCGAAAGGCGCCTTCTCGCCATTTTTCTTGACCACCGTCAGCTCGCGTAGTTGAACACGCTCGAAAGTGGTGAAGCGCGAACCACACGATGGGCAGTACCGCCGCCGGCGAATGGTCGCGTTTTCCTCGGTGGGACGCGAATCCTTGACTTGGGTATCATTGTGAACGCAAAACGGACAGCGCATGTGATCCCCTTCCCTCTTCCAATCGCTTGCCGCTCACCGATCCGGATAGATCGGGAACCTGCGGCACAGTTCAGCCGCCTTTAGACGCGCCGCCTCCTCGGCGGCACCGTTGTCTTCCGGATGATCCGCGAGGCCGTCGAGGACGTCCCCTATCAGTTCTCCGATCAGGTGGAATTCCCCCGCTCCGAACCCCCGTGTCGTGCCGGCCGGTGTTCCCAGGCGCAGGCCCGAAGTAACCATGGGCTTTTCGGGATCGAAGGGCACGGCGTTCTTGTTGCACGTCATGCCGGCGCGTTCCAGGCTGGCCTCGGCGTCCCTTCCCTTCAATCCCTTGGAACGAAGGTCGACCAACATGAGATGGGTGTCGGTGCCGCCCGAGACGATGTCAAAACCGCACTCGATCAATTTCTGGGCCAGAACCGCGGCGTTTTCCACCGTCGCTCCGGCATAGTCCTTGAAGGCGGGCTGTAAGTTTTCGCCGAAGCCCACCGCCTTGGCAGCGATGACGTGCATCAAGGGACCGCCCTGGAGGCCCGGGAAGACGGCGGAATTGATCTTCTTGCCAAGCTCCGCATCGTTGCTCAAGATCATTCCGCCGCGTGGCCCGCGCAAGGTCTTGTGCGTCGTCGTCGTCACCACGTGGGCGTGCGGCAGCGGGCTGGGATGGACGCCGCCCGCCACCAGTCCGGTAAAATGGGCCATATCGACCAGCAGATAGGCGTCGACCCGGTCGGCGATGGCGCGAAAACGCTCGAAATCGAAGATTCGCGGATAGGCCGAGCCGCCGACAATGACCATCTTGGGCCGGTGTTCGAGGGCCAGTTTCTCAACCTCGTCGAAGTCGACTTGGCCATCTTCGCGTTTGACACCGTACTGAACAGCCTTGAACCACTTGCCCGACAGGGACGGCGGAGCGCCGTGGGTCAGGTGCCCGCCGGCGGCCAGGGACATTCCCAAAATGACGTCGCCGGGCCGCAACAGAGCCAGGTACACGGCCTGATTCGCCTGGCTTCCCGAATGGGGCTGGACGTTGGCAAAGGAGCAGCCGAACAGTTGCTTGGCGCGTTCAATGGCCAGGGACTCGGCGACATCGACGAATTCGCAGCCGCCATAATAGCGTCGATCCGGATAGCCCTCCGCGTACTTGTTGGTCAGGACCGAGCCCTGGGCTTCGAGCACCGCCCGCGAGACGATGTTCTCCGACGCGATCAGCTCGATCTGGTCTTGCTGGCGCGTCACCTCATCCAGGATGGCGGCGCGTAAATCCGGGTCGGTCTCGTTCAGGGACTGGCCGAAGAAGCGGTCGCGGGCGCCGCTCGCTTGTTCGGCGTTGGCAAGGGGGACCATCGTTAAAGGTTTCCTTTTTTATTTGCTTAGGCCGGTTTGCTCAATTTATCGACGCGCCGGGCGTGGCGGCCACCTTCGAATTCGGTTTCCAGAAAAATTCGCAAGCAATCTCGCGCCACGTCGGCGCCAATCATTCGGTCGCCGAAGCAGATAACGTTGGCGTCATTGTGTTGGCGTGCCATGCGGGCGCCAAAGGCATCGTGGATCAGCGCCGCGCGAATATTCGGATCGCGGTTGGCGGCCATGCTGATGCCAATGCCGCTACCACAGATCAAGACGCCTTTTTTCGCCCGCCCTTCGCGGAGGGCCGCCGACATGGCATAGGCGAAGTCCGGGTAATCGACGGATTGCGTGTCGTTGGTGCCCAGGTCCACAACCGTGAAACCGAGCTCCGCCAACTCCTCCCGCAGCATCGATTTGAGTTGGAATCCGGCATGATCCGAAGCGATGGCAATGGTATTCGCTGGCATGTTTTGATCGGTGGCAATGATATCGACGACAGCCCTTTTGTTACCACATCTCGAAGCGCCACGCCAGCCCACCACAACCTATCGCGCCAAGCCCATCCCATGGTTCCAAGGACCGAGGGCGAATTGAGGCCTCCCCAAATCCAGAAGCACAAGCCGCCTAATCCGCTAATATAATTGCGACGTGTTATAAATCGCAATACTCCAAGTATTTCTTGAATATACCTTTTTAATTGACAGTTAGGGTGCGTGCTGTAATAAATATCCAACCCCGCTAGCTATAGATCATAGGCTCGGCCCAATGACCGATAACACCAATGAAAGCATTCCCCGCGAGGATATCTTGCGCATGGCGGTGGATATTGTTGCCGCCTATGTGAGCCGTAATCAAGTAGGGGCAACCCAAATACCAGAGGTCATCAATACCATCGTCGATTCGTTGAAGGATGTTCAGTCGATTTCCAGCGAGTCAAGCGCCACGAAGGCCAAACCCAAGGTGCCGATCCGCCGCTCGATCACGCCTGACTTCATCATCTGTCTTGAAGACGGCAAGAAGTTGAAGATGTTGAAACGGCATCTGCGCACCACCTACAATCTGACGCCGGAAGAATACCGGGCCAAGTGGAAGCTGGGGCCGGACTATCCCATGGTGGCGCCCAACTATGCCAAGCAACGCTCTGATTTCGCCAAGAAAATCGGCCTCGGCCGCAAGCCCGGCCGGCGCAAGAAGAAACGCTGAAGTCCATCGCGGCCGATATTGAATTGAGGCGGGCACGAAAAAGCCCGGCGGCCATAGGCCGCCGGGCCGTTTCGTTAAAGCGCGGGGAACGCCCTACTTGATGTAATCGTAAGTCCCGCCCTTCCACTCGTACCAAACATAACCGGGCGCCGTGACATCGCCTGTCTTGTCGAAGCCGATGTTGCCGAGCACGGTTTCGAACTTGTTGGACCTGAGCGACGCTACCACCTTGTTGGTATCCGTCGATCCGGCCTTGGCGACTGCCTGGGCCCAGGCCTGGATGGCGCCGTAGGTATAAAGCGTATAGCCCTCCGGCTCATAGCCGCCCTTGCGGAACTTATCGACGACCGGCTTGGCTACCGCGTTCTTGCGCGGATCGGGGCTAAAGGTCATCAAGGTCCCCTCGCCGGACTTGCCGGTGATCTTCCAGTACTCGTCGGTGACCAGGGCGTCGCCCGAGACGAGCTGCACGCCATAGGCCTGTTCACGAGCCTGGCGGATCATGAGGCCGGCCTCGGTGTGGTAGCCGCCAAGATAAAAGACGCCGATACCGGCCGACTTCATCTTGCTGACCAACGCCGAATAATCCTTTTCGCCGGCGGTGTAGGCTTCGTACATGGCCTCCTTGATGCCGCGCTTGTTAAGCTGCTTCTTGGTCTCGTCGGCGAGGCCCTTGCCGTAGGCGGTTTTGTCGTGGAGGACCGCGATTTTCTTGCTTCCGAACTTATCGGCCAGGAAGTTGCCGGCAACGATGCCCTGCTGGTCGTCGCGCCCGCAGGTGCGGAAGACGTTGTCGCCCCCTTCGTCGGTCAACTTCGGATTGGTCGAGGCGGGCGAGATCTGCAAGATGCCCTCCTCGGTATAGACCTTGGAAGCCGGGATCGACGAGCCCGAGCAGAAATGGCCGGCGACAAAGACAACGCCGTCGCTGACGAACTTGTTGGCGACGGCCACCGCCTGCTTGGGATCACAGGCGTCGTCACCGATCTGTAACGAGAGCTTCTGTCCCAGAACGCCGCCTTTGGCATTGAGATCGGCGACCGCCATTTCGGCGCCGCGCTTCATCTGCTCGCCGAAAGAAGCGTACTGGCCGGTCATCGGCCCGGCCGTGGAAATCTTGATCTCCGCCAGGGCGGGAGTAAGGCTCACGGCTGCCAGAACGGCCGCCGCCACGAATGTCGTTTTAAGGTTTCGCATGGGGTACTGACCTCCCTAAGTACGCGGTGCCCCCTTCGGGATAACCGCTATGGTGAAGTTCCACTCCCGAAATCATGGCCGCCAAGGCGAGACGGCCGATTGGTATTAAATTATCACGTCAAGCCAGCGCCGCAACACCCTAACTTGAGATACCGTTTGACGGCGCCGCCCCCCCCGGCCTCATCCTTTCTCGCGCCAACCGAATAGCCCGACGCGTTCATAGAGCCATGGGTACTGGCTGACCATGCGCCGCGCTTGGGCGGTGCGATAGGCAAAGAGCGAGATGATAATCAGCGACACGCTGTCGACCAGATAACCGGTAAGGGACAAGAGCTCGCCATCGAAAAGCGAGAACACCAAGAAGCGGTCGGCGAAACCGAGAAGGGCCGAATAGAACACCGGCTGCCAGATCGGGCGCCAGGTATTGGCCAGGCCCATCCCCGTCATGTAGGCGGCGAAACCCATGATGACGAGTGTGAGGCCGAAATAGACCGGCGCCGTGTTACCCATGAACCCGGTCATGACTCCCGTTTTCCCCCCTCCAGATAGGCGGTGCGGATCTCCTCGTTGGCCAGCAACTCGGCGCCGCTGCCGCTCATCAATATGCGTCCATTGGCCATGACGTAGCCGCGGTGGGCCAAGCGCAGCGCGTGGAAGGCATTCTGTTCGACCAGGAACACGGTAACCTTTTCGCGCTCGTTGATTTCCTTGATAACGGTGAATATCTGCTTGACCAGAATGGGCGCCAGGCCGAGGGACGGCTCGTCGAGCAGCAGGAGCCGGGGCCGGCTCATGAGCGCCCGCCCGATGGCCAGCATCTGCTGTTCGCCGCCGGACAGCGTGCCGCCACGCTGTTCGTGACGTTCCTTGAGGATGGGAAAAAGGCCATAGACCCGCTCCAGGTCCTCGGCCAGGTATTTGGGATCGATGATCGTGGCGCCCATTTGCAGGTTCTCAAGCACCGTCATATGGGGAAAAATGCGCCGTCCCTCCGGCGCCTGTGACAATCCCATGCGAATGATCTGGTGGGTCGGAAGACCGGTGATCGGCGTGCCGTCGAAGACGATGCGTCCGCGCTGGGCGCGCGGATTGCCGCAGACCGTCATCAGGAGCGTCGACTTGCCGGCGCCGTTGGCGCCGATCAAGGTAACGATTTCGCCCTCGGCGACTTCCAGATCGACGCCGCGCAGGGCCTCGATCTTGCCGTAGAATGTGTGAACGCCGGAGATGCTCAGCATCGGCTCCACCTAACTCTGATCGTCCAGGTCGCGCGCGATCTCGGGCGGCAGTTCCTCATCCTCTTCCTCGCCCAGATAGGCTCGGATAACGGCGGGGTCGCGGCGCACCTCGTCGGGCGTGCCGTCGGCGATCTTGCGGCCGTAATCGAGGACGACGATGTGGTCCGAGATGCCCATCACCACGCTCATGTCATGCTCGACGAGCAAAAGGCCGATCTTATGTTCGTCGCGGATGAAGAGGAGGAACTCGTTGAGCGCCGCCGATTCCCGTGGGTTCAAGCCAGCCGCCGGTTCATCCAGGCAAAGGATGGTGGGTTCGATGCACATGGCGCGGGCGATTTCGAGCCGCCGCTGGTCGCCATAAGGCAGGTTTCCCGCCTCCCAATCCGCCTGCCCGGTCAAGCTCACCTTGTCGAGCCAATAGCGGGCCATTTCGACCGCCTTGGCTTCGGCATTTCGATAGACCTTGAGGCCCATCAACCCGGCGAAGGTGTAAGCGGAGGCTCGCATCAACACGTTGTGCTGGGCGAGGACCATGTTCTCCAGCACCGTCATGCGCGGAAACAGGCGGATGTTCTGAAAGGTGCGCGCCACCCCCGCGTCCTTGGCGATGCGGTAGCCTTCGATCCTTTCAAGCAGGAAGTCGCCTTTCGGATGATGCAATGTCAGCCGCCCGATAGTCGGTTGATAAAACCCGGTAAGGCAGTTGAAGACCGTGGTCTTGCCGGCGCCGTTGGGACCGATGATGGCGGTGATCTTCTTGTCGGCGGCTTCGAAGGATATGTCGTCGATCGCCACCAGGCCGCCGAAGCGCATGGTCAGGTGCTCGACGCTCAAAAGCGTTTGACCGGCGCTCATTGCGCGCCCGCGCTTTCCGGATCCGCGCCCGGCGGCGGTTCCGACAGGCGCAGGGTGGGCTCGCGGTGGGCAAGAAGACCCTGCGGCCGCCATACCATGATCAGCACCATGGCGGCGCCGAATGCCAGCATGCGGTATTGGTGCAGTTCACGGAAAATCTCGGGCAGGCCGATGAGCAGGATGGCGGCGAAGACAACGCCGATCTGGCTGCCCATGCCGCCCAGGACGACGATGGCGAGGATCACCGCGGATTCGATGAAGGTGAAGCTTTCGGGGCTGATGAAGCCTTGGCGGGTGGCGAAGAACGCGCCCCCGAAGCCGCCGAACATGGCGCCGATGGAAAATGCCGTAAGTTTGGTGTTGCGGGGATTGATGCCGAGCGAGCGGCACGCGATCTCGTCCTCGCGCAGGGCCTCCCAGGCCCGTCCCACCGGCAGCTTGCGGATGCGCAGCGTAAACAGGTTGGTCACCAGCGCCATCACCAAGATCACGTAGTACAGGAAAATGATGCGGTCGATGGGCGTATAGGCGAGATCGAAAAAGCTGTGGAAAGACTCGACGCCTTCGGGCGGGCTGCGCTTGAACGGCAGGCCGAAAAAGGTCGGCCGGGGAATACCCGACAGGCCGTCGGGGCCCTTGGTGAATTCATACCAGTTGAGGAGAATGATGCGGATCATCTCGCCGAAACCAAGGGTCACGATGGCCAGATAGTCGCCCCTCAGGCGCAGCACGGGGAAGCCCAGGACGATCCCGGCCGTCGCCGCCATCAAACCGGCAAAAGGCAGGCAGACCCAGAATCCCATGTCATAGTATTGGGCCAAAAGCGCGTAACTGTACGCACCGACGGCGTAGAACGCCACGTAGCCCAGATCGAGAAGCCCGGCCAGCCCAACCACGATATTCAGCCCCCAGCCCAGCATGATGTAGGTGACGACCAGGATGGCGATGTCCAGGATCCGCCGGTCGGCCATGGGCAGGAAAGGCAGGATGATGGCGAAGACGAGCAGCAGCGGGCCGAGGATGTGCGCCGCGTGCTGTACCTGGGCGCCGAAGCGGTCCATCGCCTCTTCGCGTTCCTCGGCGGTGACCGTCGATCGCGCGCGCCGTTGGGCCCAAGCGGCGCGTGCCGCAATTATGGTGACAAGAATTGCGACCAGCCAGTCGATGACCGGGGCGCCGAAAGGCAGGATGCGCTCCAACACGGCGGCGATGTCGGGGCCGAACAGGACCTTCGAAAAGAGTGCGGCGATCAAGATGACAGCAACCGGCAGGGCCGTCGCCAGGACCGGAAAGGAACGACCCTCGCGCAGCAGAATCAGTCCCGTACGGCCCACGAAGGCCAGGAATGTGGCCACCAAAACATCGTCGAAGCGGGTAATGATATCCAGTCCGCCCGGAACGTCTTCGGTCTTGAAACCGACCAAACTGAAAGCCAGGGCAAAAACG
This sequence comes from Rhodospirillales bacterium, assembly GCA_030746775.1. Classification (GTDB taxonomy): domain Bacteria; phylum Pseudomonadota; class Alphaproteobacteria; order Rhodospirillales; family JASLLZ01; genus JASLLZ01. The sequence continues at coordinate 536 of JASLLZ010000098.1, read as the reverse complement.
ATCAGCGCCGTCGCCCCCGCTTCCTTGAACAGTTCCTGGGCGTCGATGGGGATCGGATGCGCTAAGGTCGTGTCTTCCATGGGCTCAGACTTTCTCGATGTCCGGTTTGCCCAGAAGTCCGGTGGGCCGGAAGATGAGCACCAGGACGAGAATGGAATAGGCCGCCACGTCCTTGTATTCGACGGTGAAATAGGCCGACCAGAAGGCCTCGATCAAGCCGATCAGGATGCCGCCCAACATGGCCCCCGGCAGCGAGCCGATGCCGCCCAGAACCGCCGCGGTAAAGGCCTTAATGCCGGCCAGAAAACCGATATAGAAGTCGATGACCCCATAGTTGAGAAGGAAGACCAGGCCGGCGAAGGAGGCCAAGGTGGCGCCGACCACGAAGGTAAACGAGATGGTGCGGTCGACATTGACGCCGACCAGCGACGCCATGCCCAGGTCCTGTTCGCAGGCCCGTTGCGCGCGGCCCATGGTGGTGCGGTTGATGAGCAAGGTGAAGATCGCCATAAGAACGACGGTCAACACGATGATCA
>JASLLZ010000097.1 GCA_030746775.1 Rhodospirillales bacterium | reverse complement strand
GACCGGCGCCCGCGCGGCGCGCCTTGTGCACGGTTTGCTGAACGGCGAGGCCTTGCCGTTCAAGGGGTATCGCCGCCTTCCTTTCCTTATCCCGTCTTCGTGGCAATGCACCCTGGCCGAGCCGTTGCTCACGATCATGCAGAAGGTGGAAGCCCTGGAAGGCGACGGCGTGGCCAGCCTGTCGCTGACCGTGGGCTTTCCCGGCGCCGACGTTCCCGACCTGGGCCCGGCGGTGTTCGCCTTCGGCCAGGACCGGGCCGCCGTGGAAGGCGCCGTCGACGCCCTGTACGAAGAAGTCCTGGGGCGCGAAGGGGAGTTCGCCGGAGAACTCTTCACGCCCGCCGAAGCGGTGCGCCGAGCCATCGAACTGGCGCCCGGCGCCGCCGGGCCGGTCATCCTGGTCGATACCCAGGACAATCCCGGCGGCGGCGGCTCGTCCGACACCATGGCAGTCTTCGCCTCGTTGGTGCGCCAGGGGGCCGCCGGCGCGGTGGTTGTTATGATCCGCGATCCCGAGACCGCCGCCCAGGCCCATGAGGCGGGCATCGGCGCCGAGATCGCGGCCGCTCTCGGCGGCCGCTCGGGACTGCCCGGCGAGGCGCCTTTCACCGGCCCGATGACGGTCGAGGCCTTGGGCGACGGCGAGATCACCTGCACCGGCCCCATGGACCGGGGCCTGAAACTGCACCTTGGTCCCATGGCCCTGTTGCGGAGCGGCGGCGTCCGCGCCGTCGTCGCCAGCGAGAAGCACCGGGCAACGGATCGGGCGCTCCTCACGCACCTGGGTATCGAGGCCGGCGACCAAAAGATAATCGCGCTCAAGGAATCGACGCACTTTCTGTCCGATTACGGCGCCGTCGCGGGACCGATCCTGGTCGTCGAGGGACCGGGCCCCAACGTCGTCGATACCCTCAAGATTCCCTACCGGCGACTTGGCCCGAACATCCGCATCGCGCCCCTGGGTCCGACCCGGGGCGAGCGTTCCTGATCGCGACGCGGCCTTTACAGACCGTCGAAGATTTCCGTCGAAATGTAGCGCTCGGCGAAATCGGCGAACAAGGTGACGATGGTCTTGTCCGCCATCACGGGGCGCTGGCCGACCTGCACGGCGGCAACGGCCATGGCGCCCGACGAGATTCCGACGGCCAGGGCCTCGATACGGGCCAATTCGCGGGTCATGCGGATGGCGTCGCCGTCTTCGACGGTGACGACCTCGTCGATCAGGTCGGTACGCATGATCTCGGGCACGTGTCCGGAACTCAGACCCTGAAGCTTGTGGACGCCGGACCGGCCTTGTGACAGTACCGGGCACGACGCCGGCTCGACGGCGATCATTCGCAGCTCGGGATTGCGCGGCTTCAGGGCCTCGGCGATGCCGGTGAAGGTGCCGCCCGTGCCGATGCCGGCGATGATGACGTCGACCATGCCGGCGGTGTCGGTCCAGATCTCCTCGGCGGTGGTGGTGCGGTGCATGTCGGGGTTGGCTTGGTTCTCGAACTGCCCGATCAGGACCAGGTTAGGATTTTGCTCAAGCATCGCCTGGGCCGTGTCAATTGCGCCCTTGGTGCCAAGCTCCTTCGGTGTCAGGACCAGGTTGGCCCCGAACAGGGCCTGCATCTTGCGGCGCTCGATCGACATATGCTCGGGCATGACGATGGTCAGCGGTATTCCCTTGAGGGCGCAGACCCAGGCGCAGGCGACTCCGTTGTTGCCCGACGTCACCTCGATGAGTTCGGTCTCGGGACCGATTTTGCCCGCCGCTTCCGGGGCCTCGATCATGGCAAGGGCGCTGCGGTCCTTGACCGACCCAGCCGGGTTGAAGCTTTCGATCTTGGCCAGGATGTCGGCCTTGACGTCATGGGCTTTCATCAGGCGCCCCAACCTCACCAAAGGTGTGTTGCCGATGGTCTCGGTAATGTCGTGATAGATCATGCCCCGCCCGGTCTTGCGGGCGTAGGTCCGTTCTTCGGCAAGGAGCACGCTCATGATCGGGATTCCTGTAATCGCCTTACCATTAAGCGGTTAAGAATATTCTCGCAAAATTTGAGGGGTTTTTGGTTTTTTATATATGGACAATCCCGGCTTTTGCCGGATTATATTTTCGAAAAGCCGGGTATGATGGAAAATTCATTTCAAGTACGCTTGATCTGAAAAGCCCTGCCGAATGAAACACGGGGGACCGACATAGATGCCATTGACCGCAAGATTCTTGGTTGCCTTCAAGAAGACGCCAAGCTTTCGGTGGCCGATATTGCGCAGCGGGTGGGCCTTTCGGCCACGCCGTGCTGGCGGCGCATCAAGGCGCTTGGCGACCACGGCATCATCCGCCGTCACGTCGCCTTGCTCGACGCCGAAAAACTGAAAGTCGGATTGACGGTCTTCGTGGCCGTGAAGACAAACCGCCACGACATCGACTGGCTGGAGGAATTCACCCGTGCCGTCGCCGACATTCCGGAGGTGGTCGAGCTCTATCGTATGAGCGGCGAGATCGACTACCTGCTCCGTATCGTCGTGCCCGATGTCGCCGCTTATGACGGCGTCTACAAACGCTTGATCCAAAGCGTGCCCTTCTCCGACGTAAGCTCCAGTTTCGCCATGGAGCAGATCAAGTACACCACCGCCTTGCCGCTGATATATGCCGAGTGAAGCGGCTGGTTTGACGGGTCGTTGGCGGGCGATTAGGCTCGCCCGACCTGATTTGCCTTTCCCCGCCGGAAATCGTCATGCGGCTTGATCCCGTCCTTCTTGAAATCCTCAATCGCAAGATCGCGGCGGCGGCGGACGAGATGTATTTCGCGCTGCAGCGCGCCTCGCGCTCGATCTACGTCAAGGAGGCGGCCGACTTCGGCACCGCCGTCCTGGACGTGCAAGGTCTGGTGTTCGGTTATCCGCCCTCGGCGACGTTCAACTTCTTGATCGACACCAACTACGTCTCGACCATACGCGCCGTTCCCGACGTCGAGCCCGGCGACGTGATCATGACCAATGATCCCTATCTTTCCGACGGCTTGGCGACCCATCTTCCCGACCTCCAGATTTTGCGACCCTATTTCCACAGGGGCCGCGTCGTCGCCTGGGGCTTTTGTTTCATTCACTGCACCGATGTCGGCGGCAGCGTGCCGTCCAGCATTTCGCCGGCCCTGACCGAGATCTTCCAGGAAGGCCTGCGCATCCCGCCCATGAAAATCGTCAAGAAGGGTGTCTTCAACCGGGACTTCTTTGCGCTGCTTGCCGCCAACTGCCGGGAGCCGGAGGTCAACATGGGCGATATCAAGGCCATGCTGGGATCGATGGAGGTCGGCCGCCAGCGCGTCGCCGACCTGATCGAGGCGCATGGGCTCGACAATTTCCTCGATTGCCAGAAGGACCTGCCCGATTACACGGCGGCCAAAGCGCGCGACGTGTTGCGCCGCATTCCCGACGGCGCTTATGAGTTCTGGGATTACCTCGACGACGATATGCTGAGCCCTGTTCCCCTTCGCATCCGTGCTTGCATGAAAGTGGACGACGGCCAGGTGAACCTGGATTTCACCGGCACCGATCCCCAGGTTCCGGCGGCCTATAACGTGCCGACCATGGGGCGCATGAACTACTGGCTGACCATGTGGCTGACCAGCTTCATGACGACCTACGATCCAACCATGGCGATGAACGCCGGGCTCTATCGCTCGATCAGCGTCACCGTGCCGCCCGGCATCATCCTCAATGCCCAGTTCCCCGACGCCGTTGGCGTGCGTTCGGCGCCCGGCAGGCGGACCAACGACGTGCTGACGGGCGCCATCTTCAAGGCCGCGCCGCACCTCATGTCGGCGCCGACCTGCGGTGCCTCGACGCCCTTTGTCCTGGCCGAGCACATCCCCGAAGAGGGCGGGCGGCGTCAGGTGATGGTGGTCCAGCCGATGAAAGGCGGCATGGGGGCGCTCAAGGGCCAGGACGGCGTCGATGCCCGCGACAACACGCTCAACAACATGAAGAACCATCCCAACGAAACCGTCGAGGAAGAGGCCGGCGTCATCGTCCGCGCCTACGACGTGCGTTGCGATTCGGGCGGTCCCGGCCGCTGGCGCGGCGGCGCCGGTCAGATGATCACGGTCGAGATCGTGCGCGACGGCGGCACCATCCTGGCGCGCTCCATGGAGCGCATGCGCTTTGCCCCCTGGGGCGTGGCCGGCGGCTGCCCCGGCAGGCCGCAACGCGCTGTTTACAACCTGGGCCGGGCGGACGAGCGCGAACTGGGCAAGATCGACCAACTGCCGGTCAAGGCGGGCGACACGGTGAGCTTCCTGATGGCCGGCGCGGCGGGCTACGGAAACCCCTATAGACGGCCGCCGAACAGGGTGCTGGCCGACGTCGAGCAGGGCTTCGTCAGCCGCGCCGGCGCGGCCCGGGACTATGGCGTCGTCATCACCGACGACGGTGTCGATCAGGGGGCGACCAAGCGGCTCCGCGCCACGCGGGGACGGCGCGCCGGCTTCGATTTCGGGCGCGAACGCCGGGCCTGGGAGTCGGTCTTCGACGACGCCACCATGTTAGACCTCAACCGCCGCCTCTACAGCCTGCCCAAGTCGGTACGCTACGAAACCCGGCGGCGCATTTTCGCCCAGGCCGTCCCCGACCTGCCGGCGGCCGGCGCCGGGCGTTCCCTGGCCGACGTGCTCGCCGACCCCCGCGCCGTGCGGGCGCGGCTCGCCAAGATCCTGAAAACCGAGTTCGGCGCCGCCCAGGACCGCGCCGCCGATTGATTGGCCGCCCTACTCGCCGGTCAGGCCGGCGAGGGCCTGCTTGATGATCTGGCGCGAGCGGAAAAGCATCATCTGGCGCCAATCCTCGGTGTCGGGATAAAAGCGCTTGCGGATATCGGCCTTGATGCGCCGCGTTTCCTCCGAATGCCAGTCCGGTTTGCCGTACTTGTGCAGCCAGTAGTCCTGGCGCAGGACGCGGCGTCCGTTTTCGGGGTCGTAGGTGCCGAATTCGAGCGCGATGTAAACTTGGCGCTCGCCGACCATGCGCGCCCAGCCCTCTTCGGAAAGGCCGAACTTGGGCACCGAGGTCGAGGTGCCGAGTGTCGGCTCGGTGACGCTTTCGCCGTACCATGCCTTGGCGCGGGCGTTGCCCCATGTGCCCGGAAGGTTGCCGCAGATGGGCTCGCCATAGCCGAAGGGTCCCTGGCCGGTGTGATAGTCGACAACGGCAACGATGTCGCGCTCGGCCAACCGGTTTTCGGCGACGATGGTCTCCAAGGTTCGGCGCGCCCAGGTCGGCTCGAAGCCGCCGAAATTGAAGTGGCCGGGATGGGTGTACTGGCCGGCGCCGCGGGCGGTCAGAAAGGTGTCTTCGTCACGGGTCGCGCGCCACGCTTTGATGGTGGCTTCAGCCGCCTCGAAGACCGGTCCTTCGATCTGGCGCGGCAACAAGGCGTCGGCCAACTCGGCGAAGCCCGGGTTTTCGGGCAGCGGTTTATCGAAGTCGACCCAGTTGCGGTTGAGATCGACGCCTTCCTCGGTTATGCGCCTGAGCCAGGCGAAGCCGTGCGGGTTGAGGACGTGAACGACAAGGACGGCGAGGCCCGGGGGAAGGTGTTCGGGACCACCGGTCAAGAGCCAGTCCATCTGTGCGCCGCAACCGCAGAACGCCTCGGCCCCGTGGGTCGCCGAGACGAGCACCAGGACGCACCCGGCATCGGCGGGACCGAACCAGGCGGTATCGGTAAACAGGGCCTCGTCCAGCGGTCCGCGATTGGGGTTGGGATAGGGGGTCGTCTCGATGCCAAGGTCATCGCAGGCGCCGAGAAAGCGCTGCCTGGCGTCGCTGTAATCGTCTGGGAAGCAGTCCTTGGGCCGCATGGCGAAACCCCGCGCGCCGCCGGACCAGACGTTGGGCAAACCATGCGTGGCGCCGTGGGTGATGTCTTGTCTTGGTGTCATGCTATCCATAGCGGTCCTACTTTCCGATAGTTTCCTTCAAGTCCTGCATGGCGCGCCCGAAGGCGTCCCAGTCGCCATCGCGCAGCGCCTTTTCGGCGCGTTCCAATTCGCGGCGCGCGGCGCCGAAGGGGTCGGGCGTTTTGTCGTCCCGCGCCGTCGCGGCAGGGGCGGGAGCACCGCCGAAGACCACCTTGAGCGCCCCCTCCAGGGTCGGTTCCATGGCCAGGCGCTTGCCGTCGCTTACAATGATGCGTTTGAGTTGGGGAATAAAGGCTTGTTCGGCCAACAGGTAGATCGGTTTGACGTAGAGAAAGGACTGTTCGACGGGAATGACGAGGAGGCTGCCCCGGATGATCCGCGAGCCGCGTTGGTCCCACAGGGATATCTGCTGCGAGACCCGCGTGTCCTGGTCGATCATCGCCTCGATCTGGGCCGGTCCCAGAATCAAGCGTTTCTTGGGCAGCTTGTAGACCAGGAGCTGGCCGTAGGCGGGAAAGTCACAGCGCGCCGCCATCCACGCGATCATGTTGTCGCGGTTGCTTGGCGTCAGCGGCGACATGATGAGAAACTGGGCCCTCTCCTCGCCGAGGAGCTTCATCAAGATGTAGTAGGGTTTCATGTCGTCGTCGTTTGGCGTGGAATTTCTAGCCAAGGACCGAAAAGGTCCCACCCGCACCTCTTGGCCGACTAACTTGCGCTGCGGTACGGACCAGATGTCTTCGCCGTTGTAGAAAACCTGTGGCACGGTCATGTGATAGATGTTGTATTTGTGTGCCTGGACCTGGAAGAGTTCCTGGGGATAGCGCAGGTGGCGGCGCAGGCTCTCGGGCATTTCGGCGAGGGGCCGGAAGAGAGCCGGAAGGGCGCGGCGGTAAACGCCGAGGACCGGATCGTCGGGGTCCATGACGTAGAAGACGACATCGCCTTCGTAGGCATCGACGATCACCTTGACCGAATTGCGGATATAATTGTAGCGCTGATCGTGGGGCTCGGAATAGGGGAACGTGCGGGCGGTCACATAGGCGTCCTGTACCCAATAAAGGCGCCCATCGCCTAGTACGATATAGGGGTCGCGGTCGAGGCGTAGAAACGGAGCAATGCGGCTCACCCGTTCGCCGACGGTGCGCCATAACTGGATGCGGCTTTCGGGCCCGGTGTAGGCCGTGAGCGCGATGCGCACGTCGAACTGTTGCCAGGCGAAGAGAATCTTCTTCCACCACGCATCAAGCGCCATGCCGCCCTGTCCGCGATAGTGGGTGTAGACGTTGTCGTCGCCCTTGGGGTAATCGAATTCCTTCACCGCGGTTGAGACGATGCGATAGCCGGTATTCTCTTCGCCATAGTAGATCGCCGGCTGGGTGACGGCGAGGCCGCCGACGGCGCTGGGCGGCAGGTCCTTGATCACAAACTCAGGCACGCCTTGCTTGCTTTTCTTGGCCGCCAGATTCATGGCGAGGCCGTAACCATGGGTGTATTGGAGGTGCCGGTTGACCCAGGTCTCGGCCTGGTCGGGAAGGTCGTTCGACAGTTCGCGCGCCGCCACCATGACCTGGCGATAGGCGCCGTCCACCTGATAGCGGTCGACGTCGACGTCATTGATTTCGTAATAGGTGCGGATGCGCTGAAGCTGGCGCACGGTCTGGGTCAGCGGGCGCCAATCCCAAAGGCGTATGTTGTCGATGGTCTGCTGGTTGCGCCGCAGGTCTTCGGGCGTCAGATCGTCGAAGGCTGCGTATGAGCGCACGTCAATGTCGTCGATGCCGTAGGCGTGGCGGGTGAAGGCAATGTTGTGACGCAGGAACGGGGTCTCCAGCTCCAGTTCATTGGGTTCCACCCTGAAGGCCTGCACCGCCCACGGAACTATGAACAAGGAAACCGCAAGAATGACCAGATAGCCGCCGCCGGCCGCCACGGCCAGGCGCAGGTTCTTGAGGATGGCCGGAAACAGGACCACCACCGCCAGGGCCACGGTAGCGCCGAGCACGATCCAAAGCGCCGGCTGGACGATGAAGACATCGGTATAGCCGGCGCCATGAACGGCGCCCCGCGTCGATTGGAGAAGGGCATAGCGGTCCAGATAATATCCCCACGCCCAGACACCGAGAAAGAGCGCCAGGTTGAGACCGATGTGTTGGAGAACGGCGGCCGGCGCCTCGATGCCCCGTTTCCAGTCGACACGAACGACGCCGGCCCGCAGGTAACCCATCGTGACCCCGGCCAGGGTCAGCGAGGCGGCGGCGACAAGACTGGTTTGCACCAACTCAAGAAAGGGAAGGGTGAACAGATAGAAGCCGACGTCGTGGCCGAAGATGGGATCGGCGCGCCCATAATCCCCGGCCCAAGCAAGCCGCAAAAGCATATCCCAACCGGTGCCGATGACGAGGCCGATCAGCAGCGCGCCGACGGACGCCAGCAAGGCGTGGATGCCGGTCCCCGTCCAGCCGTCCGGCGCTGATTCCTCGTCCTCGTCGTCGGGGCCGCCCCTATAGGCCCCGACGGCTCCGGTGCGCTGTCTAAAGTTACGGCTCGCCTCGGCGATCAGCGCCGCCACATCGAAGCGCCGTGAAAGGAGGCTTAAGTTAAGCCAGAACCATAGAAAAAGTGGAACGAAGGCGATCAGAAAGAAACCGACCTTGAGCAGCCGCAATGTCCAGAAAACGCTCTCGTAACCAAGCGCGCCGAGCCACAAGAGTTCCACCGCCCAGTCGGCCACAAGGACGAGGCCGAGGAAAGCGGCAACGATGGCGAGCAAAAGCTTGATGGACCTGGTCCGCATGGCCTCTCCTCGGGCGGAATCGTAGCACCAACCGGTTTCGGCTTCCACCGGTGCCGGCCACCGCGGGCCTAGCTCCCCTGACCTGCCCCCAGCGCCCCAACGCGCAAAGGGAGACCCAAGTATAAACGAAAGGCGTCATCTTCACCGGTTAGGCCAGGACCGCGAGGCGGAAACTGGCGTGCCTCCACATTCATGGCCGGCACGGCATATATCTTTTTCACCTACGCTTTCCACTCTCAAAGTCGGCTGCCCGCTGGATCGGAAACCGATACCCAGTTAGCAGTGGATTTTGCCGGCCGTATCCTGCACTGTCCGGCCCTTCGCGCCCACACAGCTTCGGCGCGGATACCCCCAAGATCGGAAGAGAACTGTGCCGGAGATATCCAACAAGGTTTCCAGGTCTTCCCCGGACCCGTCGCGCAAGAATGTCGTCATGCTGGCGCTCAGCCTGGCGCTCGCCATGTCCGGCGCTTCCATGATCATGACGGTGTCGGCCCTGGCCGGCCACATGCTGGCGGTCGACAAAAGCCTGGCGACGGTGCCCCTGGCCCTGCAGATGGCCTTTGTCATGGCCTCCACCGTTCCGGCCTCCATGCTCATGCGCCGCATTGGGCGGCGCGCCGGCTTTATCATTGGTCAGGGCATCGGGCTGGCGGCGGGGGTGATTTGCGTCGCCGCCATTCATCAAGGTTCCTTCGCCGGGTTTGCCGTCGGCAGCGCCCTGTTCGGGTCTCACAATGCATTTTGGCAGTATTACCGTTTCGCCGCCGCCGAGACCGCCGACGCCGCCTTCCGCAGCCGCGCCATATCCCTGGTGATGAGCGGCGGCGTGGTGGCGGCGATTTGCGGTCCGGAACTGGCCAAGTTCAGCCGCGACCTGCTGACGCCCTTCACCTTCGCCGGGTCCTACGCCATCATCGGGATGCTTTGCGTGGCAACCGTGGCCTTGCTGGCGTTTATCGACATCCCCAGGCCCGAGGCGCGGCATTTGAAGCAATCGGGACGGCCGTTGGCCGAAATTGGACGCCAACCCCTGTTCGTCGTCGCCGTGTTGTCGGCCATGATCGGCTATGGGGTGATGGCCCTGGTGATGACGGCGACCCCCATCGCCATGATGATGTCGGGCCACGAATTCGAAGACTCCGCCTTCGTCATCCAGTGGCACGCCCTTGGCATGTTCGCGCCGAGCTTCTTTACCGGCCACCTGATCAAGCGCTTCGGCGTTCTCAACATTATCCTGGTCGGCGCGCTGTTGAACCTGGCCTGCGCCGGGGTCAATCTCTCGGGTTTTGAGGTCTTGCAATTCTGGGGCGGCCTCGTCTTGCTGGGCGTCGGCTGGAACTTCATGTTCATCGGTGGGGCCACGCTTCTGACCGAGACTTACCACCCCGCCGAGCAGGCCAAGGTACAGGCCTTAAACGACTTTCTGGTTTTCGGCCTGGTGACCGTTGGCAGCTTCTCGTCCGGCGCCATGCTAAACGCCTTGGGCTGGGAGGCCGTCAACTACGCCGTCATCGCGCCGGTCCTCGTCGCCTTTGCCGCCACCCTTTGGCTGCGCTTCGTTCATCGCTCCGGTGGGGACATACCCCCGATCGAGAGAGAACAGTGACGGAGACAATCAACATAACTTCCGCGCCTTCCCCCGACCCGTCGCGCAAGAACGTTGTCTTGCTGGCGCTCAGTTTGGCGCTGGCCATGTCTGGCGTTTCTATCATCGGGACGGTGTCGCCCCTGGTCGGCCACATGTTGGTGGTCGACAAAAGCCTGGCAACGGTGCCCTTGGCCCTGCAGATGACCTTCGTCATGGCGACCACCATTCCGGCCTCCATGCTCATGCGGCGCATTGGGCGGCGCGCCGGGTTCATCGTCGGCCAGTGCATCGGGCTGACGGCAGGGGTGATCTGTGTCACCGCCATATATCAAGGCTCCTTCGTCGGGTTTGCCGTCGGCAGCGCCTTGTTCGGCTCTCACAACGCGTTTTGGCAGTACTACCGTTTCGCCGCCGCCGAGACCGCCGACGACGCCTTCCGCAGCCGCGCCATTTCGCTGGTGATGAGCGGTGGCGTGGTGGCCGCGATCTTGGGCCCGGAACTTGCCAAGTTCAGCCGCGACCTGCTGGCCCCCTACAGTTTCGCCGGGACCTACGTCGTCATCGGGTTGCTTTGCGTGGCCTCCGTGGCATTGCTTGCCTTCATCGACATCCCTAAGCCCGAGGCGCGTGAGTTGGAGGGTACGGAACGCCCGCTGACCGAAATTGGGCGCCAACCCATGTTCATCGTCGCGGTGTTGTCGGCCATGGTCGGCTTCGCGGTGATGGCCCTGGTAATGACGGCGACCCCCATCGCCATGATGGCCTCGGGCCACGAATTCGACGACGCCGCCCTGGTCATCCAGTGGCACCTGCTCGGCATGTTCGTGCCGAGTTTCTTTACCGGTCACCTGATCCGGCGCTTCGGCGCGCTCAACGTCATCTTGGTCGGGGTGGTGATGAATTTGGCCTGCGTCGGGGTCAACCTCTCGGGCGTCGAGGTCCTGCAGTTCTGGGGCGGCCTCGTCCTGCTTGGCGTCGGCTGGAACTTCATGTTCATTGGCGGCACCGCGCTTCTGACCGAGACCTATCGCCCCGCCGAGCAGGCCAAGGTGCAGGCCTTTAACGACTTTCTGGTTTTCGGCCTGGTGACCGTGGGCAGCTTCTTGTCGGGCGCCATGCTCCACGCTTTCGGCTGGGACGCCGTCAACTACGCCGTCATCGCGCCGGTTCTCGTCACCTTCGCCGCCACCCTTTGGCTGCGCTTCGCTCACCGCCCCGATGTGGCGGGCGATTAGAGAAACCCGCCGAGGTCGGGTCGCGGCGGGGCACCGAACAGACCTTCCAGGCTCAGCGCGATGGAAAGCGCGCCGCCGTCGCCGCCCGCCGGGCACATGACCTGAAGGCCGACCGGAAGCTCGGATCCGAAGGTCTGGATCGGCGTCGAGGTCGCACAAAGTCCGAAGAAGTTCGCCGCCATGCGCCGATGGGTCTTGCGCGTCGCCATTTCGGCCCTGAGGTCGTCGGCGTCGCGGCCCTCGACGTCGGACATCGGCGGCGCCACCATGCCGGCGGTGGGCAGAACCCAGCCGTCGAAGCCTTCCATCCGGTCTCCGATGAGACGGGCCAGTTCCTGGCGCCGCCACATGAGGCGGATGTAGTGATCCGCCTTGACCTCGAGCCCGTCGGCGATGCGCGGTACGATCAGGGGGTCCATTCGATGGCGTTCGGCAAGGAAGCGCTCGCGCCCCAGAACGGCGAGCAAGTTGGCCGGGCCGTAGGCGCCGAAATCGCGCTTTGGCTCGGCGATCTCGGGTATCTCGACGGGGACGATGGTGGCACCCGCGTTGGCAAGGGTCTCGAGGGCCGCCGCGACGCAGGCCTCGACCGGGGGGGCCAGTTCCTCGTAGAAATGATTGACCGGCTTGGCCAGGCGCAGGCCGCCAAGCGGATGGGCCCGGGGCAGGGCGGTTCCTTGCAGGGCGGCGAAGACCAAGGCGGCGTCGGCCGCCGTGGCGGTCATGGGACCGATGGTGTCGAGGGCCGGGGCCTGGGGAAACATGCCGTCGGCGGGCCACAGGCCGGGCGTCGTCTTGAGCCCGAAAATACCGCACATGGCCGACGGGCCGCGCACCGAGCCGCCGGTGTCGGTGCCGATGGCAAAGGCGCACAGGCCCCCCGCCACGGCGACCGCCGAGCCGCTTGACGAAACGCCAGGCGAGCGTTGGATTTCGGCGTCCCACGGGTTCCAGGGCGTGCCGCGCAGATGGGTGACGCCGCCGCGCCCGCCGACCGAGCCCATGGCGAACTCGGGCGTCTTGGTCTTGCCCAAGATGACGCAGCCGGCCCGGCGCAGGATTTTGATGAAGGTCCCCTCGCCGCCGATGATGTCGGAGAGATCGATGTTCGATCCCGCGGTCGTCGGCGTGCCGTTGATGGCGAAGAGGTCCTTGACCGCCACCGGCACCCCCATCAAGGGGCCGAGGTCGGTTCCCGCCGCCAGCAGGCCGTCAAGCGCCCGTGCCGTGTCCAACGCCTGGTTGGCCATGACGCATTCGAAGGCGCCAAGGCGCGGTTCCAGGATTTCGATGCGATCGAGGTAGGCTTCGGTGGCGGCCTCCGCCGTCGTGGCGCCGGCGCGC
>JASLLZ010000096.1 GCA_030746775.1 Rhodospirillales bacterium | reverse complement strand
TCGGGTAGCCTCTAAGTCCCTGAAACATGGTGGAGCCGAGGGGAATCGAACCCCTGACCTCTACAATGCCATTGTAGCGCTCTCCCAACTGAGCTACGGCCCCGCATGGGACGGGGCGGAGGGAACCCGGTCCCGGCGCCCGCCGCAAGGGCCTGGAAACTACGGGGGTTCGCCGTCCCAAGGCAAGGGAAAAACGGTGCTCGGCGTTAATCCTTGGCGGGGCTCTCCCTGTTGTCCATCACTTCCGCCATGTCGTCCTCGTCCTCGACCAGGTCCGAAGCGTCTTCTAACAATTCATCGCCCTTGTCGTCCGCATCGATTTCTTCCTCTTCCCCATCTCCGTTCTTTTCATCGCCAACGCCCTTGTTGTCGTCGTCATCGTCATCGGTTGCCTTGGCGTCCGCGGCCTGCGCCGCTGCGTCGTCTACCTTGGGCGGCGGACTCGGCGGTGGCGGCGGTGGCGCCTTGGCGGCCGCCGCCTTTGCCGAGGGCTTGACCACATGTTGAGTCCCGCATTGTGGGCAAACAGCGGGGGTGCGGTTCAAATCATAAAAGCGGGCGGCGCATTTATCGCAGGTGCGCTTCGTTCCCCATTTCGAATTTGCCACCCCGATATCCTTTCGTGGCCCCGTTGAGAGTCAAGGATAGCCAATTGCCATGATCGAGTGCGGGTGTCAAAACCAAAAGTGATCCGAGGGGCGAAAAAATCATCCTGCCCGCGCTCTGCCCTACCACGCGACGGGAAGTCGTGATAGAGAGCCCTTTGCGGCGCCTTGGCGGAAATGTCCGGGCGGCGCGCCAACCGCGTTCGGAGGCCAAAGTCGTGACATCCCTTTGTTCCCGGCCCGCCGAGGCCTTGAAGGGTGATATTTCGATCCCGGGCGACAAGTCCATTTCGCACCGGGCGCTTATCCTCGGCGCCTCGGCCGTCGGCGAGACCCGTATCAGCGGCTTGCTGGAAGGCGAAGACGTCTTGGCGACGGCCGCCGCCCTGCGCTGTCTGGGCGCCGGCGTGGAGCGCGGCGACGACGGTGTCTGGCACGTCCACGGGCGCGGCGTCGGGGGCTTCGACGAGCCCGCGACGGTGCTTGAAATGGGTAACTCGGGAACCGCCGCCCGTCTTCTCATCGGAATGGTGGCAAGCCACCCTTTTACCAGTTTCTTCACTGGCGATGCGTCGCTGCGCGCCCGCCCCATGAAGCGCATCATCGAGCCTCTGGCCAAGATCGGCGCCGACTTTCGGGCGCACCAGGGCGGCCGCCTGCCGCTCGCCGTGGCGGGAGCCCGGGCTCCGATTCCCATAACCTATGCCCTTCCCGTCGCCTCGGCCCAGGTCAAGTCGGCGATCCTGCTTGCCGGCCTCAATACGCCGGGCCTGACGACGGTGGTCGAAGCGCAGCCGACTCGGGATCACTCGGAACTGATGCTGCGTCATTTCGGCGCCGAGGTGACGGTCGAGACGGCGCCGCGAGGCGGCCGGGTCATCTCGCTCGCCGGTCATCCCGAGATCGCCGGCCAGGACATCGTCGTGCCTGGCGATCCGTCGTCGGCCGCCTTTCCCCTGGTGGCGGCGCTCGTGGTGGCGGACTCGCGATTGACGTTGCGGCGCGTTGGAGTCAATCCCCTGCGCGCCGGTCTCTTGGATTGTCTGCGCGAGATGGGGGCGGGACTGACCATGAGCGAAGCGCGCCGGGTCGGTGGCGAGCCGGTCGCCGATTTGAGCATCGAGGCGGGTCCGCTCAAGGGCGTCGACGTGCCGGCGTCGCGCGCCCCGACCATGATCGACGAATACCCCATTCTGGCGGTCGCCGCCGCCTGTGCCGAAGGGGTCAGCCGCATGCACGGCCTGGGCGAACTCAGGGTCAAGGAGAGCGACCGTCTGTCCGCCATTGCCGAGGGTCTGGTCCGGGCCGGGGTCAAGGTGGAAACGGATGCCGATTCGCTGATTGTTCACGGAGGCGGGCGGCCGCCGCCGGGCGGCTGCACCATCGAGACCAACCTCGATCACCGCATCGCCATGGCCTCGCTCGTCCTTGGAATGACGTCGAAGGAGCCGGTGGTCATCGACGACGCCGGTCCCATCGACACCAGCTTTCCCGGCTTCGTCGCCCTGATGAACGACCTCGGTGCGCGAATTGGGGCTGTGGCGCCGTGATTATCGCCATCGACGGACCGGCCGCCGCCGGCAAGGGGACCCTGGCCCGCCGCCTGGCCGAGCATTTCGGATTGGAGCTGCTCGACACCGGTCTTCTGTACCGCGCCGTGGGCCTTAAAACTATACGCGGCGGTGCCGATCCGGGCGACGCCCGGGCGGCGGTGCGGGCCGCCCGGGCGCTGTCTCCGTCCGATCTCGAAGACACCGCCTTGCGCGGCGAAGAGGCCGCCCAGGCGGCATCCCAGGTCGGCGCCATCGGGGCGGTGCGCGCCGTCATGCTCGATTTCCAGCGCACCTTCGCCCACACCCCGCCGGGCGCCGTTATCGACGGGCGCGACATCGGCACCGAGGTCTGCCCCGACGCCGACGTGAAAATCTTCGTTACCGCCCGACCCGAGGTGCGGGCCGAACGCCGCCTTAAAGAGTTGCGGGCGCGGGGCGTGGACGCTATACATGGCCGCGTTCTGCAAGATATGAAGGAGCGCGACGCACGCGACGCGAAGCGCGACGTGGCTCCCCTGAAGCCGGCCGAGGACGCCTTTGTGCTCGATACCGGCGATTTGGACGCCGATGCGGCGTTTGCCGCGGCATTGGACTTTATCACATCGCGGAACCGGCGCGGCTAGACCACCATCCGGCCGACCGCGCGTTTAAGGAGACCCCGCCCCGTCGTGGCGTGTTGGCGACGGATTGTTTCACCGAACCGAAGACCACCGGATACAACCGGTTGGCCCGGATACGTACTGATTGAAAAGGACGATTGGACGATGACCGCCGAAACCGCAGAGCCGGCCACCGAGGAGACCCCCCTGGCGATGAAGGAGAATTTCGCCGAGCTGCTAGAGGAATCCCTGGGCGAACGGGAACGCTTCGAAGGCCAGGTGATCAAAGGCACCGTGGTCGCGATAGAAAACGACGCCGCCGTGATCGACGTCGGGCTGAAGTCCGAGGGCCGAATTCCGTTAAAGGAGTTCCTGGTGCCGGGAGAAGAGCTCGAAATCAAGGCGGGCGACCGGGTCGATGTCTTTGTCGAACGCTACGAGGACCGCGACGGGGTCGTCTCGTTGAGCCGCGAAAAGGCGCGTCGCGAAGAGGCCTGGACCCAACTGGAGAAATCCTTCACCGACAACGAGCGCGTCAACGGGGTCATCTTCGGCCGCGTCAAGGGCGGCTTCATCGTCGACGTCTCGGGCGCCATGGCCTTCCTGCCCGGCAGCCAGGTCGATATCCGCCCGGTGCGCGACATCACGCCCCTCATGGGAACGCCCCAGCCCTTCCAGATTCTCAAGATGGACCGCGCGCGGGGCAACATCGTGGTATCCAGGCGCGCCGTTTTGGAAGAGGCCCGCGCCGAGGCCCGAACCGAGCTCATCGCCAACCTCAAGGAAGGGCAGATCCTGGAAGGCGTGGTCAAGAACATCACCGATTACGGCGCCTTCGTCGATCTGGGCGGCGTCGATGGTCTGTTGCACGTCACCGACATCGCCTGGCAGCGCATCAACCATCCCACCGAGGCCTTGCAGATCGGTCAAACCGTGAAGGTGCAGGTCATTCGCTTCAATCCCGAGACCCAACGCATATCGTTGGGCATGAAGCAACTGGAGGCCGATCCCTGGGAGGGCGTGGCGCTTAAGTATCCGGTCGGCACCAATTACACCGGCCGCGTCACCAACATCACCGATTACGGCGCCTTCGTCGAGTTGGAGGCTGGCATCGAGGGACTGGTCCACGTTTCCGAAATGAGCTGGACGCGCAAGAACATTCAGCCCGGCATGATCGTCTCGACGAGCCAGGAGGTCGAGGTCAAGGTGCTCGACACCGATCCCGAAAAGCGGCGCATTTCGCTCGGTCTCAAGCAATGCATGAGCAACCCGCGGGAGGAATTTCTTACCAATCACCCAGCCGGATCCGAGGTCGAGGGCGATGTCAAGAACATCACCGAGTTCGGGTTGTTCATCGGCTTGCCCGGCGACATCGACGGCATGGTTCACCTCTCGGACCTGTCGTGGAGCCAGCGCGGCGAAGAGGCTCTGGCGGCATATAAGAAAGGCGATCAGGTCAAGGCCAAGGTGCTCGACGTGGACGTGGAAAAGGAACGCATTTCGCTCGGCATCAAGCAATTCACCGACGACCCCTTCGAGGGCGGCCAGATGGACAAGCTGAAAAAGGGTACCGTCGTCACCTGCACGGTTACGGCTGTCGTGGACGGCGGCATCGAAGTGACGGTGGGCGAAGGTCTCAACGGGTTCATCCGCAAGAACGAGCTGTCAAGGGACCGTAGCGAACAGCGGCCCGACCGATTTGCTGCCGGCGAGAAGGTCGATGCCAAGATCACCCAGATCGACAAAGCCGCTCGGCGTCTGACCCTGTCCGTCAAGGCGCGCGAGATGGCGGACGAGAAACGCGCCATGGCCGAATACGGGTCTTTCGATTCGGGCGCCAGCCTGGGCGACATCCTGGGCGCCGCCATCCGCGAAAAACAAGACGCCAAGCAGAGTGCCGAAACGACGGAAAAGAAGGCGGCCAGGAAAAAACCGGTGGCGAAGAAGAAGCCGGCGAAGCAGGAAGCGGCCAAAAGTAAGGACGCCGACGCGGCAGCGGCGGGTGACGAAAAGGCGAAGAAGAAGCCAGAGAAGAAGGCGGTGAAGAAGAAAGCGCCGGCTAAGACCGCGAAGACAGTGGAAAAGCCGGCGAAGGAGAAAAAGGCGACCAAGAGCACGGCCAAGACCCCCGCGAAGAGCGCCGCAAAGAAAGAACCCGAACCGAAAGCCGAGTGCTGAAACCTTTGAACCAACCGCCGGGACAGTCCATCGGGCGATGATGGAGCGGACCGGGAGGCGACATGGCTCTGGATTCCGATCTCGTGGTCGACAGGCGGCGTCTGAAACGGCGCCTCCTCTTGTGGCGGGTTGCCGCCATCGTCGCCACGGTCGCCGCGGTCGTGGCAATCGCCGGCGGCGTTCGGGAGTTGGCGAGAGGCGACCATGTGGCCCGCCTCTCCGTAGAGCGTCTGATTTTGGATGATCCTTGGCGGGACGCGGCTCTTACCCAAGTCGCGGAAGATTCCAGTGTCCGGGCGCTGCTTGTGCGCATCGACAGTCCGGGCGGCACGGTGGTCGGCGGCGAAGCCCTATACCACGGCCTGCGCGCCGTGGCCGAGAACAAGCCGGTCGTCGCGGTGATGGGGGAACTCGCCACTTCGGCCGGCTACATGATCGCGCTTGGCGCCGACCACATTGTTGCCCGCGCCGGCACGCTCACCGGTTCGATCGGGGTCATCATGCAAAGCGCCGACGTTACCGGGCTCTTGGACAAGCTGGGCATCAAACCCTACTCGATCAAGAGCCGCCCCTTGAAGGCGCAGCCCAACCCGCTGGAGCCGCTCACCGAGGAAGCGCGCCAGGCCGCCAAGGCGGTCGTTCTCGATTTTTTCGAATTTTTCGTCGGTCTGGTCAGCCAGCGCCGGGACATGCCGCGCGAGGCGGTTCTGCGCTTGGCCGACGGACGTATCTTTACCGGGCGCCAGGCATTGGCCGGCGGCCTCGTCGATCAAATCGGCGGCGAGATGCAAGCGCGCCGCTGGCTGGACGAGACTCACGGTATCGCGGCTTCCCTGCCGGTGCGGGACGTCACGGTCGATCATGGAGAGGAATTCTGGCGCGACGCGATTGGAAACGCATTGGGAAAAATGCTGTCTTCTGAAAGACTTAGTCTTGACGGCTTGGTTTCTCTTTGGCACCCTGAGGGGTGGTAACGGACCCCTTGCGGTTAATTTACCACCGGTGGCGGGGGAATGACTTCAAGGATGGAGATGAGGGAAGGATAAGCGGCCATGACCAAGTCGGAGTTGATCGCACGCCTGGCCGAAGCCAATCCGCATCTGTTCCAGCGCGATGTGGAGCGTATCGTCACCACCATATTCGACGAAATCACGATAGCGTTGGCGCGTGGCGATCGGGTTGAGCTCAGAGGTTTCGGCGCCTTCTCGGCTAAGCAGCGCGGGGCGCGCGTCGGACGCAACCCAAGGACCGGCGAATCGGTTCAGGTTTCGGCCAAGTACATTCCCTATTTCAAGTCCGGTAAGCAGTTGCGCGAGAAACTGAATCCCAAGCCCTGAACCGTCATCTGATCATGCCGGGTTCCTAGCAACGAATTGTCGACCATGAAGGTGCTTGCAAGGATCATTCTGTTGCCGGTCGCGATCCTGGTTGTGGGCTTTGCCTTGGCCAATCGCGGGACGGTCGATGTCGGCCTGTGGCCGATGGACTATGCCATCGAGACACCGGTATTCGCCTTGGTGCTGATCAGCGCCAGCGCCGGTCTGGTGCTGGGCGGCATGGTCACATGGATATCGGCCGCCGGAAGACGCCGTCGTGCGCGCGCCGCGACGCGCGATCTAGCGGCGGCGCGAAGCGAAGCGTATCGTCTCGGCGAAGGACTGAAACGGCTGGAAGACGAGGTGGAATGGCGCGAAAAGGCGGACAAACCGGTTCTCCCCGCGCCGCCCTCCGCCAACGCCGCCTAAAGCAGATCCCGAGCGGATGGAACCATCCGCGACGACGTATTTGCGCTTATAACAAGGAGTTAGAGAATTTTCGGTGAACGCTAAGTGAACGGAAAATGCTCCAACAATCCGAAGATGAAGATAATCTCGGCGACGGCTTTGACGGCGGCTCTCGATTACGCCGCGCTGATCGACCGCATCGAAGAAACCTTCCGCGAAGGCTGCACCGTTCCCGTGCGCCATCACCACACCATCCCCGTAAGCGGTGAGCCCGATGCCACCTTGCTTCTGATGCCGGCGTGGCGCGACGGGCACTTTGTCGGGGTCAAGGTGGTTACCGTCTTTCCCGGCAACGCGGCGCGCGCGCTGCCCGCCATCGCGGCGTCCTACCTTTTGTTCGACGGCGTCACGGGTGTGCTCCAGGCGCTTCTTGACGGCGGCGAGTTGACGGCCCGGCGCACGGCCGCCGCCTCGGCCCTGGCGTCGCGCTATCTGTCGCGCGCCGACAGCACCCGGCTGTTGATGGTCGGTACCGGCACCATGGCGCCGCATCTGATTCGCGCCCATGCATGCGCGCGGCCGATCCGCGAAGTCGCGATCTGGGGCCGCCGCCCGGAAAAGGCAAAAAGCCTTGCCGACGCCCTTGACGGCCCCGATCTCAAGGCCGCCCCGGTAGCCGATCTCGAAGCCGCGGTCGGCGCGGCCGATATCATCACGTGCGCGACCCTTGCCACCGACCCCCTGATCCGGGGAGGGTGGCTGCGGGCGGGTCAGCATCTCGATCTGGTCGGCGCCTTCACGCCCCAGATGGCCGAAGCCGACGACGCCGCGCTTGCGCGGGCCCGCGTTTATGTCGATACCCGCGACGGCGCGCTTGCCGAATCGGGAGAACTGGTGGGCGCCATCGAACGCGGCGTCATCGGCCAGGACGACATCCAGGGCGACCTTTTCGATCTCGCCCGTGGCGCCGCCCAGGGCCGCGCCGGGGCCGGCGAAATCACGCTTTTCAAATCCGTCGGCACGGCGCTTGAGGATTTTGCCGCCGCCACCCTGGCTATCGAACGGACATAGGTCTATAAGTCAGGGGCCTTAATGCCTGTGGCCCGTAAGCCCGGGCCGACACCGTGCTTCGAGAATTCCCCGATGCCCCCGATCAACATGCCCGAGTTCTTCATCGTCGCCCATCATTCCGCCGTGGCGCGCCACGGGGTCGAACGACCGACGGGGATGTAATGAGCATCGACGTCAAAATCTGCGGCCTCAAGTCGTCCGACGCGGTGGAAGCCGCCATCGAAGGCGGGGCGCACTATGTCGGCTTCGTCTTTTTTGCCTCCTCGCCGCGCTGTGTCACGCCCCGGCGCATGGCCGAACTGGCGGCCGGCGTGCCTGGCGGAGTCACCAAGGTGGCGTTGGTGGTCGATGCCGACGACGAAACCCTGGACGATATCGTCACCAACGCGCCGGTCGATCTGTTGCAAATGCACGGCACGGAAAGCGCCGGGCGGGTGCGCGCCGTCAAGCAGCGCTTCGGCCTGCCGGTGATGAAGACGGTGAGCATCGCCGGACCGGAGGACATCGACGTTGCCCGGCGTTACGAGGGGACGGCCGACCGGCTGTTGTTCGACGCCAAGGCGCCGCCCGGCGCCACGCGGCCGGGCGGCAATGCCCTGACCTTCGATTGGGAACTCCTCGGCGGTCAGACGTGGAACCTGCCGTGGTTCCTGGCCGGCGGCCTCGAGGCCCAGACCCTGGCCGAGGCGGTGCGCGTCAGCGGCGCCCGCGCGGTCGACGTCTCGTCGGGGGTCGAGGACATGCCCGGCGTCAAGAACCCGGCCAAGATCCGCGCCTTCCTGGAAGCCGCGGCTGGGCTGTGACAATCGATGGGGCGAGCCGTGGCACGCCTTGACAAAGGTCTTCACTCCCTTTTCGATGGCGCCGGGATCGGGCAATGGGGGCGGGTGCTAAGCGCCATCCAGTCATGGAAACACTGAACACCTACCGCGGGGGACCGGACGACAGCGGGCGCTACGGTATTTTCGGCGGCCGCTTCGTCGCCGAGACCCTGATGCCGCTGCTCCTCGAGCTCGAGCGCGCCTATGACGAGGCCGCCTCGGACCCCGCCTTCACGGCCGAATTCGACCGCCAGCTGACCCAATACGCCGGACGCCCGAGCCCTTTAACCTTCGCCCGCCGTCTGACCGAGCACCTTGGGGGCGCGCGCATCTATTTCAAGCGCGAGGACCTCAACCACACCGGTGCGCACAAGATCAACAACTGCCTCGGCCAGGCGCTCCTGGCCCAGCGCATGGGCAAGCGCCGCGTCATCGCCGAGACCGGGGCCGGACAGCACGGCGTCGCCACGGCGACCGTCTGCGCGCTGTTCGACATTCCGTGCACCGTCTACATGGGCGCCGTCGATATCGAACGCCAGGCCCCCAACGTCTTTCGCATGAAGATGCTGGGTGCCGAGGTGCGGCCGGTAACGTCGGGCTCGGCGACTCTCAAGGACGCCATGAACGAGGCCCTGCGCGACTGGGTGGCCAGCGTCGAGACGACCTATTACCTGATCGGCTCGGTCGCCGGCCCCCATCCCTATCCGGCCATGGTGCGCGACTTCCAGGAAGTCATCGGCAACGAAGTGCGCCGGCAAATGAACGAGATCGAGGGCCGTCTGCCCGATACCCTGGTTGCCTGCGTCGGCGGCGGCTCCAACGCCATGGGGCTTTTCTATCCGTTTCTCGACGACGCGGACGTGCGCATCGTCGGTGTCGAGGCTGCCGGCCACGGCATCGAGACCGGCGAGCACGCGGCGACCCTGACCCAGGGCCGCCCGGGGGTCCTGCACGGCGCGCGCAGCTATTTGCTGCAGGACGCCGACGGCCAGGTCAATGAGGCCCATTCGATCTCGGCTGGCCTCGACTATCCCGGCGTCGGGCCCGAGCATTCGTGGCTCAAGGACGCGGGCCGTGTCGAATACGTTTCGGTCACCGATGCAGAGGCGTTGGAGGCCTTCCAGCTCTGCACCCGCCTGGAAGGCATCATCCCGGCCCTCGAATCGGCCCATGCCGTGGCCCATGTCGTCGATATGGCGGGTGATCTCAAGTCCGACAACCTTCTGGTTCTGTGCATGAGCGGGCGCGGCGACAAGGACCTCGATAGCGTGGCCCAACACCTGGGGATGTCGCTATGAGCAAGGGATCGCGCATCGATGAGCGATTCGGGGCCCTCAAGCGCCAGGGACGGGGCGGCCTGGTGACCTTCATTACCGCCGGCGATCCCGATTTCGACACCAGCCTGGAGATCCTTCTCGGCCTGCCCGCCGCCGGCGCCGACGTCATCGAGCTGGGCATGCCGTTCAGCGACCCCATGGCCGACGGCCCGGCCATTCAGGCGAGCTCCCAGCGCGCCCTGCGCAACGGCGCCACCCTCGGTGGGACCTTGGATTTGGTCGAGGAATTCCGGCGCGCCGACTCCGATACGCCGGTCATCCTCATGGGCTATTACAATCCCATTTACATCTTCGGCGTCCAGGCCTTCCTGACCCGCGCCAAGGCGGCCGGAGTCGACGGCCTGATCATCGTCGATCTGCCGCCCGAGGAAGAGGCTGAGTTGTGCCTGCCGGCTCGCGAAGCGGGCATCGACTTCATCTTCCTGGCCGCCCCCACGACCGGTGAGGAACGGTTGAAACGGGTACTCGAAGGGGCTTCGGGCTTCGTCTATTATGTCTCGGTGACCGGCATTACCGGCACCAAGTCGGCGGTCGCCGAAGAGGTCGCGGCCGCCCTTGATGGCCTGCGTCGCCACACCGACCTTCCGATCGCCGTCGGCTTCGGCATCAAGACGCCGGATCAGGCGGCGGCGGTGGCCCGCTTCGCCGATGCCGCCGTCGTCGGCTCGGCCCTGGTCGGCGTCGTGGCGGAGAACCTGGACGGCAATGGCGCCGCACAGCCCGGCCTCGCCGCCGCCGCGCACGCCTTTGTCGGCGCCCTGGCCGACGGGGTGCGCGGCGCGCGCCACAAAGAGAGCACGCCATGAACTGGCTGACCAATTTCGTCCGTCCCAAACTGAGGGAACTTGTCGGCCAGAAGGAACTGCCCGACAACCTGTGGCACAAGTGCACGGGCTGTGGCGAGATGATTTTCCACCGCGACCTGGAGAAGTCGCTCCGGGTCTGCGAACATTGCGGGCACCACATGCGGCTGCCGGCGCCGGTCCGTCTCAAGATGCTGTTCGACGACGGGGCCTATGACGTCATAGAGCTTCCCGAGACCGTCATCGACCCGCTCAGGTTCCGCGACCGCAAACGCTATTCCGAACGCCTCAAGGACGCCCGGGCGAAAACCGGCGGCAGCGACGCGCTGACCGTCGCCCACGGCACCATGGGCGGCATCGGCGTCGTGATCACGGCGCTCGATTTCGAGTTCATGGGCGGCTCCATGGGGGTGGCGGTGGGCGAAGGCATCCTGGCGGCGGCGCGACTGGCGGTGGCACAAGGCGCGCCGCTGATCGCCATTTCGTCGTCCGGCGGGGCGCGCATGCAAGAAGGCATTTTGTCGTTGATGCAGTTGCCGCGCACCACCATCGCCATCGACGAGGTGCGCGACGCCGGCCTGCCCTATATCGTGGTGTTGGGCGATCCCACCACGGGCGGCGTGTCGGCATCCTTCGCCATGCTCGGCGATATCGCCATCGCCGAGCCCGGCGCGGTGATCGGGTTCGCCGGCGCCCGAGTCATCGAACAGACCATCCGAGAGACCCTGCCGGAAGGCTTCCAGAGGGCCGAACACCTGCTCGACCACGGCATGATCGACATGGTGGTCCACCGCAGCGAGCTGCATGACACCCTGATCCGTGTCCTTGGACTGCTTGCCAACCCGCGCCCGCCGGCCGCCGTCGTCGGCATCGGCGACGCCAAGGCGAAGGCGCCGATCAAAGAGAAGGAAAAGCCCGCTGAGTAGCGACGCGGTCCTGGATCGCCTCACCAAGCTGCATCCCAAGCTCATCGATCTGTCCCTCGACCGGGTGGCGGCGTTGCTCCACCGCCTGGGCGATCCCCAGGACGGTCTGGCGCCCGTGATTCACGTCGCCGGCACCAACGGCAAGGGTTCGGTCATCGCCATGCTCGCCGCCTGCCTGGAGGCCGCCGGCTACACCGTCCACGTTTATACTTCGCCCCATTTGGTGCGCTTCAACGAACGCATTCGGGTCGCCGGGCGGGTGCTGGCCGACGAAGCCCTGACGGCGCTCCTGCAAGAATGCGAGACGATCAATGCCGGGGCCCCCGTGACCTTCTTCGAGATCACCACGGCGGCGGCCTTCCTGGCCTTTGCCCGGGCTCCGGCCGACGTGGTTCTGCTTGAAACCGGCCTTGGCGGACGGCTCGACGCGACCAACGTGATTGCCCGTCCCCGGCTGACCGTCCTCACCCCCATATCCATGGACCACGAATACTTTCTGGGTGATACCCTGGACGCCGTCGCCGGCGAAAAGGCGGGCATCCTGAAGGCCGGCGTACCTTGCGTCTCGGCGGCCCAGGATGACGTTGCCGGGCGCGTCATCGAAGCCCGCGCGGCGGCCCTTGAGGCGCCCCTGGTCCGCGAGGGCGCGGACTGGACGGTGGCCCGCGACGGCGACGAACTGATTTTCGCGGCGGCGGGGTGGAGCCGCCGGTTGCCGCTTCCCGCCCTGGCCGGGGCTCATCAGATAGGCAACGCCGGCACCGCCCTGGCCTGCCTTTCCGAGCTGGCTGAATTGGATGTCGATGAAGCGGACCAGGCGCGCGGTTTGAGCGGCGTCGACTGGCCGGGACGCTTGCAGTTGTTGACCGGCGGCCGGCTGGCGGCGCTCTTGCCCCAGGGCTGGGAACTGTGGCTTGACGGCGGCCACAATCCGCATGCCGGCAAGGCCCTCGCCGCCCACGCCCGGGAATGGGCCGACCGCCCGCTTCACCTGGTCATCGCCATGATGGGAACCAAGGACCGGGCGGGATTTCTGCGCCCCCTGGCGGAGGTGGCGGACCGGGTGCGCTGCGTCGCCATCCCCGACCAGAAGGCCAGTCTGGATGCCGCCGAACTGGCCGCCGCCGCCGGCGCCGTTGGCATGGACGCCGAGCCCGCCTCGGACCCGGCCGAGGCTCTCCGTAGCCTTGTCGCCGCAAGTTCCAATCCGGCCCGGGTGCTGGTCTGCGGGTCGCTCTATTTCGCCGGCGCCGTGCTCGGCGAAGATCGCGGCGATTGAGCAAGTGGAGCGGCGACGGTGATTATCGGTTGGGCCGCTTCATTTTGGTGCCCGATAAAGCAAACACCTTGCGACAGGTTAGAAGGCTGGTTAACCCCGGACCACCTGGCTTCGCTTTGGCCGATTTGTTAATCACGATGACTTCGGAAACAAGGTCACCTCCCATAACCCCGTTGGTCAGCTTCAGCAGCCTGTTTTTGGTTTTACCCAACTCAAGAGTGCTTTCGCGACCCAGCGGTATTGGGTTGCGATAGAGGTCGCGCAAGATGGCCTTGCGCAGGTTCGATGACGTGCGGCAAATAACCTGCGCTGATCGGAGGCTGGACGACCGGAGGACAATATTGACCGAAATCTGGCCGCGGCGTTCGTTGCCCATCACCGTTCTCGCGGTAAAGGTCGCCAGATCGACGTGCGTGATGGTCGTGCGCGTTCTTTTTTCCGCCGAATCGACGAAATCCAGCAACCCCATTTTGACGGCAACGCCACCGCCGATGGCGGTGCTCGCGATGACAACTCCGGCGACGGCTATTCGTGACACGGCCGCCTCCCTTCCCTATATCTTTTTTGGCTTTAGCCTGTTTCCCGAAGTTTCCTAAATTCAATAGCGCGGTTTAAGTTTAT
>JASLLZ010000095.1 GCA_030746775.1 Rhodospirillales bacterium | reverse complement strand
TCTGGACCGCCGATCCCCACAAGATCATTGAAAAGGTCAATCGTGGGAAACAAGCGTTGGAGTCAATCCACTAGGCTTATGACCCGGCCTGCAGTCACCGCAAGGGATTGCGGCGGCTAATGCGAGGCGGGAAACCCGACCCGCTAGGTATTGAGTGCTGTTTTTAGGAGCCTCCAATACGGATAATATTGTGCGCCCGAAGGGGCCGGCAGTCAAGTATCTTCGTCGTCGGATTCTAGTCCGGTGGCGACGAAATGCGGGTTCTCGAACCCCGCTTTTCCATAAGCCAAATCCCCGCCTTCCAGGGTCCTCACATGACCGCCGGCAAAGCTCAGGACGGCGTGCCCGGCGGCGGTGTCCCATTCCATGGTGCGTCCCAGGCGGGGATAGAGATCGGCCCTTCCCGCCGCCACGTGGCAGAACTTGAGCGAGCTGCCGGCGCTGATCTCTTCGGCGATCGTATAAGCGCCGAGAAATTCGTCGACCTCGGCCGAGCGGTGCGAGCGGCTGACCAGGGCGACCAGACCGTCGGCCGGCGCCGGCCGGGCGGAAATGGGTTGCATGCCAGCCCCCTCGATGGTGGCGAAGGCGCCGTTGTGGCTGCCCCAGTAGGTGGACTTGAGGACGGGGGCGTGGACGACGCCGACGACGGGGCGGCCGGCCTCAACGAGGGCGATGTTGACGGTAAACTCACCGTTGCGCTTGATGAATTCCTTGGTGCCGTCAAGGGGATCGACGAGCCAGAAGGGTCGCCCCCCGACGCTGGGCGCCAGGCCGTCGGAGAAGGCTTCCTCGCCGACGATCGGGAATTCGTCCGTCATTTTCTTGATTTCCCTGGTGATCAAGGCCTCGGCTCGCTTGTCGGCGGCCGTGACCGGCGACGCGTCGTCCTTCGTCTCGACGTCGAAGTCCGAGGCGTAGACCTCCATGATCTCCTGGCCGGCGCGCTCGGCGATGTCGCGCAGGCTGTCGATGTCGCCAAGTCCTAAACTGACCGTCACGGTCTTGCTCTTTTTTGTTTCGCCGCGCTCCACAAGGCGGCGGGATCGTCCAACTCGGCAGCCGACATTTCCTCGGCGACGAAGCGCCAGGCCTGGAACGTCTCGGACCAGTGGTCGGCGGCGAAACCGGCCTTTAGTTTGAGGCGATGAAGGAAGGTTCGGGGCTGGGGCAGTCCCTCCCAGACCGTTGGCAGAAATACCGCCCGCTTGCCCTTGTCTCGGATGATCAGCCCATCGATTCCCGGGCGCAGGTGGGTCACAAGATCGGCCTCGTCGGCGACGGTCATGGCCCAGGGCTGGCTGAGGACCGAGATCGAAAGCTCCAGGCCCTCCACCTCGGCCTTCTTCAGGCCCTTGAAGCGGTGGTCGCGGAAGGCGGCGGCGTATCCGTTTTCGGCGGCATCCACGGCCAGTGCCTGGTGGGCCAGGGTCGAGCCGATGCAGCCGCGCAACTTGCCGCCGCGCTTAAGGGTGATGAAGCAGGCGCCGTTCCGGCGCAGCTCCGGGGCATAGGCGTCGGGGTCGAGCCGCAACGGGCCGTCGTGGGCCAGGCCGTGTTCGATGGAGGCGGCGGCAATCCCCATCAGGGTCGCGCCGTGGGCCTTCAACAACGCCCGGGTGCCTTGGGCGAAGGCGTCGGCCTCGATCTTTTTGGTGGCGGCCTCGTCGAAGACCCAGGCGCCATAGCCGACGACCCGGTCACGCGGCCCGGCGGTGTCGCCCGAATTGCGCAGGTCCACCGTCGTTACCGTCATGGCGCGCCGCTTGGCCAGGGCCAGCAGCCCGCGCATGGGAATGCGCCCGCAGGCGTCTTCGCGGCCGATGGAGGCGCCGTCCATGGCCTCGATGGCCCGGCACGTCGCCCGGTCGCGGCGGCGCGCCGCTTCGTAGTCCTGAAAGTGGCTGAGGTCGGTCGAGATGACGATCAGGGTTTCCGGCCCGCCCCACAGGCGTTCGATCACCTCGGCCACCTTTTCGGCGTCGGCCTCGCCGACCACCAGGGGCACGAGAGAGAAGGCGCCCAGGATGACCTGCAGGAACGGCAGGTGGACCTCCAGGCTGTGCTCCTCTTGGTGGGTGGCGTCGAAGACCTCGACCTGGGGCAGTGCCTTGATGGCGGCGACGGCATTTTTGTCCACGGCAACCTCGCCAAGCGGCGTGGCGAAGGCGTCGGCGCCGCTGAGCGCCAGTCCGCGCACCGCGACGCGGTGGCAAGGGCCGAGCAGGACAACGCGCTTGATCACGTCGCGGGCCGGCCGGATCCGGGCATAGGCGGCGGCCGCAACCGGGCCGGAGTAGATATAACCGGCATGGGGCGCGATGATTGCCTTGGGCGCCGGCGCGTCCGATGGCTCGACCTGGGACAAGTGGTACTGGACCGTGGCGTCCAGTTCCTTCGGGTTGCCCGGATAGAATGCGCCGGCGACCGCCGCCGGCCTGACCGATGTCATCATGGCGTGGTCCTTCCTCAGGTTTACTTAGGACCCTCGGGCCGGCCTGTAAAGGGATGGCCCGACATGGCGGCGCAAGTTGACTCGCGCCGCCGGCGGGGCCAACTATACGGGGCCGGCGTCGATCGGCGGCCCGGCGCATGCGGGGGACGGTTATGGAGGCGGCGGCAGCGCCAGAGGACTTCGGCGAGGCCTTTCCCGGACGCTATTGGCGGACCCTGGACGATGGCCGCGTCCAGTGCGACCTGTGCCCGCGCTTGTGCCGCCTGCACGAGGGCCAGCGCGGTCTTTGTTTCGTCCGCGCGCGCCACGCCGGGCGCATGGTGCTGACCACCTATGGCCGGTCATCCGGCTTCTGCGTCGATCCCATCGAGAAGAAGCCCCTCAACCACTTTCTGCCCGGCACGCCGGTGTTGTCGTTCGGCACGGCGGGCTGCAACCTGACCTGCAAGTTCTGTCAGAACTGGGACATATCGAAGGCCCGTTCCTTCGACCGGCTGGCCGACCGGGCGTCGCCCGAGGCCATCGCCAAGGCGGCCCGGCGCCTGGGTTGCCGCAGCGTCGCGTTTACCTACAACGATCCGGTGATCTTTCTTGAATACGCCGTCGACGTGGCCCAGGCCTGCCATGAGGCCGGCATCAAGACGGTGGCGGTGACGGCGGGCTATATCAGCGACGAGCCGCGCCACGAGTTCTATCGCCACATGGATGCCGCCAACGTCGATTTGAAGGCTTTCAGCGAGGATTTCTATTGGCGGCTCTGCACGGCCAGTCTCGGGCCGGTGCTGGAGACGCTCAAGTACCTCAAGCACGAGACCGACGTGTGGTTCGAGATCACCGATCTTCTGATCCCGGGCGAGAACGATTCGGAGGCCGAGATCGAAGAGATGACCCAATGGCTGATGGAAAACCTGGGCCCCGACGTGCCCGTGCACTTCTCCGCCTTTCACCCCGACTGGAAGATGCTGGACAAGACCCGGACTCCAACCTCGACCCTGACCCGGTCGCGCGCCATCGCCTTGAAGAACGGGCTTGGACATGTCTACACCGGCAACGTCCACGACATAGAGGGCGACTCTACCTATTGCCGGTCCTGCGGCGCGCTGCTCATCGGCCGCGACTGGTACGAACTTTCGACCTGGACCCTCGACGACGAGGGCCATTGCCGGGCCTGCGGCAGCCTTTGCGCCGGGGTCTTCGACGGCCCGCCCGGAACCTGGGGCCGCAAGCGCCAGCCGGTGCGCATGGGACGGCCCGCCCGCCGGTCCGCGCGCGGGGCATGACAGGCCGCCGCCAACCTGTTAAACGTGTCGCGCCCTATCCATAGCGCGGCCGAGTGATGTCAAAAAAACAACTGGCCCTGGTCCTCAAGTTCGGGGTTTCGGCGGTCCTGATTTGGTATCTCCTAAGTTACAAAGTCGATCTCGACGCGGCCAAGGCGCGTCTGCTCGAGGTCGATTTCAACATGGTTCTTGTCGCCGCCGCCCTCTTGTTGCTCCAGGCGGCGGTCTGCGCCATGCGCTGGGGCGCCGTGCTCGATGCCATTCGCGCCCCCCTCGGTTTCATCAGGGCGCTCAAGATTTTCTTGATCGGGTCGTTCTTCAATCAGGCCCTGCCGTCGTCGGTCGGCGGCGACGCCGTGCGCGTCTATAAGGCCTATCACGGCGGTCTCAGCCTGAGCGGCGCCGTCAACGGCGTCATGTTGGAGCGCGCCGCCACGGTCGTCGTCATCGTGCCCCTGGTCGCCGCCTTTATGCCGATCTTCCTGGGCCGCGTCGACGATCAGGCGGGCGCGTGGATTATTTCCACCCTCATTCCCTTCGCTTTGGCGGCGATTGGCGGTCTGGCGCTGCTCATGGTTCTCGACCGCCTGCCGGAAAGGCTCATGCGTTGGCGGGTGATCCGGGGCCTGTCCTACCTGGCCACCGACACGCGCCGTTTGTTCCTCGCCCCCCGGCATGCGGCCAAGGCGCTAGGCTGGGCCGCCATCGGCCATGCCAACGTGGCGCTGGCGATCCTGGTTCTGGCCCGGGGTCTTGGCATCGATGTCGCCTGGATCGACTGTCTGGTCCTCATGCCCCTGGTGCTGCTGGTGACCACGGTGCCCGTTTCCATCGGCGGCTGGGGCGTGCGCGAAGGCGCCATGGTGTTCGCCTTCGGCCTGATCGGCGTCTCCGAGCACAGTGCCTTCGCCCTGTCGTTCCTATTCGGACTCCTGGTCATCGCCGTCAGCCTGCCCGGCGGCCTGATCTGGCTGTTGAGCGGCGAGAAGCGGTCCGACGTGCTCAAGGAATCCGAGGCGCTGTCGGGCGAGCCCGGCGCTGGTGGATAAGGGTTGGCTCACTACTTATAGGGCCAGGAACGGACGATGCGCCAGCCGCCGTCGCCGGACTTTTCCAAAAGGTGCGAAGCCTCAAGGGGCAGGTCGATGGCCAGGACCTCGCGGACAGCCTCGGTCTGGGAATGCACCAAGATGTGCGTCACACCATCGGGGGACTGGACGGCTTGGCGCACGGCCTTGGCGCTGCCGTCGTGGAAGGCCGCCAGGTAGCCCCGCAACTCGTCGCGCCGTGGCCCCAGACGGTATTTCGTCATGACACCCGATTCGCCCGTGCCACGCAGGTCGAGGATCAAGGTCTTCGATCCCTTCGGCACGGCCTCGGCCAGATTGGCGCCGACCCTCTGGTAATGCGGTTTTAACCCCTCCAGATCGAAGCGAACCTTCTTGGCGAAGGCCAGCGGCGCGGCCAGGACCACGACAACCGGCAGCCACAGGACGGCCCTGGGGATGAGGTGCCCGCCCAGGGTTCGTTTCCACAAGACGGCCAGGCCATAGGCGCCAAAGGCGACACTCGTCAAGCCGAGGTGCATGTTGTAGCGCCAATAGGAAGCAACGCGCAGCGCGTCGTATTCGCCGAACTGAGCAACGAAGATGAAGAACAAGAAAGCGTTGTAGCCGAGAAACGCGCCGCCGACGATGATGGCCAGGCGATCGAAGGCGCCCCGAAAGCGCACCAGCCCTTTCACGGCAAATCCGACGGCCAGGGTCATGATGGCGAAATAGACGCCTTTCTTGCCGGCGACGACCAGCATCTGGAGGAGGATTTTCCCTAAAATGTGGGTATTCCAATCCGAAAAAGGCCTCAACACGGCTTCGGTCCCGGGTATTTCCGTCACCACGTGATAGCGCCACAGCCCATAGATCAGCAGCGGCGGCCCCACCATGGCAGGCAGCATCCGGGCCAGGTCGCCAAGGCGGACCGCCGGGTCGCGCAGACCGGCGAGGCCGACGCCGCCGATCACCATGACCACCAAGACAAGGTTGGCCTGTTTGATGTTGATCAGCACCAGCATGACCAACCCGAACTGCCAGGCCAGGGACCGGGCCCGGGCCACATCGTTGCGCGCCTGGGCTTCCAACATGAACCACCCCAGGACGGCGCCCAGGCCCATGGCGACGGCGCTGCTGGCGTCGGCATAGGCGGTCAGGGCCACCTTCTGGGCAAAGGTCGGATTGAGGATCGTGGCGGCCAGGACGGCGGCGGCACACAGGCTCCATCCGCGGCTTTCGGTTTCTTCCCGGCCGGCGCCGAGAAGTACAAGGCGGATAACCACCAGGCTGAAGGTCAACAGGAGAAGGGCATTGAGAACGCCGCCGGCGTTCTCGACGTAGCCGCCGGCCAAGCGGCTGGCCAGATAGCCGAGCAGGGGCCAGTGATAGGGATAGGCGGGAAAGGCGCCGCCGGTGGACGTCGTCTCGGCCCAGGGGAAGCCGTGGGTTTCGGCCAGAAAACGGACGGTCGGGACCCAGTGAGAGAACTCGTCCCACTCCGATACGCCCTTGGCCGAGGTCAACAACAAAAGAGGCGCCGCAAGCAGCAACACCTTGAAGATTCCGGGCGGGAACAGGCGCCCCTCGCGCCGGTAGACGATGACGCCGGCGAGCGGCGCGGCGATGAAGAAGGTCCAGGCAAGGGCCTGAAACGGCGCGGCGAAAATCACCCCGAGAACGGTGAAAACCAGACATACGGCGGCCCATCCATAGAGGGTGTCGCCGTCGCGCAGGCGCTCCCGCCCGCCGATCAGCCCACCCAGCGCCGTCAGGGCCGCCCAAACGCCCAACGCCGTCGCCAAGGTGACGACCTGTCCGCCGCCGGAGAAGAAATAGTCGAGGTAAAGGCTCATGGGCGGTGCCGGGGGATCGCCTTCAGCACGCCGATTGATGTTCGGTCTGACGGGCCGGTTGCTCCGCCGCGACGCTGCCGAGCCGGTTGCGGCGAAGCACGTTGGCGATGCCCATTTCGGCACGGGACTCCTGCTTGCCCCGGTACAGGTTGTATAGGATCTTGAACGGCCGCCACGGCCGGTAGAACCAAGCGGTGCCGTAAAACAGGCACAGGCCGAAGATGCGCATGATCTTCAGGTTTCGATCGGAGAAGTGTTCGCTGTACGACTTGGTCATCGATGCGTCGGCATAGGAGCGCAGACTGTCGTAATAGGCATTGTCCAGCTTGATCCCGCCTTCTTGGTAGATCTCGTCGAACAATTCAGAGCCCGGATAGGGCGAGAACGCCCAGATGCTCAAGTCATAGGCCCCGGCGATCGCCATGCGCATGGCGAAGCCGAGCGATTCGCGAACTTCCTTGTAGGTCTCGCCGGGGAAGCCGAGCATGATGTTGCATTTTACGTTCAGACCGGCCCGGTAGCTGCTTTTGATCGAGGCCAGAACGGCGTCGGTGGTAATGCGTTTCTTGATGCGTTTCAGCACCGCGGGCGAACCGCTCTCGGGTGAATAGGACAGATTTCTACAGCCCGATTCGAAAAGCAATTGCGCGACCTCATGGTCGATGGCTTCCGATCGGGTGCCGCTGGGCAATTGCCAGGTGAAGGTCAGGTCGCGTTGCTTGATCTTGCGGCAGAAATCGACGATCCACGACTTCTTCACGATTGCCGTGAGATCATAGAAATCGAAGTTCTCGGCCCCGTATTCGCGCTGGTAGTGTTCAAGCTCGTCCAACAGCAGGTCGGCGTCGCGGGCGATCCACCGCGTCGTCCACATCTGGGGGTTCGAACAAAAGGTGCATTGATAGGGGCAGCCACGGCTGGCCATCACGGGCATGGATCGGCCGCGATTGATGCCGAAACCGTATCCGCGCTCGAGATAGGCCTCGATGGGCAACAGGTTCCACGCCGGCCAGGGAATGGCGTCGATCTGACGCGTCCTGGGCCTTCGGGGATTGGTAGAAACGGTGCCGTCCTTGGATTTGTAGACGATGCCTTCGATGGCCGCCGGGTCGAGCTTGCCCGACGCGTATGATTTCACGAGCGCCAGAACCGTTTCCTCGCCTTCGCCCAGAACCCCGATATCGAGCTCGCTTTCGCTCAGGCTTTGGTCGGGCATGGCGGTGATGTGCTCCCCGCCGCCGATCAAAAGGGCATCGGGAAAGCGCTCGCGAATGCTGGCGACGAGCTCGCGGCACGGCGGCCACTCGAATGAAAAGCCGGCGGCGACGCCGATGATGGTACAGCCCGCGTCTATGCGCTCGACGGTCTGTTCGGGCGAAAGGCCATAGAGGAAGCAGTCGTTGTCGTAGGGATGGCGGGTGTCGAGGGATTCGCCGACGGCATCGATGACATCGACCTCATAGCCGGCGTCCTGCAACGTCCCGGCCACGTATGCCAGGCCAAGCGGCGGCGTGAACATGGTCGTTATGTTGTGTCTGGGAACGACGATCGACGGCCGGATCAGGCAGATCTTTATGGACGGTCCAGGGGACGGCCCAGGGGACGGCCCAATGGTTCCGGTGCGGCGCGATACGGTGCTGTCCGCGGTGATTTCGTTCATTCAAAACTTTCCCATCGACTGGCGGCGCGAAGGTAACAAAAAATCCAAACCACGAATACCCGCTATCGAATGGGCGCCGATCAGTCCTTTTTCATTTCCGGCGTTACGGGTACTCTCTCCGCCGAACGCCCAGGCCCGGACAGGGCCACCGCCCGAGGGAGGTATCCATGAAGATCGCTTTTTCCCAACCCGCTCTGCCCGAGACCGGAGTTCTCGTGGTGACGGCGCTCGCGGGCGCCAAGCTGTCGCAAGCCGCCGAGCAACTGGACAAACGGATGAAGGGCGGGCTGAGCAGGGCCATCAAGGCCAGCCGCTTCACAGGCGGGAAAGCGCAGAGCCTCTCTCTCCTGGTGCCGGGGGGAACCCGGCTCGACCGGGTCTTGGTGCTTGGTCTGGGCAAGGCGAATGAGATTGACTCGCCCGGCCTGCAGGCGGCCGGTGGGCGCCTCTATTCAGCGCTTGGGCGCAAGGTCAAGGCCGCCACGGTGGCCGTCGACGCGGTTGAAAAATGCAAATTGAGCGCGGCCCGGATGGCGGCGGACCTGGCCTTCGGCGCGCGGCTTAAATCCTACCGCTTCGACAAGTACCGGACCAAGGAGAAGACGGAAGAGAAGGCGACCCTCGGGCGCCTCGTCGTTGCCTGTTCCGCCACGACGCGCGCCCGCGCCCTTTACCGCGGATTGGACAAGGTGGCCGACGGCGTCTTCTTCACCCGCGACCTGGTCTCCGAGCCGCCCAACGTGCTTTACCCCGAGACCCTGGCCCGCCATGCCCGCAGCCTGACCAAAGTGGGCGTCAAGGTCGAGGTCCTGGGCATGGCGCAGATGAAGAAACTGGGCATGGGCGCACTTCTGGGTGTTGGACAGGGCAGTATCCGCGAACCGCGCCTGGTGGTCATGCGCTGGGACGGCGGGGCCGGGCGCGGGCGCGGCCGGGCGGCGGCGCCCGTCGCCTTCATCGGCAAGGGGGTCACCTTCGACACCGGCGGCATCTCGATCAAGCCGGCGGCCAACATGCATGACATGAAATGGGACATGGGCGGCTCCGCCGTCGTCATCGGCCTGATGAAGGCGTTGGCCGGGCGCAAGGCCAATGTCAACGCCGTCGGCGTCGTCGGCCTGGTTGAAAACATGCCCGGCGGCAACGCCCAGCGCCCCGGCGACATCGTCACCTCGATGTCCGGCCAGACCATCGAGGTGCTCAACACCGACGCCGAGGGGCGCTTGGTCCTGGCCGACGCCCTGTGGTATTGCAAGGAGCGCTTCAAGCCTAAGTTCATGATCGATTTGGCGACGCTTACCGGCGCCATCATCATTGCCCTCGGTCACGAGACGGCGGGCATGTTCTCCAACAACGACGTCCTGGCCGGACGCCTCGCCGCCGCCGGCCAGGCGGTCCGCGAACCGGTATGGCGCCTGCCGCTGGGCGAGGATTACGACAAGGCTCTCAAATCGATCATCGCCGACATGCGCAACATCGGTGGCCGGGCCGCCGGCTCGATCACGGCGGCCCAGTTCCTGCAACGCTTTGTCGGCAAGGTCCCGTGGGCGCACCTTGACATCGCCGGCGTCACCTGGTCGGACAAGGAGGCGCCGACGGCGCCCCGCGGCGGCACCGGTTTTGGCGTGCGTCTCTTGGACCGCCTGGTCGCCGACCACTACGAAGGACGATAGGAGAAAACACTGCGTGACCGAGGTCGCCTTTTACCATCTGCAACGCTCGCCCCTTGAGAAGGCGCTGCCCAAACTCTTGGAGAAGACCTTGGCGGCGGGCCAGCGCGCGGTCGTCATGGCGGCGTCGGCGGAACGCATCGAGGCCCTGAACGCGCTTTTGTGGACCTATCACCAAGATTCGTGGCTGCCCCACGGTAGCGCCCGCGACGGCAACCCCGCCGAGCAACCGATCTGGCTCACCGTCGACGACGAAAATCCCAACGGCGCGGGGTTCCTGTTCCTCACCGACGGCGCGACCAGCGCCCGGGTCGCCGATTACGAACGTTTGTTCGAACTGTTCGACGGCAACGATCCCACCGCCGTCGAGGCGGTGCGCCGCCGTTGGTCGGCCTACAAGGACGCCGGCCACGACCTCACCTACTGGCAGCAAACCGACGGCGGCGGGTGGCAGGAGAAGGCTCAGGAGGCCTCCGGCAACAGATAGGCGGGAATCTCCACCCCTTCGGCCAGTCGCGGATCGGCAATCGGTTCCCCCAATGTTAGGCGCGTCGGCACGACGCCGGCCCAGATGGGAAGGGCGTAATCGGGTTCGTCATCGACCGGCGGGCCGGTGCGGATCTTGGCCGAGACCTCTTTCAGATCGACGGCCAGCACGGTGGTCGATTTGATCTCCTTGTCGGTGGCCGGGCGCAGCTCGGGCCAGCGCCCCGGGGCGATCTTTTCCATGAACAGTTCAAGCGCGTCCAGCTTCTCCGCCGCGTCCTCGACCAGGTCGGCGACGCCGTAGACGATCACCGAACGGTAATTGATCGAATGGTGGAAGCCCGAGCGCGCCATGACCAGGCCGTCCATCAAGGAGACGGCGATGCAGACCTCGCTTCCCTGGGCGGCGCGCAGCATGCGGCTGGCCTTCGAGCCGTGGATGTAAAGACGGTTGTCTTGGCGCCAATGGGCGGTCGGGATGACGGCGGGCTTGCCGTCGATGACCGTGCCGACGTGGCAGATCAGCGCTTCGTCCAAGATGGCATGGACGGTCTTGTGGTCGTAGTGGCCGCGCTGGGCCGCCCTGACCAGTTTCGTGCGCTTGGTTTTCTCAAACTCGTCCATGTTTCTTCTCCGATTGGTGAAAATCCGTCAAAAGGTTGGCCTTGCCGTCAACCGCTCAACTTGGCGTCCTCCAGGGCTTCGTGGGCTTCGATCCAGGCCGTCTCGGCCGCCGCCAGCCCCGCTGTCACCTCGGCCAGGCGGACGTGGCGTTCGGTCAGTTCGTCGGCGAGGCCGGCATAGACCTTGGGATCGGCGAGTTCGCTCTCGATGGACTCTTTCTGTTTTTGCAGGTCCGCCATGCGCGCCTCGGCATCATGGGCGGCGCGGCGCAACTGCGCCGTCTCGGCGCGGGCGGCGGCGCGCGCCTGGCGTGCCCGGCGCCGCCCGTCCCCGTTGCCGGCGCCGGAGCGCCGTTCGACGCGCCGTTGGTCAAGGAGGCTTTGGCGATAGTCATCCAGACTGCCGTCGAAGGGCTGGCAGGTCCCCTCGGCGACCAGCCACAGACGATCGCATACAAGGTCGATCAGGTGGGCGTCGTGGCTGACCAGAATCACCGCGCCGGGATAGGCGTTGATGGCTTGCACCAAGGCTTCGCGGGCATCCACGTCGAGATGGTTGGTGGGCTCGTCAAGGAGTATCAGATGCGGGGCGCCGACGCACATCATGGCGAACAACAGGCGCGCCTTTTCGCCGCCCGACAGCCCGCTGACGCGCACGTTGGCCCGATCCTGAGCAAAGCCGAAGCGTCCCAGGTGGGCGCGCACCCGGGCCTCGGGCAAGCCCTCGCGCGTCGCTTCGGCGAAGCGCTTGTTGACGTGGGTGAAGGGCGTTCCCAAGGGCTCCAGTTCTTCGGCCTGATGTTGGGCGAAGTATCCGCAACTGAGCTTGCGCGAGCGCACGACCTTGCCGCCCAACGGTTGGAGGCGGCCGGCGATTATCTTGACCAGGGTCGACTTGCCGTTGCCGTTGGCGCCGAGAAGCGCGATGCGGTCATCCATGTCGATACGCAGATTAAGATCGGCCAGAACCTCCTTGCCGGGGGAATAGCCGGCGGCCACGCCGTCGAGGGCGACCAGGGGCGGCGCCAAGTATTCGGGTTCGGGGAAATCGAAGGTGACGGTTTTCTCTTCCACGACCGAGGCGATGGGTTCCATGCGGGCCAGCATCTTGAGCCGGCTTTGCGCTTGCCGCGCCTTCGTCGCCTTGGCCCGGAAGCGGTCGACGAAAGCCTGGATGCGTTTACGCTCGGCCAATTGTCTCGCCTTCATCGCCGATTGGTGGCGCAAGGCTTCGATGCGGGTTCGCTCGAAGCGGTCGTAGCCGCCGCTGTATAGGGTGAGCCGGCCGTCGTCGAGATGGACGATGGACCCCACGGCCTGGTTGAGAAGGGTCCGTTCGTGGCTGATGACGATCACCGTGCCCGGACGGCGCGCCAAATGGGCTTCCAGCCACAGGGTGGCCTCCAGGTCGAGATGGTTGGTCGGTTCGTCGAGGAGCAGCAAATCGGCGCGGCCGAACAGGGCCCGGGCCAAGGCGACGCGCATCCGCCAGCCCCCCGATAATTCGCCGCAGGGCCGTCCCTGGGCCGCCTCGTCGAAGCCCAGGCCGGCAAGGATGGCGGCGGCCCGGGCCGGCGCCGAATGGGCCTCGATGCCGGCCAGTCGTTCGTGGACCTCGGCCAGGCGCGTCGTGTCCTTGGGCGTATCCGCCTCGGCCAGCAGGGCGGCGCGCTCGCCGTCCGCCGCCAGCACCGTATCCAACAGGCTTTGGGCGCCGCCCGGCGCTTCCTGGGCGACGCATCCGATGCGCGCTCCCCGGGTCAGGCCGACGGTGCCGGCGTCGGGCTCGACCTCGCCCGTGATGAGCCGGAACAAGGTCGACTTGCCGGCGCCATTGCGGCCCACCAGACCCACTTTGTGGCCGCTGGGCACGGTCATCGTGGCGCCGTCGAACAGGGTTCGTCCGCCGATACGGTATGCAAGGCCATCGATTCTCAACATGGCTGGCGTCTTAGCACGGCCGGCGGCGGCGATACAAAGGTCTCGTCGCCACGTCATGATTCAGTTGCCACGCGCCCGCGATCTGTTTATAAGGCGGCGCTTCAAACATATCTGCATTCAAATTGATCAGTGATGGCAGTGGGAGGGGCTCACGGCATGGCTGTCGAACGGACCTTGTCGATTATTAAGCCGGATGCCACGGCGCGTGACATCACGGGTAAAATCAACGCCAAGTTCGAAGGCGTGGGCTTGCGCGTTGTCGCTCAAAAGCGCATCCGCCTCACCCTGGCTCAGGCGCAGGCCTTTTACGAAGTGCACGCCGAGCGGTCGTTCTATGACGAATTGTGCGAGTACATGGCCTCGGGGCCGGTGGTGGTTCAGGTGCTGGAGGGCGAGGACGCCATCTCGCATCACCGCGAGGTAATGGGCGCCACCAATCCGGCCGCCGCCGCCGAGGATACCATCCGCAAGGAATTCGGCGTCACCGTGCAGGAGAATTCGGTGCACGGCTCGGACTCGCCGGAAA
The DNA here is from genome assembly GCA_030746775.1 of Rhodospirillales bacterium. Classification (GTDB taxonomy): domain Bacteria; phylum Pseudomonadota; class Alphaproteobacteria; order Rhodospirillales; family JASLLZ01; genus JASLLZ01. The sequence continues at coordinate 134 of JASLLZ010000095.1, read as the reverse complement.
CGGCGGCCCGCGAGATCGGCTTTTTCTTCAGTCAGGTGGAGATCGTCGGGTAATAAAGTTTGGGGCTGTCCCAGATAACTAGCCCAAATGCTTCCTAACCCATTGCCTCAATTGCGCTAATTGGATTGATGGGT
>JASLLZ010000094.1 GCA_030746775.1 Rhodospirillales bacterium | reverse complement strand
CGCAAATACATCGTCGCAGATGTAACCATCTGCTCGGGATTTGCTCTAGCGGCCGAGCGCATAGGCTGGCCGGCGGGGATCGGCGGCAGCCACCTTCACGCCTGTCTCGGGATCACAAAGGATGGCGCAGGCGCCGTTGATGTCCTGGGAGATGTATGCCGGGCCGCGCTCGGGCCACCACTCGATCCGGTGACCAAGCGCGGCCAAGGAGGGCGCGAGTCCCTTGTCCATGCGTCCCTCAAGATACAGGCTCGCGGGTTCACATGGATGCGGGTCCGTCGTCGAGGGGAAACTATGGGTCGCCACGCGCGGCGCCTCGACCGCCGCCTGCGGATCCATGGCGAAGACAAAGATGTTGAGGAAGACCTGCAACATCACTTGCACCTGTGTATCGCCGCCCGGCGTGCCGAAGGGCATGATCAGTCCGTCGTCGCGCACGGCGAAGGCCGGGTTGGGTGTCAGGCGCGGCCGCTTGCCCGGGGCGATGCAGGCGGCATGATCGGGATCGGTCCACGATTGGCGGCCGCGCGGCGAGGTGGCGATCCCGGTTCCCGGCACGACCTGGGCCGAGGCCGCGCCGTCACTGGGCGTCGCCGAGACCGCGTTGCCATGGCAATCGACGACACAGATATAGGACGTGTCCACCCGGTCCGGATGGCCCAGCAAGTCAAAGGTCTGTTCGTCGGCCGCCGGCGTCCGCTTTGCCGATCCCTGACGGTCCGCGATCACCCCCGCCGGCGGCATGTCGGGCCAGGCCTTGTCGGGTCGGATCATGGCCTGACGCCCGGCCGCGTAGTCCTTCGACAAGAGGGCTTCCATCGGCACGTCGACGAAGCGCGGATCGCCGTAGTAAGCATCGCGGTCCGCCGCCGCCAGTTTGATCGCCTCGACGAGGGTGTGAATATAGGCCGCCGAATTGTGTCCCAAGCCGCGAAGGTCGATGCCTTCCACCAGGTTGAGCGCCTGCAGCAGCATCGGGCCCTGGCACCACGGACCGCATTCGTGGACCACGGTGTCGTGGAATCGGGTCCAGAGCGAGGGTTCGATCTCGACCCGGAACCCGGCCAGGTCCTCGGCCGTCATCAGGCCGCCGTTTTCGCTCTGATGGCGGATGATGCTGGCCGCGATATCGCCCTGGTAGAAGGCATGGCGCACGGCGTCCAGGCCGGCGGCACGGCCCTTGCCCGAATGGGCCCCCTCTTCATCGGCCAGGAACTGAAGGGTGCGTCCGAGGTCGCTTTGGACGAATAGATCGCCGGGCTGTGGTGCCTCGCCGCCGGGAAGGTAGATCTCGGCATTGCTTGGCCATTTTCGCGTGTTCTTCGAGAAATGCTCTATGCGCTCGGCCATCAGCGGGTACATCACGAAGCCGTCGCGGGCCAAACGCGTGGCTTCGGCCGAAACATCGGCGAACGACATCGTCCCGAACCGTTCGAGCGCCGTTACCCAGGCGTCGAGGGCGCCCGGAACGACAGATTGCAAAACGCCAAGGGGAATGGTGCCACCGTGATGGGTGTTAAAGAATTCGCAGCTGGCCGCCTTGGGCCACCAGCCCAGGCCGCTGATGGTCACGGCCTCGCGGGCCTCGGCCATATAAACCATGATCGGCGCGACCCCGGCGATGCCGGTCATGGTGCTTTCGACCACATTGAGTGCCAAGCCGCCGGCGACCGCCGCGTCGACGGCGTTGCCGCCGGCCTCCAATATCTGCATCGCCGCCTGGGCCGCCAAATAGTGGCCGGCGGAAACGCTGTGGCGGGTTCCCACCACGGCGGGGCGGTACGGTTGATCCTTGGATGTAAAAAATTCTCTCATGGCCGTACCCCGGACCCATTGTTCTGAAAACCGGACAAATGGGTTCTTTATTTTCCGTCGCCGGCCATGACCCTTGGCAAGGCATTAACGCCTTGACATCTCTCCGGGTCAAGCCTCAAAACGGGGGATGCGCCGCCGCTTCCGGCGGCTCCGGACACAATCAGGGGGGGGCAGAATGGCACCGAAAGCGCAGACGTCAAAGGCGATGCGTCCCGATATTCAGGCAACCCGCCACGTCGTCGCCGCCGGCCACTACATGGCGGCCCAGGCGGCGATGCAAATTCTGGAGGCCGGCGGCAAACCCCGCGATGCCGGCGTCGCCGCGGGTATAGCGACCGGCGTTTTGGAGAGCGAGTTCGTCAGTTTTGCCGGCGTCGCGCCGATCATCCTCTACATGGCGAAGACCCGAAAATTGGTCACCATCAGCGGCCTCGGTGTTTGGCCCAAGGCGGCAAGCACCGAATATTTTCAGAAAAACCACGGCGGCAAGATTCCGCGCGGCATTCCGCGCTCCGTCGTTCCCTCGGCCCCCGACGCCTGGATCACGGCGCTGGAAAAATTTGGAACGATGTCGTTTGGCGAGGTTGCCACCGCCGCCATCCGCTTCGCCCGCGAAGGCTTCCCGATGTACCCGACCATGGCCGGGCTTTTGCAAGAAAAGAAGGACCTTTACAAAGACTGGCCGTCGAGCGCCGAGGTATACCTGAAGAATGGCGAGGTGCCCGAAGTCGGGAAATTGTTTGTCCAGGACGACCTTGGCAAGAGCATCCAGTACATGGCCGACCAGGAAACTGCGCGGTCCAAGAACGGTCGGGCGGAAGGTTTGCAAGCGGCCCGCGACGCCTTCTATCGCGGCGATATCGCGGCTGCCATCCTCAAGTTTCACGGCGACAACGGCGGTTTGTTGACGGCCGAGGATTTCAGTCAATTCCGGGTCGCTATCGAACCGCCGGTGAAAGCCCAATTTGGAAACATCGACGTCTATGGCTGCGGTCCTTGGTGCCAGGGTCCCATGATGCTGCAGGCTCTCGCCTTGCTGGACGGTATTGATCTTCGGAAAATGGGTCACAACTCGACCGCTTACATCCATACCTTGGTCGAGGCGATCAAGCTCGCCGCCGCCGACCGCGATGCCTACTACGGCGACCCGCGTTTCGTCGACGTGCCGATGGATGTTCTGTTATCCAAGGAATACGCCGACGCAAGGCGTGCCATGATCCGTCCCGACCAGGCCTGGCCGGAAATGCCGGCGGCGGGCGATGTCGGTAATGGGGGGGTGCCGTGGAAGGGCGCGCCCATGGGTGACGAGGGAGCCGCCGAAAGCGATTTGGATACCTCGTATCTTTGCGTCATGGACAAGGATGGCAACGCCTTTTCCGCCACGCCCAGCGACGGATCACCGAGCGGTCCGGTGGTGCCGGGAACCGGTCTTGTCTCCTCGCCGCGCGGTTCCCAGTCCTGGGCCGACCCCAACCATCCGTGTTGCGTCGAGCCGGGCAAGCGGCCCAGGCTTACACCCAACCCGGCCATGGCGATGATCAAAGGCGAGATGATCATGCCTTTCGGCTCGCCGGGCGGCGATGTCCAGACCCAGGCCATGTTGCAGGTCTTCCTCAACGTCTTCGTCTGGGGCATGGACACGCAAGCGGCGATCGAGGCGCCGCGCTTCGCCACCTACAGTTTCCCGGCGTCGTTCGAACCGCATGACTATCAGCCCGGCCTGCTCAAGTTGGAGGGGCGGATCGACAAGTCCGTCGGCGATGAACTGGCCAGCCTGGGCCACCGTATCGAATGGTGGCCCGACCGAGTGTGGATGGCCGGGTCCGTCTGCGCCATCCTCAAGGATCAGGCATCGGGCATCATGCGCGGCGGCGCCGACATTCGGCGCACCGCCTACGCCGTCGGCTGGTAGGAGCCAGCCCGGCGGGAAACAAGAGGCCGGGGTCAATCATTCCATGAAGCCGGGCCCCGCCCTCTTGACCCTTGGTAAAACGCCGAACACCGTAAGGGGCATGGGGCTGGTCGCGTTGTCGGCCTTGTCGGGTACCGTCGCCAACGCCATGGTTCGCCATCTCACGCGTGAGTTGGACTCCTTCGAAATTGCGTTCTTCCGAGCCCTCATCGGATTGATCTTGCTTTCGACATTGCTTGTCCGTTACGGCTTGGCGCCGCTGAGGACGCGCCGGTTGGGGCTTTTTGCCGTGCGCGGCATCCTCGTCGCCACTTCGATCATACTGTTCTACAGGGGCCTTGGCTTGGTTCCCCTGGCCAAGGCGACGGCCCTCAATTTCTCGGCGCCGTTGTTTGCTACCATGCTCGCCGTGATTATTTTAGGTGAGCCGATCCGCGCCCGGCGCATCGCCGCCCTTGCCGTCGGCTTTGTCGGGATGCTGGTCATCTTGCGGCCCGGGTGGGAGGCCCCGGCGTTGGGAGACTTCTATATCATCGCCTCGGCGCTGGTTTTTTCCGTCGTCATGATATTCTTGAAGGTCCTGTCGCGCACCGAATCGACCCTTACCATGAGCCTCTACGCGGGCATCTTCATGACCCCCGTCACTCTTGTCCTGGCCCTGCCGGTGTGGCAAACGCCATCGCTTGTCCAACTTGGGTGGCTGTTGGGAGTCGGTGCCTTCAGCGTCCTGGCCCAGATTCTGTTCGTGCAGGGACTAAGGGAAGCCGAGGTAACCGCGGTGACGCCGGTTGGCTTCGTCCGCCTCCTCTGGGCGGCGCTCATCGGCTATCTTTTCTTCGCCGAGGTGCCCGACGCCTGGACGTGGCTCGGCGGCTTCATGATCTTCGCTTCGGTGACCTATATCGCGTGGCGCGAACGAAGGCTGCAAGGGGCGAAGGTGTAGCCGGCGTGTCCCACTCCGTGCCTTCCTTCCTAGCCAAGCCGAGCACGCTCAGGGGCATGCTGTTCATGTTGTTGAGTGCCTTGGCCTCGGCTTGCATGAACGGCTCCGTGCGCCATGTTTCCGGCAGCCTGCATCCCTTTGAGATTGCCTTCTTCCGGTCGTTTTTCGGATTGCTTGTCTTCGCGCCCCTGCTGGTGCAAAGCGGCTTCGCGCGATTGCGGACAAAACGTCTGCGCCTGCATGCCTTGCGAGGGGGTTTGCAGGTCGGCGCCATGTTGCAGTTCTTCACCGGGCTCAGCCTGACACCCTTGGCAAAGGCGGCGGCATTGCAGTTCAATATCCCGCTTTTCACCACCCTTCTCGCCTTTGTCGTGCTGCGCGAAACCATGCGAATCAGGCGGATTTCAGCACTGATACTCGGTTTCGTCGGGACGCTGATCATTCTCAGGCCGGATATCGGCGGAGTAGATCTGGGTTCCAGCCTCGTCGTAAGCGCCGCCGCAACCTGGGCCACGGCAATCATTGTCATCAAGTTTCTGTCGCGCACCGAATCAAGCGTTACCATCACGGTTTACGGGGCCGTCTTCATGACGCCGTTCGCCCTGTTGGCGGCCCTGCCGTTTTGGCAAACGCCGAACCTGGAACAACTGGCCTGGCTGGGTTTCATTGGGGCTATGGGCAGCGCCAACAACCTGTGCATCGCCCAAGCCTTCAAGGAGGCAGAGGTGAGCGCCGTCATGCCGCTCGACTTCAGCAAGCTGATTTGGGCCTCGATCATCGGCTATGTCTTCTTCGCCGAAGTACCGGTGATATGGACCTGGGTGGGGGGCATCGTCATATTCTCCTCGGCCACCTACATCACCTACCGCGAATCCCGGGTGAAGGAACTAAAAGCTGACCGCCCGTCCAAGCCGTGAGGGACAGACCATCGGCCCGAGTAGCCAGGGTGGACGAACCGTGCGACAGTGGCGGCGGCGCCCTTTGGTGACGGGATCTCGATTTTGCCCCCCTCTCTCATTCCCTTGCTAAGCCGGCCAAGCACGCTTAGGGGAATCTTGTCCATGCTGTTGGCGGTCTTGGCGGCGGCGGCCATGAACGGCTGCGTGCGCCATATTGCCGGTGACCTGCACCCCTTTGAGATATCCTTTTTCCGGGTATTTTTCGGACTGCTGGTCTTTGCGCCGGTAATCCTGAGACACGGATTGGGAAAACTGAGAACGCAACGGCTGCGCCTCCATTTTCTGCGCGGTGGCCTGCAAGCCGGCGCCATGCTGCAGTTTTTTACCGCCCTTGGTCTCACGCCCTTGGCCAAGGTGGCGGCGCTGCAATTCACAATTCCCCTGTTCAGTACGGTCCTTGCCCTGATCTTGCTGCGCGAAACCTTCCGCGTCAGGCGCGTCACGGCGCTTGGCGTCGGAATCTTGGGGACGCTGATCATCCTCAGGCCCGACGTCGGTGGGCTGGACCTGGGATCGGGGCTGGTCGTCAGTGCCTCGGCTTCCTGGGCCATGGCGGCCATCGTCATCAAGGTTTTGTCGCGCACCGATTCGAGCATCACCATCACCATCTACGGAACCCTTTTCATGTTGCCGTTTACCCTGCTCGCCGCCCTTCCCTATTGGCAGGCGCCGACGATGGAGCAGTTGGCCTGGCTGGCAGCGGTCGGCGCCCTGGCCAGCACCCACAATCTGTTTGTTGCCCAAGCCCTTAGGGATGCCGACGTGAGCGTTGTCATGCCGCTCGACTTCACCAAGCTGATCTGGTCGGCAATTATTGGATATCTGTTTTTCGCCGAGGTGCCGACGGTCTGGACCTGGGTCGGCGGATTCACCATTTTTGCCTCCACGACCTATATCACCTATCGCGAGTCACGGGTTAAGATGCAAAGGCCCGATCGGGGCGTCGCCTCCAACCGGCGGGAGGGCTAAACGCTGCGCTCATTACCAGCCTTTGTCATTTGTCTTCCGGGGCTGATGCTCGCCTTTGGCGCGCTGCCGGCGGCCGCGGCGCAGTCGGTCGACCTGGAGCTGGTGCTGGCCGTCGATGTCTCGCGCAGCATCGACGCCGACGAGGCGCGGCTGCAACGCCAAGGCTATGCCACCGCCCTGACCGACGCCAGAATCATCGGGGCGATCCGCCGCGGCCGCCTGGGGCGCATTGCCGCGACCTATGTCGAATGGGCCGAGACCCAGACCCGCCAGGTGGTCGTGGAATGGACCGTAATCGACGACGAGGCCAGCGCCCGCGCCTTCGCCTCGAACATCACCCGGGCGGCTCCGACGCTTGGCTTCTACACCTCGATCAGCGGCGCCATTGAATTCGCCCTGCCGATGTTCGACGACAATGGCTTCGAGGGACGGCGCCGCGTCATCGACATTTCGGCCGACGGCGCCAACAACAACGGCCGCCTGGTAACCATCGCCCGCGACCAAGCGGTGGCCGCCGGCATCACGATTAACGGTCTGCCCATCATCAACGACCGGCCGAGCCCCGGGGGCTGGCCGCCGACGGCCGATCTGGACCTCTATTTCCAAGAATGCGTCATCGGCGGGTCGAGTGCCTTCATCGTGGTCGCCGAATCCTTCGCCGCCTTCGCCGCCGCCATCCGCAGGAAATTGATCATAGAGATCGCCGACCTTGCACCGCCCGGCCGGCCGCTGTTGCACCGGGTCGCGGTGCGGCGCCAGGCACCGCCGTGTGACATCGGCGAGCAACGCATGCGTCAACGCCGTTTGGGCATCGACGATCTGAACTAAGAACCCTGTTGCGCCGGAAATCTTGAACCCGAAAGATGCGCTCGGGCAGGTTGGCCGGATCGACAATCCGCAGCAAGTAGCGGCCCGCTTGCAAGGTTTTGGATGGGGGGCATGATATGGGTTCTTTCCGATGCCGAGGAAAGCACGGTGAAACCGGCCCCGGAAGTATGCATTGAGGGCCGCCCCGCGCAAGGCGGCGCGTCGGCCGCTCTCCAACCTAAAGCGCGATCTTGTCCGCGCCCTCGCTGGCCCCCGCCTGTTTGCGATTGAACAGGAGTCGCGAGCCGATCAGCGAGGCCGCAATGCAAACCCAAAGAACGATGCAGATGGGCCGGGTGAAGAATATCGTGAAGTCCCAGGCCGCCAATTCCACGCTCTGGATGAAGTATTCCTCGGCCATGGGACCGAGGACCAGGCCCAGAATCAGCCCCGTCAACGGATAACGAAACTTGATCATCAGGTATCCGAAGACCCCGGTGACCAGCATGACGCCGATATCGAAGAATTCGGTCCGTCCCGAATAAGCGCCCAGCGACGAGGCGGCAATGGTGCACGGAATAAGGATGTTCAAGGGGATTCGTGTCATGCGGCAGAAATACTTGGCCGCCAATGCCCCGAAGACACCGATGAGAAGGCAGCCGAACAGAAGATAGACACCAAGGGTGTGAATCAGATCGATTTGCTCAAGAAACAACCGCGGCCCCGGCCTCAACCCCATGAACATCATCACGCCCATCAGGATCGCCGTCGAGCCGGAGCCCGGTATGCCCAATGCGAAGGTAGGGATAAGCGCGCCGCCGACGTTGGAACTGTTGGCCGCTTCGGTCGCCAAGATTCCTTCGGGAATGCCGGTGCCATACTTCTCGGGATGTTTGGACGTGTTCTTGGCCAAGGTATAGGCGACGAAGGCCGAGATCGTGGCCCCGGCGGCCGGAAGGGCGCCAATGAAGGTGCCGACGGCCGAACTTTGCAGCAGCACGCGCCAGTAGCGAAAGGCCTCGGCCATGCCGCCCATGATGCGGCGGAAAGTGGGAGAGGCCTGCACCGTGCCCGAGACCAGGCTCTTTTCGTCAATCAACATCATCATCTGGGAGATGCAGAAAAAGCCGAGCAGCGCCGGGATAAAAGGAAGGCCTTCATAAAGATAGAGCACCCCGAAGGCCATCCGTTCCTCGGCCCAGTAGGGATCGACGCCGATCGCCGCGATCGCCATTCCGAACGCCCCGGCAAGCAGTCCTTTCCACAGCCGCTCGGCATCGATGGAAGCCAATACCGTGAGGCCGAAAACGACAAGGACGAAGAACTCGGGCGGACCGAAACGGAGCGCGAAGCGGGCCAGCATCGGCGAGAAAAAGAGAAAAGCCGTGACGCTGAGCGTCGCGCCGGTAAACGATCCCATGGCGCCGAAGGCAAGACCTTCGGACACCTTTCCCTTACGCGTCATGGGAAAGCCGTCGATTACCGTCGGCGCCCCGCCGGCGTCCCCCGGCACGCCCAACAGGACCGACGGGATGCCGCCACCATAGTGAGTGCCGCCATAGACGTTGATCAGGAAAACCATGGAGTTCAAGGGTGTCATGGTGATGGCCAAAGGCAGGGTAATGGCCATGGCGGCGCCACCGCCGAAACCCGGAAGCGCACCAAAAAAGATGCCGAGCGCCATGCCGCCGGCGGCAATGGCCAGGGTTTCCATGGTCAGCGTGGCGAGTATATCGAGCAAGCAGACGTCTCCTAAGCCGGCACGGCGGCGCTCACAGGGGCACCGCGAATAGGTGGGCAAAGATGTAATAGAGCGCGAACGTGAAGCCGGCCGCGATGATCGCCGACTTGATCCACGGCACCCGGAGGATGGCCATGGTAAGAAAAAGATAAATCGTGGTCGAGACCAAGAAGTTGGTGAGGACGAACAAAAGCAAATAGACGGCTGCGGTGCCAATCAGGATCGCCGGGTTGCGATAGACCAGAACGGCGTCCGCCAAGGAGCCCGCGACGGCAATCGGCCCGTCGCCTTGGGCTGCCTTGGCGTCCTTCTCCTTGCGGTATTCCCCGATGACGATGAGCACGATGAAGACGGGCATCAGGGCGAGGAGGAAATAGGGAAAGACGATGCTTTCCTCGGCCAGATGGTTGGTCGCCAGATAATAGGAAATCCCGTAGACGACCACGACGGCAGGAATGAACAGTTCCTTGATGAACATGGTTGCTTGGGGGAAGCCCGGCCCGGGACCGCCAGCCCCGGGCCGGGAAATCCGCTATTTCTTGGTCTTCGCCGCTTCGATCAGCGGCTTGTATGCCTTCATGGTTTCGTAGGTATCCTTGAGCAGCTTGTTTGCCGCGTCGGGGCCCATGTAGGTATACGAACGCCCGCTCTTCTTCAGCATGTCCTGGTACTCGGGCGTCTCCAGGGATTCCTTGACTACCTTGACCAGCCTGGCGAAGCCCTTGGGGTCCTTGTCCTTGAAGGCCCGGTTGGCAAGCACGCCGGTGGCCGAGGTCATGTGGGGAATCTTCCACGCCGGGAACTGTTCGTCGAAGGTCTTGGCTTCGGGGAACAGTTCGCTATGTCCGGCGGCGAGAAGGCCGATGCCCTTGATCTCGTCGCGGATGCGCAGGATCGAGGCGGGCCTGGAGACGCCGACCTCAAAGTGGCCGCCGACGATATTGCTCATCACCTTGGAGCCGCCCTTGACGTTGACGGCGCGGAACTTGACCCCCGCCTTCTCTTCGACCAGCGCCACCGAGATATAGTGCTCGCCGGTAAAGCTGCCGATGGCCATGGTCACGCCGCCCGGCCGCTTCTTGGCCGCCGCGATCAGATCGCCCATGGTGTTGATAGGCGAGTCCTTACGCACGAACCAGATCGGCACGTCGCTTTGAATGACCGCCACGGGAACGAAATCATCGATCGAGTACTTGGGCGTGGCGAAAAGCGTCGAGTTGGGAAGATGGGGCAAGACCAGGCCGCCAATGGTATAGGCATCCCCCTTGTCATGGATGATTTCCCAACCGATGCGCCCACCGGCACCAGGCTTGTAGGAATAGAGAACGGACTGACCCAGCCTCTTTTCCATGTGGGGCTTGAGCGGCAGAAGCACTTGGTCGAGGCCGCCGCCGGGTGAGAACTGCATGACCATGGTGAGGGGCCGTTCAGGCCATTCGGCTTTGGCCACGCCGACGGCTTGAACCGCGGCCATGCCGAGAACAGAAAATAGAAAGCCTAGACGTTTCATCAAGTTTACTCCCATTGGTGGTTTTTCGCGCGCTGCGTTTGATGGGCTGGATCGTCGCCAAACCTGCGGCATACGTTCGTGGGTGTCAATGGGTGGACCCGATAATGAGGCCGCGTTCGAAGGCGTTGAGGAATCCTTGGGGTGTGAGCGTGAAATTGACATGCCGCCGTCGCGTGGCCTACGGTTCGTCACCATACCGCAACCGTGCACAAGACGGACTTGAAGCAACACCAGTCTCAGGAGTGAGGAAGATGAAATTTCCGCGCGCAATCGCCTTGACCGCCGCGGCCGGCCTAATGACCCTTGGCGCCTCCGGCGCCGTCGGGGCCGCCGAGCCAATCAAGATCGGCGTCGTTCTGCCCTATTCCAGCGTCTACGCCACCATCGGCAATGACATCACCGACGCCATGCGCCTTGCCTTCGACGAGTTGGGCGGCAAGGTCGCCGGCCGCGAGATCGTTCTCATCAGGGAAGATTCCGAGGTCAAGCCGAATGTCGGCCTGGCCAAGGCCAAGAAGCTGGTCCACCAGGCGGGCGTCGACCTGTTGGTCGGCCCGGTGGCCAGTCACGTCGCCGGCGCCATGGCCCAGTTCGTCAATCAGGCTAAGATCCCGCTCTTGATCCCCAACGCCGGCAACAACCTTTTGACCGGCGAACAGTGCAGTCCCTATGTGCTGCGCACCTCTTTTTCCAATGATCAGTTCGTGCGCATCATGGGGCCGTGGCTCAAGAAGAAGGGCTACAACACCGCCTTTCTGATGGCATCAGACTACGCAGCCGGGCACCAGATGATGGAGGGCTTCAAGAAGTCCTTCGTCGAGGCCGGCGGCAAGGTGGTCGGCGAGGCCTTTCCGCCCCTGCGCACGACCAAGGACTACGCGCCCTATCTGGCCAAGGTGAAGGCGGCCAAACCGGACACGCTGTTCGTCTTCTTCGCCGGCGGACCGGCCATCCAGTTCGTCAAGCAATACGACGCCTTCGGCCTTAAGAAAGATATCCAGTTGAGCGGCGCCGGCTGGCTCACCTCGCCCCTGTTCCTGCCGGCCCAGGGCGATGCGGCGGCGGGCTTCATCGGCTCGCTCAATTACATACCCAGCATCGACACGCCGACCAGCAAGGCCTTCCAGACCAACTTCAAGGCCATGACGGATCGCGTCGGATCGGAGTTCGCGGCCCAGGGTTATGACACCGCCAAGCTGATATTCGAGGCGCTGAAGCAGACCGGCGGAAAGACCGACGACAAGATGGCCTTTATCGAGGCCATGCACAGCGTCAAGATCACGGGTACGCGTGGCTCGCTGCGCATCGACCGCAAGACCAACAATATCATCCAAGACATGTACATCTTTGAGACCAAGAAGATGGGTGGCAAGGTCGGCTACAACATCTTGGATACCATCAAGGCGGTGCAGGACGCCCCGAAGGGCTGCAAGCTTTAGTTCCGAAGAAGCCCGCATGACCAAGCGGCAGGACATCGTGTCCTGCCGCCCAGTGTCTGCATGCCTGAGGATATGTTGCTAGACGACGTAGTGTTCGTTGGGGTGCTCGGCAAAGTACCTGTCCCGTCTGTCGACGGCGACGGTCACGATCCTCGACCCTTTGTCCATTGATTTGGCCATTTGGATCGCGGCGCAGACGTTGGCGCCCGACGACATGCCGCAGTACAGGCCTTCTTCGCGGCACAATCTGTCCGCCATGTTCTTGGCGGCGCCATTTTCGATGGTGATTTCGGTGCCCATGACGTTGCTTTCAAGAAGGTCTTCGATCAAGAACCTCAGGTTGGTAACACCGAATTTTTCCAGGGCCTTGTGAACGGCGCGGGACCGGACCCATTCGATCCGCGGGTCGTCCGTCGGCACGACACCGGCGACCTTCAATTCGGGGCATTCTTCCTTGAGGGCCTGGGAAACGCCGAGAAGGGTGTCTCCCGTTCCAACCGAGGCCACCCAGCCGTCGATTTTGCCGCCCATCTGTTGCAAGATCTCCGTTCCCGTGAATTCCCGATGCGCCCTTGTGTTGTCGACATTGCACAATTGGTTGGCCCACCAATTCGACGCATCGCCTTGCTGCAGATCGCTGCATTGTTTCATGCGGATGGCGACGAAGGTCGCGGCTCTTTCGATCCCTTGCAGGCGGTCGGCATTTTCCATGTGGTCGTTCAAATCGATCGGCGTCACCTTGGCGCCGTAAAGCCGCGCGATTCGGATCCGATCCGCCGAATCGTAGGCACTTGAAAGTTGGGCGGGCAAAAATATCCGGACCTTGTAACCCTTCACGTTTCCGACGAAAGACAAGGCGGGCCCCGTGTTTCCGGTCGATTGATCGACAATCGTTCCGCCCGGTTTAAGATCGCCCCTTTTCTCGGCTGCCTCGATCATGCCGAGAGCCATGCGGTCCTTGATGCTGCCGCCGGGATTCATGAACTCGCATTTGACAAAAATATCCACCCCGAGCGAATCCGTAACATGGTTCAACCTGAGCAAGGGGGTGTTGCCGATGTGATTAAGAATTGTCACCTTTCCGGTCATCCTTTGGCCAACCTTGCAGAGCACATACGCGACGCCCCCAAGAGCCGCAAGCTCCTATTCCGACAAGGTCCAAGGACAGGGTGGAAAGATACCGTGTCCTGCCGCACCGGAATGATCGTGTCAGTCTATTGCCTGAGAGGGAAACGCCTGGGCTACGTCTTTTAGAACGTCCAGTGTTAGGTCCCTGATCATTGCGCTCGGTCGATTCATCGGTCTGCCTCTTGGCCATGCGACCAAATAGGTTCTCTTGAGTTCGGGCTCGACGATACGTTGCGCGAAAAGCAGACCCAGCAAATACCTTTCGCAAAACGACGACCACGGCAATATCGAATAGGCGACGCCGCTGGCGACATAGCAGCGCACCAGACGGGTTGAATCGCTTTCCACTTTGATATTCAGGGGAATTGATAATTCTTCCGCCCGCCGTTCGATTTCCAGACGTAATGAGTGCGGCTTGGTTGGGAGCACCAAGGGGCAGGATGCGGCCGCTCGAAACCCAATCTCCTGATCCTCTCCGAAGTTCTCCCGTTCCTTTCCCTTCATGCCGACTAGGGTCAGGACCCATTAATCTTCGCTTCATTATTTTGGCCGATGATGATGTCCCTGTTCAAGGAGGGCATCA
>JASLLZ010000093.1 GCA_030746775.1 Rhodospirillales bacterium | reverse complement strand
CCGCGCATGCCTCGAAACCTCCATATTTGTTTCAAGGCATTGAATCAGCTAATAGTTAATGAGTTATGACCCTAGTTCGAATAACGGGTGGTCCTGATAAATAAGAAGCGCCTTTTGACCGATATAGGCGGTCGAAATTCTTCCCGCTATGCCCAGCAATCCCAATCTTGTCATGTCCGTGCTCCCCCAATGTCGTGACCGATTTCATGGCAAAATGGCCGGAAGCTTCTTGGCCCAAGATCCTGCGTCCCACCGAACGCGGCCTGCCCCCGGCGACAATCCCCCGATAGCCACCAAGTCCGTTAAAATCATACCACCGCACCACCGGCGAAGGAACGGGACCATTTTTGCGGCCATCCCTTCGTAGGCCGCGAACCCGAATAATCGGGCAACCCAACAACGGGGAAACCGTCATGCTGAATAGCTTTGCCGGCCCCGGACCTTTCCGATACTGTTGGGCAAACTGGACCGAGGAGGACACGATGAACAATGGCAAGGTCGATTGGACGGGCAATTTTCCGGCGATCATAACTCCCTTTGACCGCGACGGCGCCATCAACGACGCCAAGTTCCTTGAATTGATAGAGCTTTTCGTCTCGGAAGGCGCCGCCGGCATCATCATCTCGGGCTCGAACGGCGAGTCGTGGGCGCTCGAGCCCGACGAGCGGGTGCACCTGGTCCGCATCGCCGCTCAACTGCTCAAGGGCAAGGTGCCGGTCATCGGCGGCACCGGCGGCATCATCACGCCCCGCGTCGTCGAACTGACCAAGGCGGCCAAGGACGCCGGCGCCGACGGCGCCATGATCATGCCGCCCTACTACGCCATGGTGAACCGCAAGGAGGTGGTGGCCCATTACCAGGCCATCTCGGACGGCGCCCAGCTGCCCATCATGCTCTACAATTCGCCGGCCGCGACGGGGGTCAATCTGACCGCCGATCTGTGCGCCGAGCTGGCCGAAATCGATTATGTGGTGGCGGTCAAGCAGAGCGTGCCCGACTTTGTCGAATTCGCCAACACCGTCGATGCCGTCGGCGAGCGCATCCGGGTCTTCACCGGCTCGTCGGGCAAACGCGGGTTGGCCGCCGTCATGGTCGGCTGCGTCGGTTTCGTCAGCAGCGAGGACCCCCACGTCATGGGCCGCGAAGGCATCGATCTTTGGACCCTGTCGGCGAAGGGCGAAATAGAGGCGGCCAGGGCCTTGCAGGCGCGCATCCTGCGCATGAAGAACGCGCTGGGCCCAATCGGCACGGCGCCGGCGGCGATGAAGACGGCGATGAACATCCTCGGCCGCCCGGGCGGTTACGTGCGTGCACCGCTCCTCAACCTGGACGACGGAGAGATCGAACAGGTGCGCGGCGCCCTCGAAGGCCTGGGCCTCTTGAAGGGAACGCGGGCAGCGGCCGAGTAGGTCGGTCTAACCGGCGTCGATCTCTTGGAGTGTCGCCAACTCGCCGACGGTTACCGGCTTGACCGGCGGGCGGATGCGGTAGTAGCCGATTTCGGATACGTCGACGCCGCGGCTCTCGGCCATCAACTCGACGACGGTGAGGCCGCACAGCCGGCCCTGACAAGGCCCCATGCCACAGCGCACGAAGGTCTTCATCTGGTTGGGACCGGGGCAGTTCTGCCCGGTCGTCAGTTGGCGGATTTCGCCGGCCCTGACTTCCTCGCAGCGGCATACCATGGTGTCGGCGTCGGGCGGCGCCAGGGTCTCCCGGCGCGGCTTATAAAGGGTGTCGAGGAAGGGCCGCACCAACATATGACGGTCGCGGTCGCGGCGTACGGGCTGGGCCCGGTTGTCGCGCTCCTCGGCGCCGATTTGCTCCAACTGGCAGGCCGCGTCGAGGGCCGCCAGACGGCCCCGCCACTCGGCCACCAGGGCACCGCCGATGCCGCTGCAATCGCCGGCCGCCAGGATGCCTTCGGCCGACGTATTGCCCCAATCATCGACGTTTGGTGAGAAGCAGCGCTGCATCGCATCCCAGGTATGATCGATGCGCAACGACATCCCCAAATTGGCGTTGGGCACGACCCCCTGATGCAGCAGCACCATGTCGACGGGCTCGCGGCGGCTGCGCCCGCGCCAGCGGTATTCGATCTCGCGCACCCGCTCGTCGCCCGTCATGCGCACCTCGGCGACGCCACGGCGCAATGGGATACCTCGATCGCCAAGCTCGGCCAGGATGGCCCGGCCCTTGGCGATGTAGCCGGGCGCCATCATGGCTTGCGGCAGGCGTGGCAGCGCGGCGGCGTAGTTACCCAGCGGCGCCGTTTCCAATACCGCCGCGACGTCGGCTCCGGCGCGCGCCAACTGCTGGGCGATGAGGAGAAGCAGCGGCCCCAGGCCGACGACCATCACCCGGCCCTCAGGCACCAGGGACGAGTCCTTCAGCATGGTCTGGGCGGCACCGCAGGTCATGACGCCGGGCAGTTCCCAGCCCGGTACCGGCACCGGCCGTTCCATGGCGCCGACGGCGACTACCACGCGCTTGGCCGCGATGACCTCGACGCCGTTCGGGCCACTGGCGAAGACGTTGCGGTCTTCATCGATCTGCCACACCGTCCTTTGCGGCATATAGTGGGCGCCGCTGGCCCGGAAGCCCTGCGCCAACGCCAACCCGGCGGCATAGTCGGGACCCAGGATATCGAGGTGTTCGGAATGCTTCCCGCTCACCTTCTCGATGGCCCGGTAGATCTGTCCGCCGGGCTCGGTCTGCTCGTCAAGGACCACCGTCCTGAGCCCCAGTTCGACAGCCGTCGCCGCCGCCGCCAGGCCGGCCGGTCCGGCGCCGATGATGGCCAGGTCCACGGGTTCGGTCATATCTCGACCCCCCGGGCGCCTTCTTGGCGACGGATGGACATGCCCTCGGCAACGGGCACCATGCAGGCCTGCTGGTTGGGCACGCCATCGATTTCCATCAGGCAATCGAAACACACGCCCATCATGCAATAGGGTCCGCGCGGCGCGCCCGAGACAGGGGTCGTCCGGCTGGGTCCTGTCCAGTTCGCGAGGACGGCGGCGGCGCTGTAATCGCTCGGCACCTTCACCGGACGTTCCTCGATAATCACGGTGACCAGTTCCGCGTTGTCGTCAGGCAGCTGCTTGAACATTGAATCTCCTGGATGAAAAACAGGCGAGTTCGGCCGGTATCCGGCCGGCAACGATATGGCGCGCGACCCTCAGAACGTGCACCGCGGCAAGGGTGACGCCGCTGTGGCACGCGACGGCGAAGGCGCCGGGAAAGCGTGGCGATTGATCGTAAACAGGATAATCGTCGGGCGACATGATGCGCAAGCCGGCCCAGGCACGAACGATCCTTAGCCGAGCCAGATACGGCAAGGTATCAACGGCGCGCTGGGCCACGGCGCCGAGGGCTCCGGTCGAGGTGCCGAGGTCGAAACCGGCGTCCTCATTGGACGTGCCCAGCATGAAGCAGCCTTCCGCCGTCTGGCGAATGCGGCCCATGTGAAGCGTCATCATGGGGCGCACCCGTTCGGTGATCAGGAGCTGGCCGCGCTGGGGCCGCAACGGCACGTCGAGCCCCAATTGCGGGCCCAGGGCGGTGCTGCCCAGGCCGGCGCCGAGGACCAGCTTGGGCGCCGTCGCCGTCGCGCCGCCGGCCTTCACGGTGAAGCGGTTTGGTGCCGCCTCGATGCGATCCACCCGGGCATTGGAAACGTATTGGCCGCCCAGGCCCAAGGTCGCCCGGTGCAGGGACCTGAGCAGATACAAGGGCGAGCAGTGACCGTCATAGTCCGTATAGGCGCCGGCCACGACCTTCGGCCCGATGCCCGGGATCAGGTCGGCCATCTCGGCGTTATCCAACAACTGGTAGTCGAAACCCAAGCTGCCGGCCTCGGCGCGAATCTGCTCCAATTGCTGAACTTTGAGGCTCCACTCCTCTTCGCTCGTGCAGGCGAAGGCGCAGCCTTGGCGCCCGAAACCGATGTCGATGCCGGTGCGCTCCTCAAGTTCGGCGGCAAAGTCGACCCAAAGATCGGCCGATCGGCGTGTCCAGCGATGATAGTCGGGGTTGCCGGCACCCTTCATCTGGACGGCGACGAGGCCGAAATTGGCACGCGAGGCGCGAACGGCGTCGTCGCCTTCGTCAAACACCACCACCTTCAGGCCGGCGCGCGCCAGTCCGAAGGCGATGGAACCGCCGACGATGCCGCCGCCGACCACGATCGCGTCACATGCGACCATCTCATATTTCCCCCTGAGTGTCGGGTCAGTCGATAGCATGGATCGACGGCGTGTTGCAAAGTCCCGCCGCCGGGGGGCCGGAGTTGCCCCCCCGCAACCGGCTTGATATCATCGATCGGCGGTCTTACGTGGCAGGATTTGGATAAGTGGGAGGACGATCCATGAACAATGGCAAGGTCGAATGGGGCGGCGTGTTCCCGGCCATCATCACGCCTTTCACCAAGTCGGGCGAGATCGACGAGGCGAAGTTCCGCGACCTTTTGGACCTCCTGATATCGGAGGGCATCGACGGCGTCGTGGTGGCGGGCTGCACCGGCGAATCCTGGGCCCTGAAGGGCGAGGAACGCCTGCGTCTGTTCCGCCTTGCGGTCGATGTGGCCCAGGGTCGCATTCCCGTCGTTGGCAGCACCAGCGGCATCATCACCAGCGAGGTCATGGAGCTTTCGAAAGCGACCAAGGAGACCGGCGCCGAAGGGGTCATGATCCTGCCGCCCTTCTTCGCCCGTGTCGGCCGGCGCGAGGTCATCCACCACTACCAGGTGATTTCGGACGGCGCCCAGGTGCCGATCATGCTCTACAACCTGCCCAACCGCACCAACGTCAACCTGACGCCGGAAATCCTGGACGAATTGGTCGATATCGAATGGATCGTGGCGATCAAGGAAAGCCACGACGATTTCCCGCAGTTCGAGGCGACGGTGGCGGCGGTCGGCGAGCGCATTCGGGTGTTCACCGGCAACTCGGCCAACCGGGGTCTGGCGGCGGTGATGATGGGCGCCGTCGGTTTCGTCGGCGCCTTCGAGCCGCAAATCCTGGGCGCCGAGGGAATCTCGCTGTTCGAGCTTTCGGTGAGCGGCAAGCTCGATGAGGCGCGCCGTGTACAGAACCGGACCCTGGCCGTCAACTCGGCGGTGCGCGGCATCGGCACGGCGCCGGCCAACCTCAAGGCCGCCCTCAATCTGATCGGGCGCCCCGGCGGCCATGTGCGCCCGCCCCTGCTGGACCTTGACGAGGCCCAGACCGAACAGATGCGCCGCGTCGTCGCGGAATTCGGACTGTTGACCCTGAGCGCCGCCGAGTGAGCGACGGACGAGGCGCCCCCCGGATCGCCGTCATCCACGCGGTGCGGGGCGCCATCGACCCCATCGGCGACTCCTTCGCCGCCCTGTGGCCCGACGCGCGTGTCGACAATTTGCTGGAGGAATCCCTGAGCACCGATATCGCCGAAGCGGGATCCGAGAACGCGGCCATCCAGGAACGCATCGCCGATCTCGCGGCCTATGTCACCAAGGCCGGCGCCGAGGCCATCCTCTTTTCGTGTTCCGCCTTCGGTGCGTCCATCGATCGGGTCAAGCAGTCGTCGGCTCTGCCCGTGCTCAAGCCCAACGAGGCCATGATCGACCAAGCCCTGGACTTAGGATCCCGCATCGGTGTCGTGGCGACGTTCGCGCCCACGTTGCAATCCATGCGCCCGGAATTCGAAGACCGGGCACGCGGGCGCGGAATCGACCTGTGCCTTGAGGAACGCTTCGTACCCGGCGCGATGGAGGCGTTGAACGGTGGCAAGGCGGAGCACCACGACACCCTGATCGCCGAGGCGGCGGCCACGCTGGAAGGCTGCGATGCCATCGTTCTGGCCCAGTTCACCATGGCCCGTTCGCGCCCGGTGGTGGAGGCGGCGGCGGCGCCCGTGCTGATCAGCCCCGATTCGGCCGTCGCGCGACTGAAACACATTTGGCAAACACGGTGACCGACAGAAAAGGAAGGAAAACCATGAGCGACAAGAAATTCCTGATCGAGGGGTTCGTTCCCGCCGTCGTCACGCCGTTCAACGAGGCCGGCGACATGATGACCGACCAACTGGCGCACGTCGTCGAATGGCACCTGAGCGAGGGCGCCGGCGCCATCTGCATTGCCGGCGACAATGGCGAGGCCTGGGCCCTGACGCCCGACGACCGCAAGCAACTGGCCGAGACCACGGTGAAGACGGTCGCCGGTCGTGTGCCCGTCCTGATGGGCGCCAGCGCGCCGACGGCGCGCCAGACCATCGCCGCCGCCGAGATCGCCGCCGAAGCCGGCTGCGCCGCCCTGATGACCGGCCCCCAGGCCTACGTCGGCAAGTCGACGAAAGCCGAGATGGTGGACCGCTTCAAGGCCCTCAACAAGGCGGTGCCGTTGCCTATCGTCGCCTATAATTCGCCCAGGCGCACCGGCCTCAACATGGACGCCGACTTGCTTGGCGCAGTCTGCGACGCAGCCCCGATCATCGGCCTCAAGGAAGCATCGCGCGACGTTTTCCACATCACCGAGATCCTCAAACGCTTCTCTGACCGCCTTGCCTTCCTTGCCGGTCCGTGCCCGTTCATCTTACAGGCCTTGGCCCTGGGTGCCCGGGGCTTCATCTCCAGCGGGCCCGAGCTTCTGGGGCCGGGAGTCGCGGCGAGCCTGCCCGCCGTGGCGATGGAAATCCCGTCCGCCAAGACCCGCGACCTGCACTTTGCCCTGACCGATATCTATGCCTTCCTGATGGGCACCGGCACCTGGCCGGCGGCCCTCAAGGCGGGTCTCAACATGATCGGCGTGCCGGCCGGCGTGCCCCGCGAACCGGTCCAGCCCCTGTCGCCCAAGGACGCGGAGAAGCTCAAGACGTTGTTGACAAACCTGGGCGCCCTGCCCACGGCCCAGGCGCAGGCCGGGGAATAGAGGCGCTCCCGCTCATCCCGCTGGCCCCGGCGCGAAGGGGTCCAGGGTCTCGACGCCGAACGGCTCGAATTCGCGCAGGTTGCCCGTGACGACGACCAAGTGGTTGACGATCGCCGTCGCCGCGATCATGGCGTCCTCGATGAGGGGGTTCGAGCGCCGGTACATCAGGCGCGCCCAAACACGAAAAGTCCCGCCGTCCATGGGCAGCACGTTCCAGGTCTGCGCGACTTGTTCGATCCAGGCTTCGATGGCTTGCGCCTTGGCCGCGTCCTGATCGCGGGTAGTCTCGACGCCGGCTTGAAGTTCGCCAAGCGTCGCCGCCGATAGGAACAGATGTTCGTCGGCCACGCCGTCGAGCCACGCCACCACGCCGCCATGGGGTCGGGGCCGGCGCAACTCGGAAACGACGTTGGTATCGAGGAGGTACATGCCCTCAGCCGATATCCGCCGGTATCCGCCGCTTTAGCTTGCCGCGCGGCGGCAGCGGAATTTCGGCGCGTGGCGCCTCGGCCAACAAAAGTTCCTTCAAGGTCGGGCGGGCGGCGCTTTGCACCCGGCGCCATTCGTCGATGGGAACCAGCACGGCGGCCTCGACGCCGCGCCTTGTGACGACCTGCGGCCCTTCCTTCAGGCTTGTCTCAAGGAATTCGCTGAACCGCGCTTTTGCGTCCTGGACCTGCCACTTTCCCATTTGACGTATCCCCCATTCCATTCTGACTAGTTATATGACTAGTCTGATAGATAGTCAAGTCTTTCCCCCCTCACATTCGCCCGGCGTTGACCCGCAGCGTCGTGCCGGTGATGGCGGACGCCGCGTCGCTGGCCAGGAATACGGCGGCCGCCGCCACTTCTTCGGGTTTGACCAGGCGGCCGAGCGCCGAGGGCTCGATCATGCGGGTGCGGGCGTATTCCTCTTCGCTGATGCCTTCGTTCCTGGCCCATACCTTGAGGCTGGCGCGGAACATCTCGGTATCGACGCCGGCCGGCCACAGGGCGTTGACGCGGATGCCGAAGGGGCCGAGTTCCTGGGCCGCGGCCTGGGTCATTCCGAACTTGGCGAACTTGGCGGCGATATAGTCGCTGCGCCCGCGGCTGATGAGACGCGACGAAAGGTTGATGATGGCGCCGCCCTGGCGTTTAAGCAGGGGCGTCGCGTGCTTGGTACACAACATGACGCCGTTTACGTTGATGGCGAGCGATTCATCGAAGCCTGCCTCGTCCATCTCCTCGACCATCTTACGCAGACCGCCGATGGCGGCATTGTTGACCAAGATGTCGAGACGGCCATGGGCGCCATCGCAGGCCGCCATGAGGGCATGAACCTGCGTCTCGTCGGAGATGTCAGTGACGTGGGCCAGGCCGCCGATCTCGCCGGCCACGCGCTCGATGGGTTCCGCCCGACGCCCGGCAATCACGACGCGGGCGCCGGCGGCGGCGAAACCGCGGGCTATGGCCTCGCCGATACCGCGGCCGCCTCCGGTAACCACCGCCACCTTGCCGTCGAGCGCCCCTTCCATTCGAAGCCCCTTACCGAAGCCTATTGGAAGGAATCGAACATATCGTCGACTTCCGACGAATCGGGGAGTTCGCCCTTGCGCAGTTCCACGGCCCGGTTCTGGAAGTAAGCGCTGCGCAGGGCCGCGTAGTAGTCGATGGCGCCGGCGCGCAGTTCGTCCAGGGGTTCCAAAAGCTCCTCGCGACGCACCACGGCCTTGCCGCCAAGGACCATCATGCGGGTCGGGAAATCGAGAACATAAGTGAATGGGTCGAAGAAGGTATCGACGCCGATGCCGACGCCGTCGCGCAAGGTACTCGGTCCCAGAAGCGGCAATACCAGGTAGGGGCCGGGCCCCGAGCCGTAGGCATGGAGCGTCTGCCCGAAATCGGCGGGGTGATAGTCGAGGCCGATTTCGTCGGCGACCTCGAACAATCCGAGCACACCCGCCGTCGAGTTGACGACGAAACGCGCCGTGGTAACGGCGGCATCACCGATCTCGAATTGCAAGAGATCATTGGCCAGGATCACCGGCGCGTTCAGGTTGCGGATGGCCTTTTGCACGGATCGTTTGACGGCATCGGGCGTTATGAAACCGTAAACACTGGCCACCGGCTTCAAGATCAGGAAATCAATTACGTCGTTGAAGCCGAGGACGGCGCGGTTAATTCCTTCCAGCGGATCATAGAGTTCGTCGGGCCCCGCGTCGGCCACTTCGTCGTCTTGCTCCATCGCCGTTTTCATCGGCTCTGGCGGCGCCGGCTGGATACGCGGCGCCGGCGCGGGAGCCGGGCGCGGTGCCGCCACCGCGCCACCGGCGGCCCGGGTAATGGTATCGGCGAAGCCTGGAAACGCCTGGCTGGCGTTGCGGACGATGCTGTCGCGAAGGTCGGGCGCCGCCGCCACCGCCGCCGCCACGACCTCGCCCGCCAATGCCGGATACTGGGCGATGGCGCCGATGACCACGGTGCTCATTTCGGCTTCGACGCGCAAATGACGGGAACGGTCGATGGTTTCCGTGAAAGATTGGTTGTTGAGAGTCCGCGCGATAGCCGCGTCCTCGCGCGCCAAGTTGCGGTTATCCCGCGCCGTGGCGGCGATGCGCTGGGCGACATGGGCCGGCAGGGCGGCTTCGGCCGCCGTCGTCAGGAAGAAGAGAACGACAAGGGAAAGCGCGAAACTCTTACCCATGGATGTCGTCTTCCCCAAATGTCGGGCGAGCGGCGCTCGGCTTTATTGGGCGCTCGGTTTCCAATCGGCGGCGAGTTTTTCGGCCCGGGCGACGTCCGCCGGGTTCAAGCCCTTGGCCAGATAGGCGCGATCGTCGAGCGCCCGCTTGAGGCCCTGATTGGCGGCAAGGATGGTCCACATCAGCGCCTGGACCTCGTCCTTGGCGACGCCCTCGCCACGCGCGTAGCGCACTCCCAGACTCGATTGTGCCTTGGCGTAGCCTTGTTCGGCCGCTTTACGGTACCACTTGACCGCCTCGGCCAGATTCTTCTCGGTGCCGTCACCGTCGCGATAGGTCTTGCCCAGATTGTACTGGGCGCGGACGTAGCCTTGCTCGCCCGCCTTAAGGAACAGCGAGAAAGCCCGCTTGACGTCCTTGGGAACCCCAAGGCCGTAATGGTACATCTTGCCCAGCGTATAGCTGGAACGGGCGAGGCCGCTGTCGGAGGCCTTGTTCAGCCATTCGAGCGCCGCTTTGTAGTCCTGCTCGACGCCGTCGCCCGAGATCAGGTTGCTGGCCAGGTTATGCTGCGCCGGCGCGTAACCGGCCAGCGCCGCCTTGGTCCACCAAGCTGTCGCCTGCTTTAAATCGGTATCGACGCCCTTGCCCTGATCGTAAAGGATGCCCAGGTTGTATTGCGCCCTGGCGTCGTTGGATTGGGCCAGGGGCCGCCATTCCTTGAGGGCGCCGGCGAAATCGCCGCGCTGATAGGCCTGCCATCCGGCGTCGAAGTCGGCCCGCGCCGGACCTGCCCATAGCGAGAGGATCAGGGCGGTGACCGCGACAAAACCCGATGCGGTGCGAATTGTATTCTCCATGTTTCTTTGATCCTTTGTTTCCATGGTCCGCCTATTTCGCCATGGCCGTCGTCGCCGGCAGCTTGTCGACCCGGGCATTGAGAAGGTTGATCAAGCCTTGCATTCCGCCCTTCTTGATCAATCCAGAGAATTCCTGGCGATGGGTCAAGGCCATGCTGACGCCCCCCACCATCACGTCGATGATGCCATGGCGCCCATCGGTAACGCGCACCCGCCAATCGGCCTTTATGGGCGACCCGCTGGGGCGGCTGATCCGCGTACGCACGACCACGTCCGTCTTGCCGGCCGGCTTTTCCTCGGAGATGGTCAATTTTTCACCGGCATAGCCACCGAACCGGCCAGCGTAGGTCTGCAAGATGTATTCGCCAAACAATTGCTGGTAGTCGGTCTTTTGCTGCGCGGTGGCCTTGCGCCAGTGTTTTCCGATGACGAAGCGGCCTATAAAATCGACATTGAACCCCTGGCGCAGGATTTCGCGGAAACGCCCTTCCCGCTGTTCCAGGGTCAGGCCCGGCGTTTGCAAGACCTGGATGGCTTGGTCGCCCAGGTCGCGAATGAACTGAGATGCGTCACAGCTCTTGGCCGCTGCCGGGCCGATCGTGCCAACGCCGATCAAGGCAACGACGAACACAGACAAAAAAATTCGACGAATAGCCATAAATTTGCACCGCTCCTAAGTGAAATCTCATTCTTCCCCGCTCGTTCGGTATTCGCCGCCGGCGGGATGGGGCGTCATGTTTCCATTTTTGCGTCGGTGAAGCAACAGCGGAGGTCCCGGCAAAGGCCGCCGGATCGTCTTTGATGACGGGGTTTTGGTGACAGTGGCCTGGGTGGCCTTGGAGTCGGTATAGGCTCGGCGCGGGCGGCCCCGATGGGGGACCGCCCGGCCTTGCAGCTTTTACTTCTTCGTCACGTACATGCCGTAAGTACGTTCGTCGGTCCGCGCCACGTAGGAAAGGTCGGGGCGATGGGCCCAGACGTTTACCTGATAGTGGGTCGGAACAAACGCCACGTCATCGGCGGCATACTTACCGGCAGCCTGCAGCAGCTGCTCGCGCTTCTTGTCATCGAGGGTCATCAGTGCGTCATCGACGTACTTGTCGAACGTCGGATCCGCATAGCCGGTCCGGTTGACCCGACCCAGGTTCTTTTCCTTGATCTGGGTATGAAGCAGCGCCGTAAAGGCCGACGACGCCTCGCCGGTGTCGGAACCGAAACCCAGCAGGACCAGGCTGTAACCCCAGGCATTCTTGAAGAACGTCGCCTTGGGCTCGGTATGGACCTGGGTCTTGATCCCGACCTTGGTCAGCATCTGGCCAATGACCTCGGTGATCTTGCCGTCGTTAACGTAGCGGTCATTGGGGCCATGCACCGTCAGCTGGAAGCCGTTGGGATAGCCGGCCTCGGCCAGGAGCTTCTTAGCCTGCTCGGGATCAAAGGGGTCAGGTTTGACATCCGTGTTGTAGCCGAACATCCCTTTGACGGGAAACTGGCCAGCAGGAAAGCCGGCTCCCTCCATGACCCGATCGACGATGGCCTTGCGGTTGATGGCCAGCGAGATGGCTTTGCGAATCTTCCGATTGAGCATCGGGTTGGGCATTTCTTTGCCGTCGTTGGTCTTGGCAAAGGGCGTCTTCGCGCCCTTTTGGTCCAGGACCAGATAGATGACCCGATTCGAGGCGACCTGGCTGATCGCCAACTTGGGGTTATTCTTAACCGATTGGTAGTCGGTGGTCGGCACGTAGTCGATCAGGTCCACATCGCCATTCAACACCGCGGCCAGGCGGGACGGGTCCGACTTGATGACCTTGTAGACGATCTTGTCCCAAGCCGGCTTGTCGCCCCAATAATCGGGATTCCTCTCCAAGACCACCCGGTCGCCCTTGATCCATTCGACGAACTTGTAGGGACCGGTGCCCATGGCCGCCTTGCCGGCGTTGTAGTCCGCGGTGGTGGCCTTGGCGAACTTGCGCGAAATCAATGGCGCCACCGAAAGGTAGGCGGGCATCAGGGGGTAAACGGTCCCGGTGGTGGTGTGGATGGTATAGTCGTCGATCTTTTTGTGATCGATGCCCAGCATGAAACGGTATGAGGGCGAGGTCGTCTTGACGATGCCCGACAAGGCGCGCTCGACGTTGGCCATGACGTCGTCGGCCGTGAACGGCGAGCCGTCCGTCCACTTGACGCCCTTGCGCAGCTTGATCTCCCAGACCTTGTCGTCGACCGGCTTCCACGAGACGGCGAGAGCGGGTTTTAGCTGTTGGCGCTCATCCTTCTCGATCAGATACTGGAACGTGTGAGCATTGATCTGGTGGTTCGACGACGTGTTGTAGAAATGCGGGTCGATGGATGTCGTCTCGTTCCGCGTCCCGATGGTGAGGGTCTCGGCGGAAGCGGCACCGGCGAATAAAGTCGCGGCGCAGGTGCCGAGCATGGCAGCTTTGAAAGTTCGCATCGAAGTGTCTCCCTTTGGTTTTGGCGGGGGCGTGGCTGACCGAACGAATCGATGTTCAGCCATCGCCCTGGCTACGTCCTCTTGGCAAGGGTTCTCATATTGGAACGGGCCTGCCCGTCCGGCCTAATCGCATGCGCGACCGGCAATTCCCGGTCGCACATTGGCCCCATGTTGGTAATTTCGACCGGTCCCTGTCAAGGCGCAAACACGGACAGCCAGCTCACGGCCGCGAAGAAAGGTTCTCGAAGCGCCGATTCGGGAGATCGTCGGGGCGGGTAAGACCAGGCGCCAGGGAACGCAGCTTCGCGCTCGTTCGGCGGTCGCCGGAAAAAAACGCCGGAAATGGATAAAATTCGCTGAAAGCGGCGTTTGCCTTCACCCACGCCGAATCGAATGTCAACCGCCGGGCCGAGAAGCACAAGAACGCCGGCGCTTTTGGCGGCGCGGCATCACCGTCGTCGGCTGGGCGCCACCGGGTGACGCGCCAACGAGATCATGGCTGTCGGAGACGCTTGCCGCGATTAATCAAGGCTTCCACCGCGTCGAACAAATCTTTCTCGGCGTTGCCGCGGCACCACGCGGTAACCCATGCGGCGATATCGAATTTGTCCATTGGCTCGAAGTGGTTCGCCTTGCCGGGCACGCTTTGGTTCACATGGCTGAGATAGCCCAGGATCCAGCCGTACATAACCCCGTAATCATGGCCCGAGAACCATTGGACACCGCCTGCCGACGTTCTCTTCGGAGCGGCGGTCTCATTGGCGGCGACAAACGTCGAACACTTATTGCCGCCGGCGCCGAGAATATAGAAGGTCCCGGTGGGATCGGCGCTCCAAGCAGACGTTCCCATCAGTCCCCCGAGCAAGGCACCGAGAATGGCGCGTTTCATGGCTGCCTCCCTTTCAAGCGCATGGGAGGAGTGTATCAAGATGACCGCCTTGAAGCCATACGCGGCGCAAGCCGGACTTGAACGGGGAACGACGCCGGGCGACGGTTTGGTGGGCCTACCCTTGACTAACCATTTGGTTTTTGTCACGCTGCCCGGCACTATTTAAGGGGCTGTCCCAGATAACCCATTTGGGGGGTTATCATGGGAGCTATGCGGAAGAGCCGTCTCAGCAGGTACA
>JASLLZ010000092.1 GCA_030746775.1 Rhodospirillales bacterium | reverse complement strand
TATAACGTAATGATTCTTATAGCAGAATCTGGCTGCGCTGTCGTCAAATCACAAGGTTATCTGGGCAATGCAGGCTAGGGTGCGGTGATCTGGTGGCTTCATGGACATTCCATCCATAAATCCTTTGACGTATTCATCTGTGTGAGTTGCCTCACCCAGTTCCTTACAAGCTTGATGGATTTCCCAATGTTGTTTTTTCCATTGGAACATCCATGCAATGTATTGATGTGTTGGGTCTAAATAATTGTGATAGTGGAAATTATCTCTTGGGTCTTCATATGGGCCTGTTTCACTTCCTGTGAATTCCGGATCATTCATCTGATCTCTTTCTTATTGTTTTTTAGGTCTTATTTCTTATAGCCCTATCTATTATGCATATCCCTACATACCTACTTATACAAACGAAACACCCAGCAATGACAAAAACAGAAAAAAAGTTCAGAAAACACTAAAATAACAATAATATTTCAAGAAATTATCAAACTGCAAAATATTATTCCATGAATTAAATCAATTTATCTACAAAGTCCTCTGCCCTCGCATCGGAATAATACTGCTCAACCATACTAATTGAAGTCGCACAATTTTCTGCAATAGCATAAACATCACTATGCCGTCTGTATCGTAGTTGGTAGGTGATGTAAGTATGCCGACAGCAGTATGGGGTGAATTTCACACCATCTGTATCAAATTCACAATCCAATGTTTCTCCATTTTTGGGGATATAAGAACTGGCTCCCTTCAACATCGTATTGAATCCTTCTCTAAATTCTCCAATCTGTTTTCCGTTTGGATTGCAGAACACAAAATCATTCGGTGCAAGATTATCTGTTCGTGTTTGTCGTAATCTTTGCAATGCACGGGATGCAGTTGCTCTGCCTATGCGTTCAGTTGCACCTTTGGATTTCAGTTTGGTTTTTTGAGAGGCTCTCACCCGAACATAGTTTTTGCCTGCATCTGTCTGTGCAAATGTCACATCTCTCCAACGAATTTCTCGCATTTCACCAATTCTCATACCGATGTTACATGCGAACAGAAAATATTCTCTCAACATCATGCGGTGTCTGATGATCCTGCTGTCGTTATTGTGTTTACCTACTTCTAACCACTCGTTGGTTCGTAAATAGGTTACGATCCGTCTGTATTGCTGGATGGAAAATGCACTGCGTCTATTGTTATGCCGCATACGATAGACATAAGAGATTGGTTCCCCAGAATAGAACCCTTGTTGTCTGCACCAAGTCATGACGGATTTCATTGACGAAATTTCTAGCTGGATGGTGCGTTCGGCCGGTGGATTTTTTCTCCAGTTAACCCTTCTCCAATTTTCATAATCTCTGAAGTGTTGTTCTCTTAACTGGGATAATTTCAAATTACCAACATATGGAACCCAATAATTCAACACATGTTTCTTGTATACTCTCAACATTGATTTAGTATAACGATCCCAACCTTCTTTAAATCTCTTCTCATATTCTTCAATAAACAGATTTATTCCTTGTGCAACACTTTTGCCCCGTATCACCATTTCATTATTTTGTAGGATGTTGATTTCAGCAAATCTTTGATTTGCTCTGATTTTTGCTGTCTCAAAATTCCCGGTTTTCATACTTTCTCGTAGATATTTTTGATTATTTGCTAATTCACTTTTGCTCACCCGAAATCTTGCGTAATAGGTGGTTCCCTGTTTCAGTTCTCTGGTGTAGAGCATAACCTGTTTATCTTCGTCCAATGGCATGAACGCACCCATTTTGAGGTATTCTCCTGTGTCAAACTTGTGTCAAACCAGTGATGCCACAAAAATTAGATGTCTGTATTATAACACAAATTTCATTGCGTGTGTAACTTTGTGTTAAAATAAAAAGTAATGATTCCAATGACTTCCGATGGTAAGTGGGAATTCTGGATCGATCGAGGCGGCACCTTCACCGACGTGGTGGCGCGCCGGCCCGACGGCGCCGTGGTCAGCCACAAGCTGTTGTCGGAAAATCCCGGGCAGTACGACGACGCCGCGCTCGAGGCCATCCGCCGGCTGCTCGGCGTCGCCGACGCCGAGGCCGCCATTCCGGCGACGGTCATCCAGTCGGTCAAGATGGGAACGACGGTGGCCACCAACGCCCTTTTGGAGCGCCGCGGCGAGCGCACGGTCCTCGTCGTCACCAAGGGCTTTGGCGACAGCCTGCGCATCGGCTATCAGAACCGGCCCCGGCTTTTCGACCGTCACATCTTGCTGCCCGAGATGCTCTACGAACGGGTCATCGAAGTGATGGAGCGCGTCGGCGCCGACGGCTCGGTGCTCAGTCCCCCGGCCCTAGCCAGTGCGCGCACCGACCTGACGGCGGCCTTCGAGGCCGGCATCCGCTCGGCCGCCATCGTTTTCCTACACGGCTATCGCTATCCCAAGCACGAGCAGCGGGTGGCCGAGCTGGCCCGCGATATCGGCTTCACCCAGGTCTCGGTTTCGCATGAGGTGAGCCCGCTTATGAAGCTGGTCTCGCGCGGCGACACGACGGTGGCCGACGCCTACCTGACGCCGATCCTCCGGCGCTATGTCGATAAGGTGGCGGGGGCGCTGACGGACACCCGTCTCATGTTCATGCAGTCCAACGGCGGGCTGACCGACGCGGCCCTCTTCCAGGGCAAGGATTCGATCCTTTCGGGACCCGCCGGCGGCGTCGTCGGCATGGCGCGCACCGCCGTCATGGCCGGCTTCGACAAGGTCATCGGTTTCGACATGGGGGGCACCTCGACCGATGTGTCGCACTTCGACGGCACCTTCGAGCGCACCTTCGAAACCGTCATCGCCGGGGTCCGCATGCGCGCCCCGATGATCCGCATCAACACGGTGGCGGCGGGGGGCGGCTCGGTGCTTGCCTTCGACGGCGCGCGCTACCGGGTCGGCCCCGATTCGGCGGGCGCCGATCCGGGACCCGCCTGCTATCGCCGCGGCGGACCCTTGACGGTAACCGATTGCAACGTTCTGCTGGGCCGCGTTCAGCCGCGTTTCTTTCCCAGCGTCTTCGGCCGCACCGCCGACCAGCCCCTGGACGCCGGCGTGGTGCGCCGCCGCTTCGCCGCCCTGGCCGAGGAGATCAAGGCGGCGACCGGCGACGACCGCGATCCGCGTCAGGTCGCCGAGGGGTTCCTCACCATCGCTGTCGAGAACATGGCAAACGCGATCAAGCAGATCTCGGTGCAGCGCGGTTACGACGTCACCGAATACACGCTCAATTGCTTCGGCGGCGCCGGCGGCCAGCACGCCTGCATGGTCGCCGACGCCCTGGGTATGAGCCGCGTCCTCATCCACCCCCATGCCGGCGTCCTGTCGGCTTACGGGATGGGGCTGGCCGACGTCAGCGCCATGCGCGAGCGCGCCGTCGAAGCGCCGCTGGAAGCCGGCATCACGGGCGAGATGGCGAGTCATCTGGAACTCCTCGAGGCCGAGGCCCGTACCGAGGTCCGAGGCCAGGGCATCGGCGACGAGCGCATCACGGTGCTGCGCCAGGCGCACCTGCGCTACGACGGCACCGACACGGCGCTGATCGTTGCCTTCGATACCCGGGCGCGCATGCAAACGGCCTTCGAGGACGCCCACAAACGGCGCTTCGGTTTCGTCATGCCGGGCCGCGGCTATATCGTCGAGGCGGTCTCGGTCGAGGCCCAGGGCGCCACCGAGACCGCCGATGAGCCCGAATTGGAGGCGATGCCGGGGGTCGCCCCCCTGAAACCCCTGGACGTGGTCCGCATGCACACCGCCGGCGCCATCCGCAAGACCCCGGTCCACAACCGCCAGGCCCTCATGCCCGGCGACGCCATCGACGGCCCCGCGATCATCGCCGAGACCAACGCGACGACCGTGGTCGAACCCGGCTGGCGGGCCTTGACGACGCGCCTTGGCCACCTGGTGCTGGAAAGGGTGGAGCCGCGCCCCGACCGCGTCGCCGTCGGCACCGACGTCGACCCGGTGATGCTGGAGATCTTCAACAATCTGTTCATGTCGATCGCCGAGCAGATGGGGGCAACCCTGCAGAACACCGCCTATTCGGTCAACATCAAGGAACGCCTGGATTTTTCCTGCGCCGTGTTCGACGGCGACGGCGGACTGATCGCCAACGCGCCGCACATGCCGGTGCACCTGGGCTCCATGGGCGAAAGCGTGGAGACCATCGCCCGCGAGCGCGCCGGCGCCATGCACCCGGGCGACGTCTATGCCACCAACGCGCCCTACAACGGCGGCACCCACCTGCCCGACATCACCGTCGTCACGCCGCTATTCGACGAGGCCGACGGCCGGCTTTTGTTCTTTGTCGCGGCGCGCGGCCACCACGCCGACATCGGCGGCATCACGCCGGGTTCCATGCCCCCCGACAGCAAGACGGTGGAGGACGAAGGGGTGCTCATCGACAACTTCTGCCTGGTCGAGCAGGGACAGTTCCGCGAGGCCGAGCTTGAGAACCTGTTGACCGGCGGGGAGTGGCCGGTGCGCAACCTGGCGCAGACGGTGGGAGATTTGAGCGCCCAGATCGCGGCCAACGAAAACGGCGTCCAGGAACTGCGCAAGATGGTCGCCCACTTCGGACTCGACGTGGTCCAGGCCTACATGGGCCACGTCCAGGACAACGCCGAGGAATCGGTGCGCCGGGTGCTCGACGTGCTGAGCGACGGTGCCTTTACCTACGAAATGGACAGCGGCGCCCAAATCGCGGTGCGCATCCGCATCAAGAAGGCGGAGCGCCGCGCCATCATCGACTTCACCGGCACGTCCAGGCAATTGGACGACAACTTCAACGCCCCCTTCGCCGTCACGCGGGCAGCCGTGCTCTACGTTATTCGCACCCTGATCGACGACGACATCCCGCTCAACGCCGGCTGTCTCAAACCGTTGGAGATCGTGGTGCCCGAGGGCAATATGTTGAGACCGCGCTACCCGGCGGCGGTGGTGGCGGGCAACGTGGAGACCAGCCAGGCCGTCGTCGATACCCTCTATGGGGCGCTCGGCGTCGTCGCGGCGGCCCAGGGCACAATGAACAACTTCACCTTCGGCAACGAGGTTTACCAGTACTACGAGACCGTCTGCGGTGGTTCGGGCGCCGGTCCGGACTTCGACGGAACAGACGCCGTGCACACCCACATGACCAATTCGCGCCTCACCGACCCCGAAGTGCTGGAATGGCGCTTCCCGGTGCGGGTCGAGGAATTTCGCATCCGCCCGGACAGCGGCGGGCGGGGCCGGCACCGGGGCGGCGACGGGGTGGAGCGGCGCATCCATTTCGTCGAGCCGATGACGGCGGCCATTCTTTCCGGCCACCGCCGGGTCGCCCCCTATGGCCTGGCGGGCGGCGAGGCCGGGGCCCTGGGCCGCAACCGGGTCGAGCGCACCGACGGCACCGTGACCGAGCTTGACGGCACCGGCATGGTGGAGATGAAGGCGGGCGACGTGTTCGTCATCGACACCCCGGGCGGCGGCGGCTTCGGAACGGTGGACGACTGACGGACCGGCCGCTGGCAGAAAAAAGTAAATAATTCCCTTATATATCAAGCCGATTCGGAGTATCCTTGATTTGATGCGGCGATCCGTTCGCGATAGACTTCGGGCCGCGTCAGGACCTCGCGGGCCGTGGCGACCGGATGGGAGAGTCGATTTGAAAGCGCTCCGCATCGTTTCAACGACCTTTGCGTCGGGATTTATGCTTGCCCTGGCGGCGGGTGTTCACGCCCAGTCGTTGAACGGCGAACTGGCGGGGCTGCTCGCCAATCACCCGCAAATTCAGTCCACTTCCAAGACCGCCGAATCCACCGGCAAGGAAATCGACAAGGCCCTGGCCGGCTTTTATCCGAGCGTGGCGGCGAACGCCGACGGCGGGGCTGAATACATCGACACCCCGACCGAACGCGCCAAACAGTTCGATTCCAAGGCGTGGGAGCGTACGCGCAACGTCCTTGGCCTGACCGTGACCCAAAGCCTGTTCAACGGCTTCGCCACGACGTCGGCGGTGAGGACGGCGCGCCTCAACCGGGCGATCGCCGACATCACCTTGGAGGGCACCCGCCAGAACACTCTGTTCGAAGGCATTACGGTCTACATCGACGTGCTCAGGCAACGCCGTCTGGTCGACCTGGCGCGGTCCAACGAGGAAACCATCCAGATCCAGCTCAACTTGGAAGACGAGCGGGTGCAGCGCGGATCGGGCATCGCCGTCGACGTCCTGCAGGCCAAGTCGCGGCTACAGATATCCAAGGAACGGCGGGTCAACTTCGAAGGCGCCGTGAAGGACGCCGTCAGCCGTTACATCCAGGTTTTCGACCATGCCCCCGATCTCGAGGCGATGATGGATCCGGTGCCGCCGGTGGAGATGCTGCCCAGCGAGCTGGAAACCGCCATCGACATCGCCCTGAGGGAAAACCCCGCCGTCTCCAACAGCGATGCCAATATCGAAGCGGTGAAGGAAAGCCGGCGCACGGTCAAGTCCGAATACATGCCCACCTTCGATCTGGTCGGCCGCTGGAATTACGAGAAGCACAAGAACGCGACAATCGGCACACGGCGCGACTACTCGGTGCTGCTGGAAGCGAACTGGAACCTGTTCACCGGGTTCTCGACCAAGGCCAGCCTGGCCCAGGCGGCGTTCAATTACGGCGCTTCCCAGGACAACCACCGCTTCGTCACCCGCAAAGTCATCGAACAGATCAAGCTGTCGTGGCAGGCCCTGCTGACGGTGCGCGAGCGCCTGGAACTCCTGGAGAACGCCATCAACATCGCCTCCGAGGTCTTCGATTCACGGCAACAACTGCGCGAGGCGGGCAAGGAGACGGTGATCAACGTCTTGGACGCGGAAAGTGAAATCTTCAACGCCCGCATCAACTTCACCGCCGCTTCCTACGACGAACGCATCGCCGTCTATCAACTGCTCCTCGCCATGGGGCGGCTCAACGCCGGAAACCTGAACCTGGCCGCCAACTAGTTAGGCGCCGCCCATCGTCCGACCCAAAGACGGCGAACGCCAAGCCGCCGCGCTTCGCCTGTGGAGGCCGCCCATGAAAACGACACCCGTGACCGCCGCCGAGTTGACCGCGACGCTGATGTCCGTGCCGCCCCTGGCGCGCAATGCCGATCTGAGCTTGAACGCGGACGAGAACCGGCGTCTCGTCGCCCACCTGGAGGCGGAGGGGATAACCAACCACCTTTATGGCGGCAACGCCAACTTCTACGGTCTTTCCTTGCGGCAATACGAGGAGGCCCTGGAACTGCTGGCCGACCTGGGCGGCGAAGAAAGCTGGTTCATCCCTTCCATCGGTCCCGACTACGGCAAGATGACGAACCAGTCGGTGATCGCCAAGGGGACCCGCTTTCCCACCTTCATCACCCTGCCCCAGGCCTTCGGCACGACACCGGCGGGCGTCGACAAGGCGATCCGCGAGCTGGTCCAGACCCTGGGCCGGCCGATCATCCTCTATCTCAAGACCGATGCCTACCTGACACCGGCCCTAACGGCGCGTCTTGTCGACGAGGGCCAGCTCTGCGGCATCAAGTACGGCATCAACCGCGCCGATTCCTCGCTTGACCCGATGTTGGAAGAACTGGTCAAGGTGATTGATCGGGACCTTCTGATCATCGTCGGCGAGCGACCGGCGGTGGCGCAACATCGCACCTTCGGCCTTAGTTCCATGATGTCGGGCGCGGCGTCGCTGGCGCCGGCCGCCTCGGTGGCCATGTTCGCGGCCCTGAAACGCGGCGATTACGCGACGGCGTCGGCGATCTGGGCCGCCGTCGAGCCGCTGGAAGACCTGCGCGACGCCATCGGACCGATCACGGTTCTGCACGATGCCCTGACGCTGACCGGCATCGCCGAGATGGGACCGCTGCTGCCGCTGGTCACCAACCTTGCCGACGAGCACAAGCCGGCCGTCGAAAAAGCGGCCAAGGCGCTGTGGGCCTACAATGACTCCATGGCTTGGGAGCCGGCCAAGGCCACCGCCTAGTCGGTCGTGAAAAAGTCCCTCGCCTTCGGCTCGCTGTACTTTTTCCCGGTGTCTATACGGCCAAATCGGCCCTTGAGGCGGCTCGGCGGGCCGATTTGAGAGTCTGTTCCCAGCCCCGCCGTTCGGCGTGGCTGGAGCCTTTTTCAAGGTCTTGCGCTCTTCTTGCGCAAGACCTTGAAAAAGAAGACAAGCGAAAGGCGGGCGCCGGACCGCCCCAAGACCGCCTTTCTCATTTATATTTTGACGAAAAGTACACCGAGCGCCAGCGAAGGACTTTTCGTCACTGTCATTTCAGGCGATACGCCGAAGGCTGGCTTCGGCGGCGGCGCCCAGGACCGCCTCGGCATCGATGCCGTAGGCGTGGAACAGGTCGGGAATATCACCTGATTGACCGAAGCGGTCGACCCCCAGGGGCATCACCCGGTGGCGGCCGACCGAACCCAGCCAGTCGAGCGCCGCCGGATGGCCGTCCAGGACGGTCACCAGGGTGGCGTCGGCGGCCAGTACCGCCAGAAGGCTTTCGGCGTGCGAAGGGGCGGCGTGCCGATCCCGGGCCCCCGCCTTGCTTGCCGCCACCCACCCTGCATGCAGCCGCCCGGCCGAGGTCACGGCCAGGAGACCGGCGCCGGGGATGTCTTCTTGGATCTGCGTGTGAGCCTCCAGGACCTCGGGCACGACGGCGCCCGAGTAGACGACGGCCAGCTCGGCGTCCGGCGACGGCGGACGCAGCCAATAGGCGCCGGAGACGATGTCGCCCCGCAGGTCCTCGGTCATGGCGCGCCGGGGCTGCTCAAGGGGGCGGGTCGAAAGCCGCAGATAGACCGAGCCTCCGTCGTCGCGCTGCATGTGCTCGAAACCCCAGGCCATGACCACCGCCAGTTCATCGGCGAAGGCGGGCTCGAAAGCCGTCAATCCGTCCTGACTCATGCCGATCAGCGGCGTGTTGACCGATTGGTGGGCGCCGCCCTCGGGCGCCAGGGCGATGCCGGCCGGGGTGGCCACGAGCATGAACCGCGCGTCCTGGTAGCAGGCGTAGTTCAGCGCATCGAGGCCGCGTCCGATGAAGGTGTCGTAAAGGGTGCCGACGGGCAGAAGCCGGGCGCCGAAAAGCTGTTCCGAAAGTCCCGCCGCCGCCAGCGTGAGGAACAGGTTGTTCTCGGCGATGCCCAGTTCGATGTGCTGACCGTCCGGCTTCATCACCCACTTCAGGGCCGAAGGCACGTTCTCCAGTCGGAAGGTATCGGGCCTGTCGGTGCGGTCGAACAGGCCGCGCTGGTTGACCCAGCCGCCAAGGTTGGTCGACACCGTAACGTCGGGCGAGGTGGTGAGAATACGCCGCGCCAGCTCCCCGTCGCCCTTGCCAAGCTCGTTGAGGATGCGGCCGAAGGCCTCCTGGGTCGATAGGGTCTCGCCTTCCGGTGCCGCGATGGCGGTGACGGGGATGGCGGCGGCGCGCGGAGCCTCCTTGGGACGTCCCTTGAAGGGAACCGCGTCAAGGAAAGTCCTGAGTGCCTCGGCGTCCATATCAAGCCCGGCCAGGGGCTCCCACTCCGCCCCGTCACTGATGCCCATGCTTTCCTTGAAGCCCGCCATCTGCTCCACCGTCATCAGGCCGGCGTGGTTGTCCTTGTGCCCGGCCAGAGGCAGGCCGTAGCCCTTGACGGTATAGGCCACGAAGCACTGCGGCGTGTCGTCGGCAACGGTGTGGAAGGCCTCCAGCACCGCTTCCATATCGTGACCGGCAAGATTGGTCATCAGACCGTGAAGCGAATCGTCGTCATGGCCGTCGAGGAGCTCCTTCAACCCCCGCGTTCCCTTGAGGTCCTTCTTCAGGTGCTCGCGCCACGACGAGCCGCCCTTGAAACAGAGCGCCGAATAAAGCTGATTGGGGCAATCGTCGATCCATTGGCGAAGCGCTTCGCCCGCCGGCCCCGCGAAGGCCGCCTGCAGGCGCTTGCCGTACTTCAAGATAACCACGTTCCAGCCGACGGTGCCGAAGAAGTCGTTGATCTTTCGGAACAGGTGATCGTTGACCACACCGTCCAGGCTCTGCCGGTTGTAGTCGATCACCCACCACAGATTACGCACGTCGTGCTTCCAGCCTTCCAACAAGGCCTCGAAGACGTTGCCTTCATCCAGTTCGGCGTCGCCCATCACCGCCACCATGCGTCCCGCCGGGCGGTCGTTGGGGACCAAGCCGTGCAGGCGCACATAGTCCTGGACCAGGGACGCAAAAAGCGTCGCGCCGACCCCCATGCCCACCGACCCGGTGGAAAAATCGACGCCCCCGGTATCCTTGGTGCGCGACGGATAGGACTGGGCCCCGCCGAGGGAGCGGAAGCCCTTGAGCTTGTCCAGGCTCTGATTGCCGAGCAGGTATTGGATGGCGTGGAACACCGGCGAGGCATGGGGCTTGACGGCAATGCGGTCTTCGGGCCGCAGCACGCCGTAATAGAGCGCCGTCAACAGCGTCGCCGCCGAGGCACAGGACGATTGGTGGCCGCCGACCTTAATGCCGTCGCGGCTCGGGCGCAGGTGGTTGGCGTGGTGGATCATCCATGCCGACAGCCACAAAGACTTGCGCTCCAATTCCTTGAGGCAGGCAAGGTCATGGGGCGAAACGACGTTGGAGGACGGAGCGGCAGACACATTGCGATTGAGCGTCTCAATCTGGTTCACGGCAAAGCCCTTCGCTGGAATCGATGCGAAACCGTAGCACGAAGCGCCCAATCAATTCTTGCAAAGAAGACAAGTTTTCCCCAGGATTGCGCAATGATCATTAAATAAACTGCCCTTACGAGGCGAATCATGCCAAAATTGACTCTCGACGCGATCGATCGCCAGATCCTTCGCCACCTCCAGGAGAATGCCCGCATTCCCAACGTCGACTTGGCGCGCCGGGTCGGTCTGTCACCCTCGCCGTGCTCGCGCCGGGTGCGCGAGTTGGAGAACGGAGGCGTCATCCGGCGCTACGCCACCCTCATCGATCCCGGCGCCGCGGGGCTGCCGGTCAGCGTTTTTGTCAACGTCACCCTGGACAAGCAGATCGAGCGCAACCTGGAGGTCTTCGAATCGGCGGTCACCGACCTGCCCGAGGTCATGGAGTGCTATCTGATGACCGGCGACGCGGATTACCTGCTGCGCGTCGTGCTGGCCGACCTCGCCGCCTATCGGCAGTTCCTGATGGACCACCTGACCCGCATCCCGGGCGTTTCCAACATTCGTTCCAGCTTCGCCCTCAAGCAGGTCACCTACCGCACCGCCCTGCCCCTCGACCGCGCCGAGGCGGGTGTCTGATGCGCCTTCCGCTCCCCTACTCGGTCTCGTCGGCGAAAGCCTCGGGCCACATGGCGGGGCGGCTGCGCTCATAGGGCATCGGGTAGGCGGCCTCGGCGCCCAGGGCCTCGGCGGCGTGCCACACCCAGCGCGGGTCGTAAAGCACGCCGCGGGCCAGCGCCACCAGGTCGGCCTTGCCCTCGGCGACGATGGCCTCGGCCTGGCGCGGCCGGGTGATCATGCCGACGGCCATGGTCGGGATTTGGGCCTCGTTGCGGATGTGCGCCGAAAACGGCACCTGATAGCCCGGTCCGACGGTGATCTTTTGTCGATCCGGCGCGACGCCGGCGCTGGAGACGTCGATGTAATCACACCCCAGCCCCTTCAACGCGGCGGCGAAGACGACCGAATCGTCAAGGCTCCATCCGCCTTCGATGTGATCGGAGGCCGAGATGCGGATGCCGAGCGGCTTGTCGTCCGGCCAGGCGTCGCGCACGGCGGCGAATACCCGCAAGGGAAAGCGCATGCGGTTTTCCCGCGACCCGCCATGGGCGTCGTCGCGGCGGTTGCTGATCGGCGACAGAAACTGGTGCAGCAGATAGCCATGCGCCCCGTGGATCTCGACCATGTCGAAGCCCAGGCGGTCGGCGCGCCGGGCCGCCTGGACGAAGGCTTGGACGACGTCCGCCATGCCGCCTTCGTCAAGCGCCTCGGGCCGGGGGTGTTCGTCGTCCAGCGCCACCGCCGAGGGTGCCACGACGGGCCAGCCGCCGTCTTCGGCGGCCACCGGCCCGCGACCCCTCCACGGTACGTTGGTTGCCGCCTTGCGCCCGGCGTGGGCAAGCTGGATACCAAGTGCGGTGTTGCCGTGACGCCGGCAGAACCCGACGACGCGGGCCAGGGCCTGT
The DNA here is from genome assembly GCA_030746775.1 of Rhodospirillales bacterium. Lineage (GTDB taxonomy): Bacteria > Pseudomonadota > Alphaproteobacteria > Rhodospirillales > JASLLZ01 > JASLLZ01. Next base: position 2,001 of record JASLLZ010000092.1, on the reverse strand, counting down.
TCGTTGGCGTCCGAATAGAGCCCGAGACAGCCCGGCGAAATTCGGCCCCGGGCCTCGACGCCCGTCGCCTCGGCGATGACCAGGCCGAACCCGGAGACCGCCAGGTTGCCCAGGTGCATAAGGTGCCAGTCGCCCGCGTTGCCGTCGTCGGCGCCGTACTGGCACATGGGCGACACCGCGACCCGGTTGGAAAGGGTCAGCCCGCGCATCGAAAATGGTGAAAACAATTGAGACGTCATGGCGCCAAGCTCCCCCCCGTATTGACATCGCCCGGCCCACCGATTAGCAATTATACGCGCCAACGTCGATACAAAACACTTGCAATTCAGGGGTTTTCGCCATGACCGCCACCTCGGAAACCACCACACCCGAACTTTCCTATCCCCAATTCGACAAGCACTTCACCGAGTTCGTGGGCGTCGCCGCCGACGGCCACCTATGGGTCGAGGGCCGCGACTGTGTCGAGCTCGCCCAGACCTTCGGCACGCCGCTTTACGTCCTGAGCGAGAGCCAGCTGCGCCACAACCTGCGCCGTTTCCGCGCCGCCTTCGAAGCGCGCTATCCGGCCGTCGAGGTGCTGTTCGCCAACAAGTCCAACAACGGCCTTGCCGTGCGCCACGTGGTCAACCAAGAAGGCGTCGGCGGCGACTGCTTCGGCGTCAACGAGCTTTATCTGGCCCTCATCGCCGGCACCGATCCCGGGACCTTGGTCCTCAACGGCAGCAACAAGAGCGACGAGGAACTGGAAATGGCGGTCCAGAACGGGGTGTGCATCAACCTCGATGCCCTGGACGAGTTGGACCGGGTGAACGCGACGGCGACACGCCTGGGCCGCGACGCCGAGATCGGCATTCGCGTGAAACTGGAGCTCAAGGCGCTGGAGGAGCGCTTCGGGGCGGCGGCCCACGGCGAGGGCAGCCTGGCCGAGCAGGGTCGCAACCACAAGTGGGGCATGCCCTTTGACCAGACCGTCGAAATGGTGAAGCGGGCCGGCCAGGACATGCCCAACCTCAAGCTCAAGGAAATCAGCTATCACCTGGGCCGGGCCAGCAACGTCCCCGACGACTTCGCCCACATGGTGCGCGAACTGATCGGGTGGTGCGCCCGCCTGCGCGACGAGACCGGCTGGACGCCGCCCCACGTCGATATCGGCGGCGGCTGGGCCTGGGGACGGCCCGAAAAGACCGGCCCGGGCGGCGAGGACGGCGCGGAAACGCCCAGTTACGAAGACTTCGCCGCCGCCGCCTGCGGCGCGATTGTCGACGAATGCAAGAAGCTCGACCTGGCCCCGCCGGGACTGCGCATCGAACCGGGGCGCGCCATCTCGGCCTCGATCGGCATCACGCTGGGCCGCGTCGGGGCGGTCAAGGAATGGCCGGATTATGGCAAGACTTGGGTCAACGTGGATTGCTCCACCAACCACCTGATCCGCATCCCCATGGCGCACTGGTATCACCACATCGTGGCCGCCAACAAGGCGGCCGAACCCGCCACCAAGGCGGCGACGACCGTGGTCGGGCCCCTGTGCGCCCTCGATCACCTGGGCGACGACCGCTCCCTGCCGGCGTTTGAACGCCGCGACCTGATCGCCCTTCTCGACACCGGGTCCTATGGCGAATCGACGGCGGCCAATTACAACGCACAGCAGCGTCCGGCAACCGTGATGGTGTCGGGGGACGCCGCCGACGTCACCACGGTGCGCGAAAACCGGGCCAACGTCGTCGGCCGTTACCAGGTCCCGCCGCGCCTCCTGGCCGGCTCCTTCGCCGGCGGCTGAGGCGCGCTGGGCCTGTTGCCCAGGCTTCGACACGGCGCCTCCAGCGCCTGCTCGGCATGAGGATTTGCTGTATTTCGCAGGTTTCCTCATCCTGAGCAGGCCCGATGGGCCGTGTCGAAGGATACCCGGACCAAACCTTATCCTGATCTAGAGCATTTTCCGATCATTCGAGGTCATATCCTGCGGCAGCGAAGTAATTTTGGCATTCGGTCGGTGTGAATGTA
>JASLLZ010000091.1 GCA_030746775.1 Rhodospirillales bacterium | reverse complement strand
GTTATCTGGGACAGCCCCATTCTTTTTTTACCTGCAACCAGGCGCGCCTGAATGCGGCGTGGAAGGACGACCGGGACGACCACTTGCTGCGCCTTCTGGTCCAGCAAATTTTTCCCCTTTTTGTCGAAGAAGGCGGGCCCGAACTCGAATCGGGCGGGCTTTCACGCAAGATGCTGCCCAGCCTTTTCAGGGCGATCACGGCTATTGTCGGAGCCCGCACCCCGCACGATTATGACCGCCAATGTTCCATGACGGTCAAGCGCCTGCGGGGGCAAGCCGGGGACGACTTCGAATGGGATGATTTTTTCAACGACCCTGAAGCGCGCCGCATTCTGATTCGTATCCTTGCCGAACTGGCGCATGGTTTCGGTGATGCCGCTCAGGGCCGGGAATGGTTTTTCGACGGCGCGGACGGCAAGGCTTCCGGCGTACCAGAATGGCGGTTCGACAAACTTGCCGAAAGGCACATTGCGGACGACATAGTCGCCGAGCAGAACCACCAAGTCGGCGCGCAACCGGTTTACCCGGTTCACAACTTGGTCCACCTTGGCCAGGTTTATGTGGGGGGAACCCACGTGCAGGTCGGAAATTACCGCGATGCGCAGGGGGTCCATGGCCTTCGGCCAGAGGCGCGTGGAAAGGGAGGCGGGGCGGACAATCAGGCGTTTCGGTTCGATCCGAAGGCCCCAGACGCCCAGGCTTAGGCCTAATGTCACCAAAGGAAACAGGGCACGCAGCCAAAGCATCTTAATCACTCCTATCGCTCTCGGTAACTTCGATACGTTAACCCACCGGCCCTGTCAAATTTATCCCGGCCACCTGGACGGAAGAGCCGGATTTCTCATCATCGCCACCGCGTCCCCGGCGCTTGAGCGTGGCTTTGAAAAACCTTGCGAAACCGGAGGGCGAAAGAACAACAGGGCACGGCCTTCACACAAACCGCGATTTCGGCCCTTTCGACCACATGGGTCGTCTTCGGCCATGAAATCCTTAAACGCAATCGCTGCGCCGTCCGGGCAGAGTGGCGTCAACGCACTGTCCGAAAGTTACCGATTGCGGACTCTCGCGGACCGGTCCGCGACGACCTCGATTGCCGCCGCCATCGGCAAACGGCATGACGGTGTCTTCGCAAGCGCGGTCATCGGCCGAACTCTACCGTGATTGGCGTCTTCAGTGACCGTGTATCCGTATCGGCCGCGGAGCCGTCGTCCCATCGAAACATGACAAACGCGCCGGGCGCGCTAAGGGCGGTCCGCGGCGCATGCCAGACGTTCGCGTTGTAGTTGATGGCCTGGGCTCCGCTGGCCTCGAATACCCTAAGCTCGGAGAGGTCGGGGTCTCCCTTGTGCGTTGCCGGGCAGACGGCGACAAGATGACAGGTGCCGTCGAGCGGCATGAAAGCCTGGTTGGAGAAGGGATGCCGTTCAAGGGCAACGATGGTCACCGGGGTGGCGGCCACCGGTACCCGCATAAAGGTAAGATTGGGCCTCGCCAGGGGTCGCGGATTGTGCATTTCGGCAGCGAACTCATGACGTTCCGGACCTTCCCCGCTTGCCGTGAGGACCTGCCCAAAAGGCGCGAATGCCGCCGCGGTTAGCGGCGCCGCGGTTTCTTGCCGTCTTCGGGATGGCACTTCAATGGGCTCCCTTAAGGGAGTCGAGGGCCGCCTGCACGCCGCCGCTCCGATGGGGCACGCCGGCCAGTTCCAGGCCCATTTCGACACCCGCCAAGGTGCCGGCGAGCATGGGATCGCTGAAATTGCCCAGGTGGCCAATGCGGAACACCTTGCCCTGCAGCTTCGAAAGGCCGTTGCCCAACGACATGTTGAAATGTTCCAGGACCACCTTGCGGAAGGCATCGGCGTCGTGCCCGTCCGGCACCCGGACCGCCGTCAACGAACCGCTGAATTCGCGCTCGTCAAGGCATTGCACTTCAAGCCCCCAGGCGCGAACCGCTTGGCGGGTGGCTTCCCCATGGCGGTCGTGACGGGCGAACACCGCGTCCAACCCCTCCTCGAGCAACATGTCGAGGGCGGCGCGCAAGCCATAGAGCAGGTTGGTCGCCGGCGTATAGGGAAAGAAGCCGTTCTTGTTGGTCTCCAGCATTTCTTCCCAGCGCCAATAGGATCGCGGCAGGGCGGCGGTCTCGGAGGCCTTCATCGCCTTATCGCTGATCGCGTTGAACCCAAGGCCGGGCGGGAGCATCAGCCCCTTCTGTGAACATCCAACCGTGACGTCGACTCGCCATTCGTCGTGGCGGAAATCGATGGAAGCGAGGGATGAGATGGTATCGACGAACAACAGCGCCGGATGATTCGCCCGGTCCATGGCTTGACGAATTTCACCGATCCGCGAGACGACACCGGTCGACGTTTCGTTGTGAACCACGCAGACGGCCTTTATCCGGTGGGCCTTGTCCTCGGTGAGCCGGGTCTCGACCACTTCGGGGTCGGCACCGCGCCGCCAGTCCCCGGGAACGAAGTCCACCTCGATCCCGAGGCGCCCCGCCAGGGCCCTCCAGAGCGTGGCGAAATGCCCGGTTTCGAACATCAGCACGTGATCGCCGCGCGACAGGGTGTTGGACAGGGCCGCTTCCCATGCTCCGGTTCCCGAGGACGGGTAGATGACGACCGGGTTCGACGTTCTGAAGATGCGCCGTAGGTCCTCCAGGACGCCACGGCTGAGCTTGCCGAATTCCGGTCCCCGGTGATCGATGGTCGGGGCCGCCATGGCGCGCAGTATCCGGTCGGGAACGTTGGTCGGTCCCGGAATTTGGAGGAAGTGGTTCCCGGGTTGGTAGGCGTTGAGCATTCTGACCTCCTTCGTATCCCGTTCAAATGGATGGCTAAGGGTCGTCGTTTGGCATGGCGTCGGGCGCCCTGTTCAATTGGGTTCCGTTGCGGCGGGCCCGCTGGTTCCGGCCCTGGCCGATTCCCGCCCCGCGCCGGAATTATCGTCATCTGGTGTTCCTCTCACTATCCGATGGAAAACACCTTGACCCCGCTGCCCGACAATCCGGGGCCACATCGGCTATTCGCGCAGGCACCTGACAATGCGGCGGTCAACAACCATATCCTTGTATGCCTCGCGAATGCGCGAGACGCGGCCGGAAGCGCCATATCGTTGATACGCGGCGTCGTCCTGAAACACCTCATAGGCGAACGCCTGGTTGGGGTCGTCATCCGATAACAAGACATCGAACTGCTCACACCCTTCGATCTCGTCAAGCGTTCCCAGCGCATTTTCCCGCATGACGCGCGCGAAGTCCTCCCGACTGTTTGGTTTCAGCTTGTACTCAGCAATTATCACCACCTTTACCACTTCATTCCTCCCCTCTTTGCCGATCCCGGGACATGGCGAGGGATCCAGGGAATCGCGAATTTCCTTAAGCCAATGGCATTTGGCTCGTTTCCGCCTCGCTTCGCAACCACCGAATATGACGCCAAATTGACTTTCCCCGGTGAACGGGGGAATATCACCTCTCACAAACTGCCCTCGGAGCACCGGGGAAAACCAGCGTTTAACGATTGGGAGGTACTCAGCCATGCCTAGATTCCATATACGCAACCTGTTGGCCGGTCTGGCCATCGCCGCGGTCTTGTCACCGGCCGTCACGTCGGCCCAGTCCAAGATCGACGTGATAGCCGGTACCACCAGCGCTCGATCGAGCTTTTTCGCCTATTACGCCACCACCGCCAAGCTGCTGACCCAAGCTGGCTCGCCGGTGCGCCTCACGGTATCGGAGACTGGCGGCATCGAGGAAAATCTGGCCCGCATGAGCAAGGGCGAGTTCAACGTCGGCCTGATGGCGATGCGGCTCCTCAACGAAGCCTACAACGGCGTCGGCAAGAACTGGGAAGGAAAGCCCCAGAAGCATCAGCGCTTGTTGTACGTCTTCATGATCGCCCCCCAGGCCTTCATGGTGCGCAAGGACTCGGGCGTCAACACGGTCCAGGACCTCAACGGCAAGAAGTGGAGCCCGGGCCATCGCGGCAGCGGCTCGGAGAAGGCCACCATGCAGATCATGGATGTGCTCGGTGTCAAGCCCGATTTCTACCGCGGTGCCATGCCGGACATCGTCCGCGCCATCAAGAACGGCGAGATCATCGGTTTTTCCAAGGGCTTGCCGGGCCCGGTCCTGGATGCCACCATGCTCGATATCCAGACCAACCACCCAATCCAGATCATCGGCTTCTCCGACGCCGAGGTGGCAAAGCTGAAAAAGGACTTCCCCTCGCTGCCCCACCTCATGCTGTCGGCGAAGCTGGCCAACATGCCGAAGGACCAGAACAGTTGGGCTTTCGTGGTCGCCGCTTCGGCGCTGGCCGATCTGCATGACGACGCCGCCTACTGGCTGACCAAGATCGCCATCGAAAAACGCGCGTAAAGCGCCACGGCGTTCATGGCGGCGGCCGGCACGGAGCCCCTGCAAGCGACTCTGGAGAAGGCCACCATTCCGCTTCATCCAGGCGCCATTCGCTATTTCCGCGAAAGGGGAAAGACGGTTCCCGATCACCTCGTCCCGAAGGGCTGAGGACCGAAACGGTTCTATTCGCGGGCGGCGGCGCCCAAGGTGCCGCCGCCCTTATTTTTCGCCGACCTGGATCTCCATCAGGTCCTCGCCCCAGATCAGCACGCCCTTGAATATCTCCCCCATCTCGGCCAGCACCCGTTCGCGTACTCCGTCCTGATCGATGGCCGGATTCAAATGGCTGACCACCATTTTCTTGACGCCGGCATCGCGATTCATCGTAGCGACCAGCTTGTGCATCTGATCGGCAACGTTGTCCGCCGGTCGGTGGGGCAGAAGCCTCTCGCCGCCCACCAGTTCGTCGGCGTTAGGCAGGTGCAGGTATTGAATCACCAAATCGGCGCCTTGGATCAACCCGGCGATGGACTTATAGTGGCCCCGCACCCCCGCCGCGTCGAGAGCCTTGTATTGCGGCCGTCCGTCCTCGCCCGCGGTGAAGGGATGGGAGATATCGCTGGTATAAGCGACGATGCCGTCCGTGGTTTCGAGCCGGAAGCCGTAGCAGGTCAGATAGGGCTGGTGATGGGGCACGTTGGCGAACGATAGCCGCCAGCCGTCGCCCTCGACGACGTCGCTCTCGCTGAGTTCCGTGACCTCCGTTTCGGGTCGCGCGCGTTGGCCGCCGCCACCTCTCTCAAGAAAGATTTCCAGGCTCTCGGGGTGGGAAGTGCGTGCCGTTAGATCGGGAGAAAAGGCCCCGTCGGGTCCGAACAACCGATCCACGAATGTCTGAAATCCAGGCGGCCCATGCATCTTGAGAGGAGGCACCCGGCCCGCACCCTGGTCCCAGCGGTTGAGGAACAGACGAACGAAGTCCGCGCAGTGGTCGTAGTGAAGGTGGCTGAAGAAGACGTGGGTAACGTCGATGGACCTGACGCCCGCCTCGAGAAGACGCCAATGCGCTCCCGGCCCATGGTCGAAGAGAATGACATCTTCGCCGACGCGGAGCAGGTAGCCCGCCGAGGCCCGTTTCAGGGACGGCACCGGATTTCCCGTGCCCAAGAGTTGCACCCGCATCGCTTCCTCCTTGTCGTCTTTGCGTAACACCCCGACCGCGGAGGCCGGTCGTCCGTCTGCCATAAACCTTGCGCCTGGTGTGAGAGAATACTAACACTGTCCTAGCGAAACAGAACCCTGCCGGGATCGATTCCAGGCCGATTCGGAAATGGGTGAAAGGCGGCGCATGACGAAAAGCGCGGCGCAGGGAGCGTCGGACCACGACCTTGATGCGGTGGACACGGAGGAATCGGGCCTCCGGGACCGCTTCTTTCACCTGCCCCCGGTGCTGCAATGGGTGACGCGGCTGACGGCGCTGGCCTTCGTTCTGTTCCACATAACGACGGCCTGGGTAGGGGCGCTTCCCAACTTCATCCATCGCGGCATCCACGTCGGCATCGCCTTGTCGCTGGTCTATGTGCTGTTCGGCGCGCGCCGCGGCGGCCGCCCCGCATGGCATGATTACCTTTCCATCATCGTCGTTATCGTCATCTGCCTCAACGTCATCATCGACTACGAGAGGATCGTTGAAATCGGCACCATGGGCGAGCCACCATTGCGGGACCTGATCCTGGGCGCGATGCTGGTGGTGATATCCCTGGAAACCGGACGCCGTACCATCGGTCCCTTCTTGCCCATGCTGGGCATTCTGTTTTTGCTCTATGCCTATTTCGGTCCTTACATTCCCGGCCTGCTCGGACACAAGGGTTTCTCCGTCAAGACGCTCCTGGAGATCTCGTATCTGACGACGCGTGGCATGTGGGGTCTGGTCACCGCGGTGATCGCCACCGTTATTGCCATGTTCATTATCTTCGGCGCGACCATCGCCGCCTCGGGCGCCGGCAACTCTCTCAAAGGCATTAGCCTCTGGGTCGGCGGCCGCATGGTGGGCGGCGGCGCCTATGTCGCGGTCATCGCCTCCAGCCTGTTCGGCACCATCTCCGGCAGCACGGTCTCCAACGTGGTGGCCACCGGCTCGTTCACCATCCCGATGATGAAGGGCCTCGGCTACAACCGTTCCTTTGCCGGCGCCGTTGAGGCGACAGCCTCCACCGGCGGCCAGCTCATGCCGCCGGTGATGGGCGCCGCCGCATTCATCATGGCGGAGTACCTGGGCGTTCCATACCGCGACGTCATGCTGCCGGCACTGTTGCCAGCGCTTCTTTACTACGCCGGCGCCTTCTTTGCCGTCCGCTTCTATGCCCAGAAGCACCACCTTCCGCCGGTCCCGCCGGAACAAGTGGAGCGGACGGCCGTCGTCTTTCATCCCTTTCGCCTCCTCCTGCTAGCGGTGCCGCTGGCTACCCTCATCCATTTTCTGCTGGCCGGGATAGACACCTCGCGCGCCGTCCTCTACGCCCTGCTTGCCGCCGTCATCACCCATCTCGGTTTGGGACCACTGCGCCAGCTCAAGGAGCGCCTGGTCGTCCTGTGGCACAGCATGGAGGGGGCGGCCGTGGCCCTGGCGGTGATTACGCCGCTGGCGCTCTGCGCCCAGATCGTCGTCATGGTGGTGGGAACGACGGGCATAGGCATAAAGCTGAGCGAAACCATCATCAGCTTGAGTCACGGTAACCTGCCCCTGGCCCTCGGCCTGGCGGCCATCGTCGCCATCGTGCTTGGCATGGGCCTGCCGACGCCGGCCGCCTACGTGGTGGCGGCGGCGGTCCTGGCACCGACGCTGACGGGCATGGGGCTGACCGAACTCAGCGCCCACATGTTCCTCTTCTATTTCGCCGTCATGTCGGCCATCACGCCGCCCGTCTGCGCCGCCGTATACGTCGCCGCCAACGTCGCCAACGCGCCCTGGTTGACGGTGGCGCGCTACGCCATGGCGCTGGCGCTGCCCGGCCTGATCGTGCCGTTTCTCTTTGTCTCCTCGCCGGTGTTCCTGGCCGAGGGTTCGACGCTCGAAATCGCCCGGGCCTCGCTGACCGGGCTCTTTGGCGTTGCCGTTCTGGCCGCCTCCACCATGGGGTTCCTGCTGCGCCCCACCACCGCCTGGGAGCGCATTGCCTTGGCGATCGCGGCGCTTCTTCTTCTCGAGGCGGGGTGGTTAACCGACGTCATCGGCGTGTGCGTCGCGGGATTGGCATTTTTCGTCCAGTGGACGGGATTGCGTGCCGCCGCCGACCAAGCCACCAGCGGCGGTAAGGACTGAACCGCCGCGTCCGATCCGCTAGAGCAAATCCCGAGCAGATGGTTACATCTGCGACGACGTATTTGCGGTTAAAACAAGGAGCGAGAGCATTTTCGGTGAACGCATGTGAACGGAAAATGCGTTAATCGAGGAAAGGCGTCAGATCCGGCCGCGGCGGCGCGCCGACGATCTCCTCTATGGTTCGGGCCACGGCCAGGACGCGATCCTCACAGTAACCCTGGCACAGAACCTGCAGACCGACTGGAAGTGCCGCGCCATAAACCCGCACGGGTGTCGTCGTGGCGCACAGCCCGAGCACATTACCCGGCCGGGTGTTCCAGGGGACGATACGGTGGTACTCGTGCTCGAAATCCGCATCATCGAAGTTCTTCCGCGGCACGGCGGCCATGGGCAGCGTTGGCCCGACGACGCCGTCGAGACCCCGCAGACGCTGTCGCGCGGCGCGGCATAATTCGTGCCGCCGCCACATGATCCGGATGTAGCGCTCCGCGGGCACCTCGAGGCCGTGCGCCACCCTGGCCGCCACGTCCCGGTCCATACGGTCGCGGATGGCGAGGAAGCGGTCGCGACCCAGGACGGAAAGGAGTTCCGTCGGGCTGACGATGGGAAACGTCTCTGTCACCTCTTCGGCCTCGGGGAACGCCACGGGCACCAGTTCGATCCCCGCCTTCTCGAGGGCGGCGAGGGCCGCGTCCACGCAAGCTTCCACCTCGGGCTCCAGGTTGTCGAAGAAGTGACCGGTGGGCCGGCCCAGGCGCAGGCCGCGGGGTGGCGCCGGCGTGGCGACGGCGGTGCCCTCGAGGGCGGCGAAGATCAGCGCCGCGTCGGTCGCCGAGGCGGTCAGCGGCCCTATGGTGTCGAACGAGGGCGCCATGGGAAAGACACCGTCCAGCGGCCACAACCCAACCGTCGTCTTGAGGCCGAAGGTACCGCACAGCGCCGCCGGGATGCGTACCGAGCCACCGGTGTCGGAGCCGATGGCGAAGGCGCACATTCCCGCCGCCACCGCCACTGCCGAGCCGCTCGACGATCCGCCTGGGCTGCGATGGGTCTCGCCGTCCCAGGGGTTCCAGGGTGTTCCGCGGTGGTGGTTGCCGGCGCCGAGAGCGAATTCCACCGTCTTGGTCTTTCCCACGATGACGCAGCCGGCGCGTTTGAGGTTCTTAACGAACGAGCCCTCAGGTCCGATGATGTCGGTCACATCGACGTTGGAGCCGGCGGTGGTCGGCATTCCCTCGACGGCGAAGAGGTCCTTGATGGCGACCGGCACCCCCATCAGTGGTCCCAGGTCGGTCCCCGCCGCCAGTAGTCGGTCGAGCGAGCGCGCCGCCGCCAGGGCATCCTCGGCGGCGACGTGCTCGAAGGCCTGGAGCCGGGGCTCCAGCGTCTCGATCCGCTCGACGTAGGCGCGCGTAGCGGCCTCCGCGGTAATCTCGCCGCGCCGCAGGCGCTCGGCGAAGGCGGCGATGCCGCCGGGGACGATCGGATCGGCGGGCAAGGTCTTCATGGCATGGTCCTCACGTCATGGGTCCGGCTTGGGCCGCCTACCAGCCCGAGGCGTAGGCGGCCCGCCGCGGATCGGCCGCCCCGTGCAGGATGCCTGTTGCCTCGCTCTTGCCGATGGCGCAAACCGAGCCGGCGAGATAGATGAACTCGGGCCACCAGTTGACGTCGTGACCCCAACCGGACAGGGCTGCGCCGACCTCCTCCGCGATGCGCGATTCCAGGGAAATGCGTCCCGGGTGGCTGTCGTGGGGCTCGAAGGACGACGGGAAGCCGTAAGACGCGAAGCGCGGCGCCTCGACCGCCGCCTGGAGCTCCATGCCGAAGATGAAGATGTTGAGGAATACCTGCAGCATGGCTTGGGTCTGAACGTCGCCGCCCGGCGTGCCGAAGGGCATGATCGTCTCGCCGGGGCGGATCGCCAGCGCCGGATTGGGTGTCAGCCGTGGCCGCTTGCCCGGCATGATCGAGCAGGGATGGTCCGGATCGGTCCAGGCGCTGAGGCCCCGGGGCGAGAGGAAGAACCCGGTTCCGGGGACGATGGGATCATTGGTCGAGCCGTCGCTGGGTGTCGCCGAAACGGCATTGCCCCAGCGGTCGATGACGCACAGATAGGAGGTATCGAGACCGCTTTGGGTCTCCGCCGACAGGGTCCCGCTTGCCGCCGTCGCCTCGCTTGGTCCCGGCCATGGCGTGCCGCCCACCCCGCCGGGCGGCGGACGGTCGATCCATGCCTCCCCGTCACGGATCAGCTCACGCCGCTTGGCCGCGTAGTCCTTGTCCAACAGGGCGTCCATGGGCACGTCGACGAAGCGTGGATCGCCGTAGTAGGCGTCCCGGTCCGCCGCGGCCAGCTTGATCGCCTCGGTAAGGCTGTGGATATAGGCCGACGTATTGTGCCCCATGGTGGCCAGGTTCAGACCCTCGACAAGGTTCAACTCCTGCAACAGCATCGGTCCCTGGCACCAAGGGCCGCAGCCATAGACCTCGACGTCGCCGAATGTGGTCTTGACCGGCGGCTCGACGCCGACCCGGAAGTCGGCCAGATCGGCGGCGGTCATCAGGCCGTCGTTCTCTTCATGGAACTTGACGATGGCCGCCGCCACGTCGCCTCGATAGAAGGCCCTGCGTACCGCGTCGAGGCCGGCCTCGCGCCCCTTGCCCGCGTGAGACGCCTCCTCGTCGGCCAGGAACCGCAGCATGCAGCCCAGATCATCCTGGACAAACAGTTCGCCGACGCCGGGCGGGCGGCCCTGGGAGAGGAAGATGGCCGCCGTCGTCGGCCAGGCGGCGTAGCTTTCCTCGTGGTCGGCGATCATGTTGGCCAGGGTTGGGTAGACTGGGAAGCCCTCGCCGGCGAATCGGATGGCCGCCGCCGCCACCTCGCCGAAGCTCATGGTGCCGTAACGCTCCAAAGCCGTGATCCAGGCATCCGGGGCGGCCGGGACGACACTTCGCAAGGGGCCGGGTGGGATGGCGCCGCCGTGGTGCTCGTTGAAGTAGTCGCACGAGGCGGCGCGGGGCCACGGCCCGAGGCCGCTGATGGTGACGATCTCTCGCTTGGCGGCAAGATAGATCAGGATCGGCGCGACGCCGGCGAAGGTCACGAACTCGGGCTCGAGGACGGCGGTGGCGATGCCCGCCGCCGCCGCCGCGTCGACCGCGTTGCCGCCCGCTTCCAACACTTGCAGCCCGGCCTGAGCCGCCATTGTGTGGCCCGCCGCCACCATGTGGCGGGTTCCCCGCAGCGTCGGCCGGGCGGGCGGCGGTGCCGGGGTTTCGGCCGTCATGTTCGGTTGCCCCGTATTGCCAGAAGGGTTTCGATCCTAGCGACTGTTTCGCCCTGCAAGGGGGATGTCAAGGAAGGAAACATTCCCTAGTATGCGGCTACCCTGGCCCCGGAGGATCGAGACATGGCACCGCAGCCTCTGCGCCCCACCGTCACGGGGACGCGTCACGTAATCGTGGCGGGTCACTATCTGGCCTCCCAGGCGGGTTTTCAGATCCTGGAGGCGGGCGGCAACGCGATCGATGCCGGGGTCGCGGCGGGCATAGCGCTCAGCGTCGTCGAAAGCGAGATGGTGAGCTTCGCCGGCGTCGCGCCGATCATCCTCTACATGGCGGAGCCCCAAGAGATCGTCACCATCAGCGGCCTCGGCGGCTGGCCGCGGGCGGCGTCGTGTGAGTACTTCCACGAGCACCACGGCGGCGCCATCCCCAAGGGCATCGCGCGCACCGTGGTGCCGGGTGCCCCCGACGCCTGGATCACGGCCCTGGAGCGATACGGCACCATGGCCTTCGGCGAAGTCGCGGCGGACGCTATTCGCTTTGCCCGCGGGGGCATCGCCATGTATCCCCTGCTCGCCGACTGGATCGCTTCGCAAGAAGAGACCTTACGCGCCTGGCCGACAAGCGCCGCGGTATTCCTGCCCAAGGATCGCCCGCCCGGCGTCGGCGAGCTGTTTGTCCAGGATGATCTTGGCCGTATGCTTCAGTTCTTGGCCGACGAGGAGGCGGCCCATGCAGGGAAGGGCCGCGCGGCGGGGTTGGAGGCGGTGCGCCATGCCTTCTACCGCGGCGACATCGCGGCCGCCATCGTCAAGTTCCATGAAGAGAACAACGGCCTGATGACCGCCGCCGACCTGGCCGAATTCCGGGTCGGCGTCGAGCCACCGGTGAGCACCCGCTTCGCCGACATCGATGTCTACGGCTGCGGCCCCTGGTGCCAAGGCCCCATGCTGCTGCAGGAGCTCAACATCGTCGAGGAGCTGGACTTGGCGGACCTCGGCCACAACGCGCCGGCCTACATCCACGGCCTTACCGAGGCGATCAAGCTAGCGGCGGCCGACCGCGACGCCCATTACGGCGATCCGCGCTTCGTCGACGTGCCGATAGACGCGCTTTTGGACAAGGGCTACGCCGCCCGCCGCCGCGCCCTCATCCGCCCCGACAAAGCCTGGGCCGAGATGCCGCCGGCGGGCGACGCGGGGCCGCGGCGATCGGTCGACCGAGTGCCGGCGGCTCAGCCGGGCGACCCGGCGGACGGGCTCGATACCTCTTACGTTTGCGTCGTCGACAAGGACGGCAACGCCTTTTCGGCGACGCCCAGCGACAGTTCGTTGCAGACGCCGCTCATCCCCGGCCTGGGACTGGCGCCGTCACCGCGCGGCGCCCAATCGTGGACCGATCCCGCCCACACCAGCGCCATCGCGCCGGGCAAGCGGCCGCGGCTGACGCCCAACCCGGCGCTGGCGATTCGCCCCGGCGAGACGGTCATGCCCTTCGGCACGCCGGGCGGCGACGTGCAGACCCAGATGATGTTGCAGGTCTTCCTCAACGTCTTCGTCTTCGGCATGGACCCGCAGACGGCGGTCGAGGCGCCGCGCTTCGCCACCCACAGCTTTCCCGCCACCCACGCCCCCCATGCTGAAGAGCCGGGAAGCCTCTATCTGCAAGGCAACACGGCGCCCGAGACCGCTCAGGCCCTGGCGGCGCTGGGCCACGACATCCATTGGTGGCCCGAGGGGGGACCGGAGAACACGTCCATGGACATCAACGGCGTCTGTCTTGTTCGCCATGACGTTAAGAGCGGGCTCAGGACCGCGGGTGCCGACCCGCGCCGCGTCGCCTACGGCTTGGGCTGGTAACGGCGATCATGGATATTCCTTCCGACCCCCTGGAAGACGGCGGCATCCGGCGTTTCGGGGAGCGCCTGCGCAAGGGCGAGATCACCTCGGAGGCGGCAGTCAAGGCGTATCTTGGACGCATCGAGGCCCTGGAGCCGCACTTGAGGGCCTACGAGTTCGTCGCCGCCGACCAGGCACTTGCCGTGGCGCGGTCCCTCGACCGGCTGCTGACAGCCGGCACCGACCTGGGTCCCCTCATGGGGGTGCCGGTGGCGGTCAAGGACCTGCTGGCCGTTGAGGGGATGCCGACGACGGCCGGTTCCAAGGTCGAGGTGAGCGACCTGATCGGCGCCGAGGGCGCGTTCGTCAAGGCACTCAAGGGCGCCGGCTGCGTGGTTTTGGGCAAGACCAGGACGGTGGAGTTCGCCCTCGGCGGCGCCGGCATCAACCGGGTCCGGGGCACGCCCCGCAACCCCTGGGACGCCGATGTGTTCCGCGCTCCGGGCGGCTCGTCAAGTGGCTCGGCGGTGGCCATGGCGGCGGGGTTGTGCGGATTCGCCATCGGCTCGGATACCGGCGGCTCGGTGCGCGGACCGGCCGCCTTCTGCGGCGTCTTCGGGCTCAAGACGACAAAGGGGCTGTGGCCGACCGACGGCGTCTTTCCCCTGTCTCCGACGTTGGATACCATCGGTCTGCTCACCGGCAGCGCCGCCGACGCGGCCCTCATCGCCGCCGCTCTTCAAGGCCGCCCGGTGACCCCGTCCAGCCCGCCCCGGGGTCTGCGCCTGGGCCGGCCTGACGATCACTTCTTCGACAATCTGGACAAAGAAGTGGAGCGCTGCACCACCGAAGCTGTTTCGGTTCTGGAAGCGGCGGGTATCACCATCGTTCCCATCGAGGTTCCCGAGGTCCCGATCGCCGACGACGTCTTCTATGACCTGATAGCGGCCGAGTTCATCGCCGTCATGGGCCGCGATCGCTTCCTTGACAACCGGCAACGCATGGACCGGGACGTGGCCAGTTGGGGCGCCACCGGCCTCGACATTCCCGCCGACCGCTATATCCGATGCTTGGCGCACCACCAAGACCTGTGCCGGGACGCGCAGCGGCGGTTTCAGAACCTAGACGGATGGATCAGCCCGACGCGGCCTCTGGTGGCACCGTCGGTCGAAGCGTTTGAGGACGCGGACGCTTACCGCAAGCTCGCCCGTCGGATGGCCCAGAACACGCGGTACGGGAACGTGGCAGGGCTTTGCGGCACCTCGACCCCGGTTCAGGCGTCGGCGGGCCCCCTTCCGGTGGGCCTGCAGGCGGCTTGCGCCGGATTCGCGGAAGCGAAGCTTCTCTCCATCGCCTGCCTGATCGAGGACCTTGTCGGTATCCCTCCGCGGCCGGTCGTCAAACCCTTCCTTGCCGAGAAGTCATGACCGCCAGGCCGATGGCATTGTCACGTTAACGGAAAGCATGGCCGAAAATCCAATAAGGCCGATCGCCGGATGGATTGGCCCGGCTGGCGGCGCTCGCCCGCCAAGCGCGCGTCGGGGTCTGCGCCGACGATGCCGACAACATCGTGGCCATCGACAGGGCCGCGGCGTCCTACGGCGGGCGGCTGGACGTGCTGGTCGAGATCGACGTCGGCAACCAGCGCTGCGGTGTCGCGCCGGGACGGACGGGTGGAGTGCATATGGCCCGTGGCAGGGCGGGGTGCTTCGGCCTAGGTATCAGGTGGTATCGGGCAGGCGCAGCTCGTTTTTTGCGACCGCGACGCCGTCGGCGTCGGCATAAACCCATTCGCCGGGGCGGAAGGTAACGCCCCCAAACGTGA
>JASLLZ010000090.1 GCA_030746775.1 Rhodospirillales bacterium | reverse complement strand
TTTGTACCTGCTGAGACGGCTCTTCCGCATAGCTCCCATGATAACCCCCCAAATGGGTTATCTGGGATAGCCCCTTACGTTTTTCACACGACCTTCGACGAGGTGATGCTGTCCAACGTGGAGGAAACCGACCGGGCGTTGACCGAGCAGGCAAGAAAACGGGCAATTGTCCTGACCCAACTGGCCGCTGAATCCCTCGTCAATCACATGTATTTCCACCAGATGGACGTCATTGCCGACTTCAGCCAATCGACTCGGCGGCAGAACGGCGTTACCTATTTCTACGTTTTCGACCCGGCGGGAGAAGTCGTTCACGACGGTACGGCGACGATCGAATCCTTCGGCAAGATTGTCAGTGACGAACCGATGCGGGATGTTCGCGAGACGCTGCTGCCCGCGACCTGGATCGACAATAACGCGATGCACGCCACCGCACCCATCATGATTGGTTCCAAATTTCTCGGTTCGGTACGGATCGGACTCGATTTGAGCGAGTCGGAACACGACAAGAAGGCAATACGGGACTTGCTGTTTCTCATCGCCGGCAAAGGAACGGAACGCTACCTGATTGCCAGCGGGTTGGTGGTTCTGTTTCTCGGCGTCGCCGGCATTGGTATCGGCATCGCTGTCACACGGGGAACAACCACCGATATCAAATTCCTGAAGACGGCGACGGAGGAAATTGGAATAGGCCACTACGGCACGGACATTCGCGTAACAAGAAGCGATGAAATCGGCGATCTGGGAATTGCCATCGGGAAGATGGCCGGCGATCTAAGGAGGAACGAAGAGGAGTTGCGTTTCGCCCTGCAAGAGGCGGAAACCGCCAGCCGGGCCAAGTCAGAGTTCCTGTCATCCATGAGCCACGAGTTGCGCACGCCCATGAACGCCATTTTGGGCTTTGCGCAGTTGCTGGAAAGCAGCACCAGTCAACCTTTGACCGAAGATCAGAAATCAGCCGTCGGTCATATTCTGAGGGGTGGCGAGCACCTTATGGAGCTCATCACTCAGGTACTCGAACTGAGCAAGATCGAGGCGGGAAAACTGTCCCTGGCCATCGGCCAGGTCGAGGCGAGGGACGTCATCGACGAAAGCATCCGGATGATCCAGATGCGGGCCGACACGGAAGGCATCGATGTCATCGACCGGACGGCGGGAGAAGAATTGCCCCTGTTGTGGACCGACGGCACCCGCACGATACAGGTGCTTCTCAACCTGCTGTCCGACGCCGTCAAATTCAACCGCGTCGACGGCACGGTGACGGTGGCAAGCCGGGCAATGCCCGGCGATATGCTGCGCATCAGCGTCGCCGATACCGGAAGGGGCGTCCCGGCGGAAAGACATGGCGAATTATTCAAGCCGTTCGAACGCCTGGGCCGCGAGGCCGGAGAGATAGAGGGCTCCGGCATCGGCCTGACCATCAGCAAGCGAATCGTTGAACTGCTGGGCGGTCAGATCGGCTTCGAGAGCGATCTCGGCCAGGGCAGCACCTTTTGGTTCGACCTGCCCGTCAGCCGCCAGCCGTCCGCCCCGCGGAAGAAATCCCGAGGGTCGGCGGATCCGGCCGGCAAAGTGGCGGCAAGCAGCGACGAAGGCGCCGCTCATACGGTGCTCTATATCGAAGACAACCCCGACAACGTGTTGCTGATGGAATCGATTATCGAACGAGTCGGTGACGCCGTATTGCTGAGCGCCCCTGATGCGGAAATGGGGATTGAAATTGCCAGAATCGAGAAACCCGACCTCATCTTGATGGATATAGACCTTCCCGGCATGAACGGCATCGAGGCTCTAAAGCATTTACGGAATATGGCGGAAACCAAGGACATCCCCGTCATCGCCGTCACCGCCGCCGCCATGCCCAAGGATGTGGAGGAGGGCAAGAAAGCCGGCTTCCGGGAGTACTTCATCAAACCGTTCGACATTTCCAAATTCAACAAGACGATCGGCAAGATTCTCGCCGGCCACAAAAGCTTGGTTTGAGAGGAATGCCGGCGCCATGGCAATGTCCGGTCGTCGGCCCACGCGGCGGGCGCTCCAACGTATCGATTGGAGGCGGATTGGCCGGCGCCGCCGGGTCCGTTGGCTCGGGATCGGCTCTACAGATCGACGAGGGCGGCTTTGAGGGCGGCGGCGCCGGGGTTTTTAACGGTCCTGTCGATGATGATCGCCTGGGGCGTGGCGCCGGCACCGTAATAGGCGCTGTTGAGGTCCTTGCGCCGGGCCAGGACGGCGCCTTCCAATGAGACGCCGCCATAGGCGCCGATGATGGCGTTGCTGATCGCCACGATGTCGACGCCGAGATTGGTCGTCGTCGAGGCCTCCATGCCGGCGCCGACCAGACCCACGCTCAGTCCTAGATCGGCGCCCAACTTGCCCTGGTGTTCGATGACCGAGCGCACGGCCCGGTCGTTCTTCAAGATGAACACCATCTCGGTGTTCTGGATTCCCATCTGCAGGCCGACGCTGGCCGCGCCAAGGGTATAAAAGGCGGGATCGCTCCACGTTCCGTCGCCGCCACGCGCCAAAAGCACCCCGTTGCCCACCTCGGCGGCGCCAACGAAGCCGGCCTTGACCACCGAGGGCAAAACGACGATGCCCCGGGCGCCTTGCATGTAGCCGGTGAAGCGTGCCAGGTCGGGGTCGGTGCGGAAGCGTTCGACCGTATCGACGGCGCGGAGCACCAATTGGCGCGCCTGGCCAAGCCGGTCGTCGCCGAACTCGGCGCACGCCGCAAGACCAAGCGACAGAGCGATGACCAAGACCGTTGGGACCCGTCTTGCCGTCATGGGAAAACTCCTACTCGCTGCTATTCGGCGAGACCGCCGCCGGTGATCTCGCCCCGCCTACTTTATGACGTCCTTGAGGATGTCGAGAATCCTGCCCGTCGCCCGTTCGATCAGGACAACGTCGTTTTCGACGATAACCCTTTCGCGGCTCGCGCCGGTCGGCGGCAGCTTGGCTTTGAGGTCGGTGGGCAGGTCGCGCGTGGCGAGTCCGGGCGGCAAGGTACCGTTGCGTTCCAGTTGCCGAGCCAGGCCCGGCGGCAAGCTGTCCTTCTTGGCTAGGCCGGGCGGCAGACCACCACCTCTTCCGCCCTTGCCTTTGCCCTTGCCTTTGCCTTTGGCCTTGGTGCTCTTGGATTCCCCTTTTTTCTTCTTGTCTGCGCTGTCCGTCGCGGACTTTCCTTGACCGAAATAATCGCGCAGGAGGCGCTTTTCCAGCTCGCTGAAGACAATGTCGGCCACGTTCGGCTGTTGACCGGCAGTCCCGGATGTGGTCTGGGCGGCAGCGCTTCCGACAAAGGCGGCAAGGCCAAGGGCAATAAGGATAAGGCGCATGGTTCGGGCTCCTGAGTGGTGGGTGGCACGGGCCTCGTCCCCTTATCCTAGCCGCCCTCCGCCGCCCCGTACATGCCTGGCCGTATCAGCCGGGCGGGCGGTTGACCGTGACCACCCGCCAGGCGCTGGCGTGGCCCATGTCCAGGCGCTCGGCCACGTGTTCGACGCGGGTCACCGAAAGGTTGTCGATCTGCACCGCCAGCCCTTTCCCCGCATCGAGGTCGAGGGCCAGGGCGAGGGCGGCGCGGATGCTGCCGGCGTGGGCGACGGAGATGATATCACGCCCGCCGTTGGCGGCGGTCAAGCGCTCGATCACGGCGCCGGCGCGGGCCACCATGTGGGCGAAACTTTCGCCGCCGGGCGGCGCGTTGCCGGTCGGGTCCTGCCAGAATTCCTGGCTCGCCTCTTCGTCGGCGGCGCGGATCTCGTCCCAGGTCATGCCCTGCCAGGCGCCGAAGTGTTGCTCGGCCAGGTCCGGCTCGACGATGGGCGGCGCCGCGTCAAGGCCGTTGGTGGCAATCGCGCGGGCCGTCTCGGCGGTGCGCCTGAGGTGGCTGACCACCCACAACGCGCCCTTGGGCAGCATCGCCGCCAGGGCCTTCAGGGCCGCCGTGTCGGAGGTATCGCAGGCCAGGTCGGTCTGACCGTAAAGACGCCCCACCTGTTCGACGACCGGCGCGTGGCGGATCCACCACCATCGGGTCGCGGTGCTCATAGGCTGGCCGCGACCGCGATCAGCACGGCCAACTCCGCTGCCTGCTGGATGGCGCCCAGCACATCGCCGGTGTAGCCGCCGAGGCGGCGCCGGGCCAGGGCCGCGGTGGCCGCCGCCGCGGCCGCCGCCGCGCCGACCGCCATGATGCCGGCAAGGGGGCTGAGGAAAAGAAGCGTGAGGGCGGTGCCAAGCAGGCCGCCGATGGTGACGCCGCGTTCGTCGGGGCGGCCGACGGCGGCCAGGCCGTCGCGGCGCGCCGGCTCAAGACGCGCCATGGCGAAGGGGAGGACGGCGCGCGACGCGGCGCCGGCCGAGATCAACGCCAGGGCGGCGGCGCCGGGACCGGGAAGGCCGGCAAGGACGGCGGCGCGCAATCCGACGCCCAGGATCAAGGCCAGGGCGCCGGCGCCCCCAAGGCGCGCGGCGCCCATGATCTTAAGCCGGCTCTCGGCGGTCTGGCCGCCCAAACCGTCGCAGAATTTAGCCAGGCCGCTCTCGCCCGCCGCGCCGCTCAAGCCGGCCGCCACGGTGACGCCGACCAGGGCCGAGGCCAGGGGATGGAGCCCCAGCCACGCCGCCGCCATGAGACCGGCGCCGGCGATCAGCCCGACCAGGGCGCCGACGATGGGAAAGGCGCGCACCGCGTCGGCCCGCGCCCGCGGCGCGATATCGCCGGGCGGCGGCGCCACGGGGGTGAGGACAGACGCCGAAAGGCGGGTATCGCGCCACCAGGCGGCCAGGGTCTCGCCCGCCGCCGCCATGAATTCGTCGAAAGAGGACAAGGTCATCTCCCCCGCCAGCCGGCATCGGGCCGGCGGCGATCAATTGTTCTGAATCCGGGCCTTGAGGCGTCTCAGATCGCGTTTGCGGTTCTCCTCGGCGATAAGGTGTTCGATGTGGCGTCCCTGGAACAGGCCGATACCGATGGCGCGGCCGAAATCGACGGCTTCGCGGTCGTCGCAACGGCACAGCACCACCTTGTTTTTGCCGGCGCGGCGGACCACGGAGCGCAGATCGCCCTCGACGTCCTTTCTTTCGTCCACCATGTCGGAATGCCAGACCAGCTTGATCAGGTCGGCGCCCAGACGCTTGCGGTCGACCATGGCGATGGTCTGGTGGGTCAGGCCGTCGACGCAGATGCGGTAGCCGCGCTCTTGAACGAATTCACGGGCGAAGGTGTAGGCCTCGAGATCGGAGAAGATATCCAGATTTTCCAGTTCAACCACCATATGGCCGCGGCGGCTGGCCGGGACGGCGTCGTCGAAGGCCAGAAATTCCTGCGACAACAAAGTGGAGACATTGAGATTGAAGCTGATGTCGCCCGAAATGGTGATGTGGTCGGTCTTGGCGAGCATGGCCAACATGCGCCGGTCGAGGGAATAGGTCAGGTGCTGGAACAGCCACCGGTTGGAGATCAGGTTGACCCCCGGCAGCATGGTTTCGCGCATATCCTTGATCGAGATGAAAAGCTCCGAGAAGGTCGGTTCCGGCGCTCCCTTGGGGCCGAGAAGGCAGGCGAACTGGCGGCGCACCAAATTCGACAGATCGGCCCGCGTCAGGGCCGTCTCGACGCGGTCCAGGATCTCGGGCGTCAGGGGTTCGCCCAGCTCCTGGCGCGCCTTGAGCGCGGCGCGGGTATCCATCTTGGCGCGCACCTCGGACTGGCGCTTTAACTCCTGGTCGACCAGGCCCTGGGCCAGGTTGAGGATTTCGTCGAACTGACGCTCGGCATCGAACCAGGTCGAAAAGCGGTCGCCGGCAAGGGCTTCCTCGTTCAGCAGCGGGTCGTCGCTGAACAAAAAGCGGACCCTTTGCACCGCCGTCTCCACGTCCGGCTCCGCCTCGCGCTTATAGATGAAAACAAGATCGCAACTCTTGAGTATGAAGAGCTGGCCCTGCAAGGCCTTGACCAGGGTCTCGAAGCTGTTGGCGGCGACGCGGACATGATGCTCGCGCCGATTGAAAGGCTTGAGCCTGGATAGGTGCACCTGCACCGCCTTGCGATCGCCCTTGTGCTTTTCCAGCCGATAGACATAGTCAAGCAGAAGCTTTTCCTGGCTTGATTGGCGCGACGCGGTTTCGGGGGCCTGGGCCATGCTCATCTACAACGGTGGCGGGTCAGGGGCGGTTCGGCGGCGTCCTTGATCAGATAATACCCTTGGTGATCATGGCGTCCACCACACGATCGATAAAATGACCTTGAAAGCGCTGAATGCCAAGACCCAGCGCCCATTTTATGGCGTCCTCGGAATCGGCGCGGGACAGGATCATGCCGCGGCTGCCGACGCTTTGCACCGCCTGGCGCATGTCGGTCACCCGTTCTTCGGGGACGCCGGCAAGGAATTCCGGATTCCAGGCCACCTTGACGAAATCGGCGCCCAAGATGCCGGGGTCGAAAAATTGGAGGGCCAAGGGATTTAGGCCGTCGATCAGGATCCGGTAGCCGTGGCCCCCGAGCCAGTCGCGGGCCGACGTATAGGCCGGAAAATCGGCGAAGATATCGATGATCTGGATCTCGATCACCACGCGCCCGGCATGGTCGCGCGCCTTTTCGTGAAAGCTTTGGAACCCCGGCGACAGCACGGTGGCGATGTTGAGGTTGACGCTGACGTCGTCGCGCATGGCGGCGAAGTCCGACTGGGCGAGGACCGCGAGGATACGCCGATCGACGGTTTCGGTCAGGTACTGGAACAACCAGGCGTCGGAGAAAATGTTTATTTCCGGCGCGATGCGTTGGCGCAGATCGAACATGGAAACGTAGTGTTCTTGAAACACGACGTCGCCCTTGCCGCCCCGATGAACCTCGACGGCCGATTGTCGTTGAATCAGGTCTTCGATGCGCACGCCTTGGAGCCGCCCGTTGATTTCCGTCAGGTTGTTCGGCGTCAAGTCCTCGCCGCGCATGGCGCCATGCGGGCTCTGGTCTTCTTCGCGCGCCTTTCTGACCCGCTCCTCGGCCGCCGCCGCCAGGCCCTCGGCGGCGGCCAGGAAGGTGGCGAAATCGGCTGCCTGGGCAAGGTCGTACCAAGTGGTGAAACGGTCGTCGAGGGAGCCCTCGGCGCCGAAAGTCAAGGGGTCCTCGCTGAACAGCGAGCGCAGCTTGAGAACCGGCGGGTCGAGGTCGTTGACCGGCACATCGCGGCAGATCAACACCATGTCCGCGTTGCCCAGGATGTAGAGCGTCGCCTCGTGGGCGCTGGTCAGGCTGTCGAACGAACGCGCCGCGATGCGGATGTAATGGGGTTGGCGGTATTGGGGGCGCAGTTGCGAAAGGTGGACGTGAACGGCGAAATAGCCCTTCGGCGCTTCCGCGATGCGGTTCGCCTGTTCGAGAAGCAGGCTTTCCTCGCTCTGCGCCTCGTTGTCGGGCAAGGTCGAAGCGGCGCCGATATCGGCCATGGACACCCCGTTGCGCGTATCTTCGGGTCCCTTTATAGGCGGATACCCTTATTAAACCTTTACCTCCCTCGCGGTCGCGCATCATATTCCGAGACATGGCCTCGACACAACAAGGCGCCGATGACGCCCGCCCGCCCCTTGTCCCCGCCGTGCCCGCCGGCACGCGGGTCTACGCCGTCGGCGATATCCATGGCCGGGCCGACCTGCTGCATCAAATCCAAGGCCTGATCAAGGACGACGCGGCCTCGGCGACGGGGCGCAAGGTGGTCGTTTATCTTGGCGATTACGTCGATCGCGGGCCCCAATCGTGCCAGGTGGTGGAACATCTGATCGCCCATCCCCTGATTGGCTTCGAGACGGTGCACCTGAAAGGCAATCACGAGGAGTTCCTGATTCGCTTCGTCGAGGACGGCGCCATGGGCGCCGCCTGGATGATGAACGGCGGCCCCGCCACCTTGGCCAGCTATGGCGTCAGCGCCCTTAACCTTTTCTTCGGCGAGCGCGGCCTCAAGAGGGTGCAGAAGCGCCTGGCGCGGACAATTCCCAGCCAACATCTCGACTTCTACCAAGGTCTCTCGCCAAGCCACGTCGAAGGCGATTACCTGTTCGTCCATGCCGGCCTGCGCCCCGGCGTCACCCTCGACGACCAGAAGGAAGGCGACATGATCTGGATTCGCGAAGAATTCCTGAACGACGACAAAGGCTTCGAAAAAATGGTGGTGCACGGCCACTCGATCGAACCCGAGCCCGATATCCACCCCCACCGCATCGGCATCGACACCGGCGCCTACCGTTCGGGCCGCCTTACGTGTCTGGTCCTGGAGGGCGCGACGCGGCGCTTTCTGCATACATGAGGGGACGAGGGGCCATCAGGGGGCAACGTTGAAGTCAGTCAAGCCAGCGCTTGGCGGCAAGCGCCACGGCGCGCTTGGCCAATTCCGTCGAAACCGTGGGCAAAACGAATCCAGGTTACCTTGCCCACAACCGCCTGCGGCGGGAAGGCGGCCTCGAATGGCTCTCCGCCGTTTTGCTTGGTTTGAACATCATGACCGTCGCCCAGACAGCCAGCGGAATGAGCCCCACGAGCGGGTTCACGAAGATGGCCAGGGCATAGCCGACCATCATGCACATGATGCCCAGGAAGACGCTGGCGGCGCTCTCCTTGAGAGGCATTCGCCATGGTCTTGCCGGGACGAATTGCCCGAAAACGACGAAACCGGGCGTGCCATGGAAGCGGGTTGATTGCGATCGCGAGAGGGTATGCATCGAAATGTCCTTTTCTTGTGGACGAACAAGAGCAGGAATCTGTTTTGCGAGGCGTTCTCATTGTCTTCTGGCGTGCGGACCCTGTCAAGACCTTACTTTTAGTGTGGGAATTAGAATGTATCTAAATTAGGGGCCGCCGCCAGCGCTTTTTTTGATGGCGGGGGCGCGGATTGTCGCCGGCAAGGCATGCTCCGTAGCGAAGGTTGGCGCCATTCCCTGCCCGCTCGCCCGGGTCGGGGCGGTGATCGACGAGATTGCGAACTTGCTTACGACGGCGCGGCCAGGAACGGCGTCGAGCCGAACCCGGCTTCGATGCGCCAAAGCGGCTGTTTATGACGGCGGGCCTGGGCAACGAGCCAAGACCCGTCGCGGGGATCGATTTTCCCGCGCCACGAAATTTACCGCCGGAATAGGTATTTTCCCCATTTTATTTTTGAAAAAAATAGGGCGATCTAGTATATCTTCTTGACGTTGGCCCTTGGGCCCGTATCTATATCGGGTAAATCCGTCTTTTCGGGGTATTTCTGGAAAGTATTGCTGCCGCCTTATGGTCGAACACCTGTGCCATATTACCAGTATTAATGGTGCGACCCTTGGCGTCGGCAGCGAAAACAAGGAGATCGGCGCCAAGGACGCGACGGGGCGCAACGAGGATTGATCATGGCAAAAAAATCGTTCTTGAACCGACTAACCCGGGCGTTACGCGCCGATGAAGGGCCGACCGCCGGGGACATCGACGACGAAGTGGAATCGGCGGTCAAGGCGATCGGCGAGGCGCAAATCGACACCGTCAACGCCGAGGACGTTCTCGGCGACGGCTGGGGCGAAACCGGCGCCATGGTCTATATCTTGGATCTGGTGCCGCTTTACAAGATGATCGGCAGCCGCACGGGGCGCCTGGTGTCGGCCCTCAGGGCGACGTGCGAAAGCGTGTTTTCGCACCATGCCGGCGCCGGCCGCGGCCGCGCCGTCTTCCGGGGCGACCAATACTTCATGCGCTTCGCCGACACGGACGAAACCCGGACTTTCCGCCTGGCCGCCACCATCATCAACGAAGTCGGCGCACGCATATTCGGCGATCGTTTCCAGCCCATGGCAATCCCCGGCCTGTTGGTAGTCGCCGATGTGGGCGACATTACCAACCAGGACGGATCGTTGAATGCGGAGATGGCGGCGGCCGTCGTGCACGGCGGCGGCCTGGTTGTGGACATGGACGAGCCCGACAGCGACGCTCCCGCCTGGCTCAGCCTGCGCTGGAACAGTGTCTTTGGTGGCGGGGCAGCGTCGGCGGATCCCGGCGGCGATGGGGAATCGGGAAGCGGTGATACGATTTATTCCAAAGAGCCCGATCCCGAGCCGATTCACGAGTGGCGTGAACAGAAACAAAAAAAACGTGGCAACGATCAATGGAACGACCGCGGATCGGAGCGCCGCGAGAAGAAAGACCGGTCTTACCGCGGCGGTGAAAGACGGAAGAGCTGGCGGGGCCGGCGGTACGCCGACAATACCAGGCAGGTCGGCTGGTAGCCGACCCCCGGTCGGCGACTGTTATCGACCACATTCCCGATGTGTTCATGGCGCGGGGACCGGGCGCGGTTCCACGCGGGGAGAACATGCGCTAAGCTCGGCCCGCTTGCAACGCGGTGGGGACGAACATGCACGACAGGAAACGGGTATTGGTCACCGGCGGCGCCGGCTTTCTCGGCTCGCATCTGTGCGAGCGCCTGCTCGCCGACGGCGCCGACGTTCTGTGCGCCGACAACTTCTTCACCGGCACCAAGGACAACATCGCCGCCCTCATCGGCCAGCCCCACTTCGAGCTATTGCGCCACGACGTGACCTTCCCCCTCTATGTCGAGGTCGACGAGATTTACAACCTGGCCTGCCCGGCGTCGCCGGTTCACTACCAGTTCGATCCCGTGCAGACGACCAAGACCTCGGTCCACGGCGCCATCAACATGCTGGGTCTGGCCAAGCGCACCCGGGCCAAGATCTTCCAGGCCTCGACCAGCGAGGTCTATGGCGATCCCGAGGTCCACCCCCAGAGCGAGGACTACCGCGGCAACGTCAACCCGATCGGTCCCCGGGCCTGCTATGACGAGGGCAAACGCTGCGCCGAGACCCTGTTTTTCGATTATTACCGCCAGCACGGCCTCAACATCCGCGTCGCGCGCATCTTCAACACCTATGGGCCGCGCATGCAGCCAAACGACGGGCGCGTGGTGTCCAACTTTATCCTGCAGGCCCTGAAGGGCGAGGCGATCACGCTTTTCGGCGACGGCGCCCAAAGCCGGGCGTTCTGTTACGTCGACGACCTGATCGATGGCTTCGTGCGCCTGATGGCGGCGCCCGACGACGTCACCGGACCGATCAATCTGGGCAATCCTGTGGAGTTCACCATCCGCGCCCTGGCCGAAATGGTGATCGAGTTGACGGGATCCAAATCGGTCATCGAAACCCGGCCCCTGCCGGTCGACGACCCGGTCCAACGCTGCCCCGACATCGCCCTGGCCCACGAACGCCTGGACTGGCATCCGTCGATCGCCCTGGAAGACGGCCTCAAGAAAACCATCACCTATTTCAAGGGTCTCATCTAAGCGCGCGCGGGAGGCGTCAATGACCCGATCCCTCGTGCCCGTTCCGTGCCCGGTCTGCGCCGAGAAACAGAACCACACGCCGGGCGACTTCGATCCCGATCACGAGCCCTTCGGCCCCGTCGGGTGCCTGGTCTGCGGCCACCAATTCAGCAGCGGCGAATACAAAAGCGCCCTGCAACAGGCGCTGCGCGAGTTGGAGGAGCGCCGCCGCAAGCCGGGAACCAGCCACTGAACCCTTCCGCGGTTTCGCTTGACGGTCGCACAAATATGTGCGAATTCTTCGCCCTGTGACCGGCCGGGAGTTCATCGCCAGGGTGCGCAGACTGGCCGCAGGCGCGGGGTCGCCGTTTCGTTTCATCCCGAGCGCGGCAAGGGGTCTCACGGCACTCTTTATTACGGCCGACGCCGCACCGTGGTGAAGGATCGGAGGAAAGGTCTGGGCAAGGGTCTGCTCGGCCGGATGCTCCGCGATCTCGGTATCGATGGCGCGGAATTGTAGGGAGAAGGGACCATGCCCAACCGATTGGCCTACCCGGTGAAGCTGGAGACCGACGAGGACGGGCGCGTGGTCGTCACCTTTCCCGACTTCTCGTGGGGGGTGACCGACGGCGCGGACCGGGCGGAGGCTCTGATCGAGGCCGCCGACTGCCTGGAAGAGATGATCGCCGCCCATATGCGGGGCAAAGAAGACCTTCCCAGGCCCAGTCCGCCGAGGGGCCGACCCATGGTGGCGCCGGGCGCGCTGTTGACGGCAAAGGCGGCGCTCTATCTTGCCGTTCGCGAGGCGGGGCTCGGCAACGTCGCCCTGGCCCGCCGGCTGGCTTGCGGGGAAACCGAGGTGCGCCGCCTCCTCGATCCGCGCCACAATTCGAAGATCGAAAGGCTGGAGAAGGCCTTGCCGACCCTTGGCAAACGGCTGGTTGTGGAGGTCCGGGACGCCGCTTGAGGGTAATATGCCGCGTTTTCCCCTCCCGTTAGGCCGCCCAGCCACCTTGCGCCGCGTGCACGCGCCGGGCCCAGCCGCGCAGGCCGCGCTCGCCGCCGCCGCCCGCCGTCCCGCCGGCCAGCCACTGGCGCAGCGGCACCCCGAAGCCGGTCTTGCGCCGATCGAGTACGGCCCGGGGCAGCGCCTTGGCCGGGGTGCGGGCCATATCGGATTTTACGGGCCCTCTCTTCATGGCCGCCACCTGGGCCAGAAGGGGGGCATCGACCAGGGGCAGGCGGATTTCCAGGGAATGGGCCATGCCGGCCCAATCGGCGTCGCGCAGCAATTGGTTGCGCATGTAGAACGACATCTCCAGCGCCATCACCTTGTCGCGCGGCCGCTCGAGCCCGGCGACGCAGCCCTCGAGACGGACCAGGGGCTCAAGCTCCCGCCAGCCCTCGCGCGCCATGTCGCCATCCAGCACGCCGGGTAGTTCCCACGGCATGAAAAGACCACGCCGCAGCAGATAGGCACCGCCATAGGTGGTCCCCAGTTCCAACAGCCCGGCCGCCTTGGGCGAGGCTAAGTGGGCAACGACGGGTGCCGCGACGACGCGCAGGCCGCGCCCGAGCAGGCTCAGACCCGGTACCCGTCCCAGGCGTCCGACCAATGCCGGCACCTGGCGGAAGGTGTCGTAGCCGGCGAACAACTCATCGCCGCCCAGCCCCGACAGGGCCACCTTGAGCCCCGCCCGGGCCGCCGCCCGGGCGACGAAGTAGACGTTGACGCCATCGATGGTGGGCTGGTCCATGGCCGCCAACAGGTCGTCCAGGTGATGGCGGAAATCTCTGCCGGCGACGTATTCGGTGCGGTGGCGCGTGCCGTAAGCCGCCGCCACCTCTTCGGCCAGGGGCACCTCGTCCTCGGCCCGGCCCCGGTATTCCTCGAAGCCAAGCGTCAAGGTGTCGAGGCCGGCGCCCTGAACGTCCGAGGCATGGGCGGCGATCGTCGCCGAGTCCAGGCCGGCCGACAGAAAGACGCCGACCGGCACGTCGGCGACCAGGTGATGGCGCACCGACGCGGCCAGGGCCTCGCCCAAATCGCCGTCCCCGTCGCATGACGCCCGGCCACTGGCGAGCACCGAGGGAATGTCGTGAAAGCGGCTCAGGTGCTTGACGCCGGCGCCGTCGACCCACAGCGTGCTGCCCGCCTCGACGGCGTGAATGTGGCGATAGAGGGTATGGGGCTCGGGGATACTGCCCCACAGGAAAAAGCCGACGTTGCCGGCCGGCGAGGGCGCGCTGTCCACACCGCCGCCGGCAAGCAGGGCCTTGACCTGGGAGGCGACGCGCAAGGTGCCGCCGCCGTCGGCGTAATAAAGCGGCTTGATGCCCAGCGGGTCGCGGGCCAGCAACAGGCCTTGGCGGGCTTCGTCCCACAGCGCCAGGGCGAACATGCCGCGCAGCCGGTGCACCATTTCGGCCCCGTAACGGTGATAAAGATGAAGCAGGACCTCGGTGTCGGACTGGGTCTTGAAGACGTGGCCCTGGTCCTCCAGTTCCATGCGCAGGGCGCGAAAATTATAGATCTCGCCGTTATAGGTGATGCGGGCGCGGGGCTCGGCCTCGCCGGGCGCCGTGAAGGCCATGGGCTGGGCGGCGGCGGGGCTCAAGTCGATGATGGACAGACGGCGGTGGGCCAGACCGACGCGCCCGTCGTCGGACAGCCACAGCCCGGCGCCGTCGGGACCGCGCCGCGTCATGGCCTGGCGCATGGCCACAAGCTCGGCCTCGGCCACCGGCTCGGCGTCGGATGCGAAGGCGAATATGGCGGCAAGACCACACATGATCGGTCTAATTAACCGCTGGGCGGCTTCGGAGGCAAAGGCTTTCGCCGTCGGATGCTGTCCTAGTTCGGACACTCATTGAGAATCCATGTTACGCATGGCCGTGTCCTACCGCGCAAGTTCTTCTACGGATCAGGTGTGATCGATGACGCCAAGTGCTTCGACCGGCGCACAGTGGCTCGAATGCTACGGTACTCGCGCAGGAAGCAAATCAACGCTCTGGAAAATTCTTCCAGAAAGTGCTAAATTTACTCTGCTAGGTCGCACTTTGGGCTTACCCGAGAGTGTTGATCTAAAGGGCAGGTGGCTGTTAGCGCGGCCACCGACCCCAACTCGCGATGTGGTCCCCTGGGCAGGGCTTGGACCTGCTTTTCCCGAGTGGAAATCGGGCGTCCTACCGGATAGACGACCAGGGGGTGGCAGTTCCGGGAATTGAACCCGGCGCGCGAGACTTGATGAGGGTCCGCGCCGGACCACCTGAACTGCCGTAATTCTCATGACGCCCCCTCTGGTTCGCCCGAGGGGGCGTTCGCTTGAAGCGGCGCTTCTAGATCGTTTTGTGTCTCTCTTTTATCGGAACGTAGAACCACGTTTTCCCTTCAAGTCTAACTATTCCCTTCTCCTTGTAACGTCCAAGCGTAACTGTGACGGTGTTCGGATTGAGTTCGATCCCATTCTTTTCCTTAGCTAGTCCGCGAATTTGTGCGGCCTGCAAGCCTTCTGGGTACGCTTCCTTAACAATTCTCCTGATGACCGTTTTTCTTTTGATGCGTGCTTCGCGACGCCCAATTTCCTCTAGAAGTGTATTCCTTGGAGTTGTTTGCGGTTCGCTCACAACGTCTAGTCCCATTCGCCGATAAACCTTCTCGCTGCAACCTTTTTGAGGAAGGCCTTGAGCTTGGAGAAGGCCATCTCGATCGGATTGAAGTCGGGGCTGTAG
>JASLLZ010000008.1 GCA_030746775.1 Rhodospirillales bacterium | reverse complement strand
GCTTTGATAATCTCAATCTCTTCGGGCTTGGACTCAATGTCGGTTGTGAAGGTCCCGTCGATTTTTATGGTGTCGATGGGAAAGCGTCTGAGATGGTTGAGCGACGAATAGCCGGTGCCGAAATCGTCCATGGAGATGTGGATGCCCATATCGTGGAGCGTATCGAGGGCAACCACGATGTTCGTCGAATCCGACATCAACATATTTTCAGTGATCTCTATCTCCAATGAAACCGGGTCGACCCCTGTTTCCTTCAGAACGCGTTCGACGACGGATATAAAATTGGCCTCCCTCAGTTGACGTGACGACAAATTGACGGCCACGCGCAGGGGAGCCGCTCCCTCGTCGCGCCACTTTTGGAATTGCGTACAGGCCGTTCGAATGACCCATTCGCCCATCTCCATCGCCAAACCGGACTCTTCCATGATCGGGATGAATTTGTCCGGCGAGATGGTGCCGAGTTCCGGGTTGTTCCAGCGCATGAGGGCTTCGACGCTCGTGACATGGCCGCTTTGGATCTCCAACTTCGGCTGATAGTGAAGAGAGAACTCGCTGCCTTGGCGTGCCTTGATCAGGCTGTTCTTGAGAATGACGCGTTCCTTGACCTCTTCGTTAAGATCGACGGTGAAGAACTGATAGTTTGCCTTACCCTGTTCCTTGGCCCGATACATGGCGGCGTCGGCATTGCGCAACAGATGACTGGCGGTGTCTCCGTCGTCGGGAAAGACGGTGATGCCGATACTGGCCGAGACGAAGGCTTCGTGTCCGTCAAGAACGTACGGCTTGGCCAGGAGATCGAGGATACGCTGAGCCACCATCGACCCGTTTCGGGGGTCTTCAAGGTCGGGCATTATGACCGTGAACTCATCGCCCCCCAGGCGGGCAATCGTGTCACCCCGGCGCACACATTGGCTGAGTCGTTTGGCGGCTTCCTGCAAAAGCAGATCGCCGATCTCATGGCCCAGGGTATCGTTGACCAGTTTGAACCCGTCCAGGTCGATGAACATGAGGCCCAACTTGTCCTGTCCCCGTTTCATGCGGGCCAATGCCAAGTTCAAGCGGTCAAGGAACAGTGTCCGATTGGGCAACTTCGTCAAGGAATCGTAGTTGGCCTGATAGCGGATACGTTCCTCGTCTTGTTTGCGTTTGGTAATGTCGCCAATCAGGGCGGCATATTGTGAAACTTTTCCGGTCTCGTCGGTAATGGCGGAAATGGATAGCCGTTGGGCGTAGTCGTCTCCATTCTTGCGCTTGTTCCAGAATTCCCCTTCCCAGTGCCCCTGCTTTTGCATGTCCTCTTGCATCTTGGCAAACAGGGTCTTGTCCTTCCTCAAGACCTTGTGGAAGGTCGGTTTTCTTCCGATCACCTCGTCGGCCTTGTAGCCGGTGATTTCCGTGAAGGCGGGATTGACCGAGGTCACGCGGAATTGGGCGTCGGCGATGAGGACCGCCTCGTTGGTGGTTTCAATCACCTTGGCGGCCAGGCGCAGGTTGCCCTCCGCCCGGCGCCGCTCGGCGGCCTCGCGGGTCAGCTTGCGGGTGCGCTCCTCGACGCTTTCCTCCAACTTGTCGCGCGCATCGCGGATCTCTTCCTCAAGCTTGGTGCGTTCGGAGATATCCTGAACGACGGCGGTAAACAGTTTTTGTTTCTTCCGCCCGAGCTCGGAGACGGTGATTTTCATGGGAAATCGGGTGCCGTCCTTGCGTCGTCCGGTATCCTCGCCGCGCAGGAGGCCGCCCGATCCGCGCCGGCCGTTCTCCAGGTACTCGCGGATCAAGCCCTTGCCTCTGCCTCGGCTCGGTCGGGGGTGTAGAATTCTTAGGCTCTTGCCCACCATATCGTCGGCGGAATACCCGAATATTCGCTCCGCCGACGGGTTGAAGGACGAGATACGCCCCTTGTCGTCGAAGACGAAAATTCCGTCTGCGACCGTATTGATAACGTTCTGTAAACGTTTTACGGGATCGAAGTCTATTTCACCGGCGGGTTCCGGACCCGATTTGTCGAGTGCCTGTATGACCACTTCTCCCTTGCCCCCGCCAAAGCTAAGGTTGAAGGCCTTGACCTTGATTTCGTCGCGGTGGCGCGGGTTTAACCTGAGCGCCAAGGGTTTCCCCTCGGGAACCTTGCCCGTAAGAAGTTTGCGGGCGATGGTTGTATCGCCGGGATGGGCAAATTCGGTGAACGGAATACCGATAAACTTGGTGCCGCGCTTGATGCCCAGCATCCCCTTTCCGGCATCGTTGAGGAAAGCGACCTTGCCGTCGCGGCAAAGGCAGATCAGGTCCACCGATGACCTGGCGAGGTTGAGTGCCCAATCTTTTTTCACCTCGAAACTAGTCCCCGGCTTGCTTTTTCTGGCTTTCCCTTTTGCGCTATCTATCGTTCGCTTTTGAGCCATGATTTGGCTTGACTTCCCCCACAGGCACTACCCGAATATTTTGGGCGTACCGTACGTCGAAATCGGCAGTTTCGCCGCTTCTTGATGCGACGAGTACCGAGACGACGCTCCTCCCTTTCGAATCCGATTTGCTCGGTTGAAATAGGATGTACCATAGGTGCGCTCCGGATCAAAGCCCAAGCTCGTGCGGCGGCGCGGAAGACCGGGTCGGTTGACAACCTGTCCCGGTTCCACTACAAATCGACTAAGTTATTGCGATAAAATGCGAATTCCTAATCACACGAGAAACACCCGAGGCCGTGTCCCGGCAGTGGTCATACGCCGGCCAGGTCCCGGCGCGAAAAGAAATCGCCGAAGACCCTATTGAAACGTGAAACCCCGGCGCCCAATGAGGCGGCGGGGCTTTACTTATAATTGGGGCGCTCCGGGCTCGCCCACCGAAACGCTCGGGTCCTTGCGCAACCGAGGCGCCACGGCCGATGCAGATCTATCTTCCCATTGCCGAGATGTCGGTCAACATCTTCGTCATCCTGGGCATGGGTGGCGTCGTCGGATTCCTATCGGGTCTGTTCGGCGTGGGGGGTGGGTTCCTCATGACACCGCTACTTTTTTTCATCGGCGTGCCGGCGCCGGTGGCGGTGGCGACGGAAGCCAACCAGATCGTGGCGTCATCGGTCTCCGGCGTGCTGGCCCACTGGCGGCGCGGCAACGTCGACTTCAAGATGGGTTTGGTGCTGGTGGCGGGTGGCGCGCTGGGTTCCACCTTCGGCGTTTGGCTGTTTACCTTTCTGCGCGGCATCGGCCACGTCGACGTC
Organism: Rhodospirillales bacterium; assembly: GCA_030746775.1. Classification (GTDB taxonomy): domain Bacteria; phylum Pseudomonadota; class Alphaproteobacteria; order Rhodospirillales; family JASLLZ01; genus JASLLZ01. The sequence continues at coordinate 63,553 of JASLLZ010000008.1, read as the reverse complement.
GTGATCAGGTTGGCCTACGTCGCCTTTTTGAGCATCATCGGGGCCTTGATGCTGGCCGAAAGCATACGCGCCATGGCGCGGCGCAAGCACCCGACACCTCCCAAGCGCCATCATCACTATTGGGTACACGGATTACCCTTCAGGATGCGCTTCCGCCGTTCGCGGCTCTATATCAGCGTTCTCCTCCCCATTGCCATCGGCTTCCTGGCCGGCATCCTGGCGGCCATCATGGGCGTCGGCGGGGGTTTCCTCATGGTGCCGGCGATGATCTATCTGCTTGGCATGCCGACCGTGATGGTGGTGGGAACCTCGCTCTTCCAGATCATCTTCGTCACCGCCAATGTCACCGTGCTGCAAGCCGTCAACAACCAAACGGTGGATGTGGTCCTGGCCATGCTGCTTTTGGTCGGCGCCGTTTTCGGCGCTCAGTTGGGCGCGCGGGCATCGTCCAGGCTTCAAGGTGAACACCTGCGTAGCCTGCTGGCGCTGGTGGTTCTCAGCGTCTGCGCCAAGCTCGCCTTCGATCTGATCGTTACCCCGGCCGACCTCTATTCCCTCGGCGGCGTGGTGGGGTCGCCATGAAGCGCTTCGTGCACGTGGCGGCGATGGTCGGCGCCCTGGCGGCGGCACCGGCCGCCGGCGAGGAGCTGGTCGTCGATCTCTCGGGCTCGGTGGTGGCCATCACGACGGGCTTCGTCGGTTCCGACCTGTTGCTGTTCGGCGCGACCGAGGGCGCGGGTGACATCGTCGTGGTGGTGCGCGGCACCCAGGGCGACGAGAGAGTGCGTCGCAAGGGCAAGGTCGCCGGCATATGGATTAACCGCGACGAGATGATTTTCAACGGCGTGCCGGGGTTCTATTCGGTTGCCGCCAGTCGGCCGCTGGACGACATCCTGATCGCCGCCGAACAGTTCGACAATCAAATCGGCGGCGCCAACCTGCGCCTGGAGGCGCGGGACCCGGCACGCCCCCGGGTCGAGGTGGAGGCCTTCCGCGAGGCCCTGATCCGCAACAAACAAAGCCGCGGCCTCTACGGTTCAAAAGTCGGTAAAGTCCATTTCATCGAAAACCGCTTATTCCGCACGTCGATCCACTTTCCCGCCAATGTTCCCGTCGGCACCTATGTGGTCGATACCTACTTGGCCCAAGGGGGCCGGGTGACCGGCAACAAGACGACCTTGCTGGAGGTCCGCAAGTTCGGATTCGAGGCCCGTGTCTACGACCTTGCCCATCGCCATTCCCTGGCCTATGGGCTGCTTGCCATCCTAATCGCGGTGGTGGCAGGATGGTTCGCCGGCATCGTGGCGCGCGAAAGATAGACAGAGAATGGCCGAGGACACGAACCAACCGACGGGGGGCGTCCAAGCGTCGCAGCGCACGTTCCTGTGCGTCGTGGACGAAACCGAGGAATTGAGCCAGGCGCTGCGCTTCGCTTGCCGTCGAGCCGTGCGCACGGGGGGGCGCGTGGCGCTTCTTTACGTCATCCAGCCGGCCGAGTTCCAGCACTGGACCTCGGTCGGCGACCTGATGCGCGAGGAACGCCGCGCCGAGGCCGAGGAGATGCTGCAAGTGCTTTCCTCGGTGGTGCAAAAGCGCACCAAGACGATGCCCGCCCTCTACATCCGCGAAGGCAAGATCCGCGAGGAACTGATCAAGCTGATCGACGAGGAAACGGATATTTCGGTGCTGGTCCTCGGCGCCGCCACCGGCGAAGGTCCCGGCCCCATCGTTTCCTATCTGGTCGGCAAGATGGCCGGGCGGCTGCGCATCCCCATTACCATCGTGCCGGGCGCGCTCAGCGACGAACAGATCGACGCCATCACCTGAGGGATTACGAGACGGCGGCCCTCAGGGCACCGATGGCGGCGGCGTAATCGTCGCCGCCGAAGACGGCGCTGCCGGCGACCAGGACGTCGGCGCCGGCCGCGACGACGGCGCCCGCGTTATCGGGGTTGATGCCGCCGTCGACCTCAAGCTCGATCGGCCGGTCGGCGATCATCTCGCGGATGGCGCGAATTTTCGCGACCTGTTCGGCGATGAAGGCCTGGCCGCCGAAGCCGGGATTGACGGTCATCACCAATATCAGATCGACCTGGTCGAGGACGTTGGCGGCGGCGGAGGCCGGCGTCGAGGGATTAAGCGACACCCCGGCTTTCTTGCCCAGCGAGCGGATGACCTGCAAACCGCGATGCAGGTGCGGCCCGGCCTCGGCGTGCACGGTGATGATGTCGCTGCCGGCCTTGGCGAAAGCCTCCAGATAGGGCTCGGCGGGGGCGATCATCAGGTGGGTATCGAGGGGTTTCGCGGTATGGGGCCGGATGGCCTCGACGACCACGGGTCCGAGCGAGATGTTGGGCACGAAGTGGCCGTCCATGACGTCGACGTGGACGTAATCGCAGCCCGCCGCATCAATGGCGCGCACCTCTTCGCCCAGGCGCGCAAAATCGGCCGACAGGATCGACGGCGCGATTTTCACCGTGTCCGCCACTGTCTTAAGCCGCCTCGCCGGTGTACGCACCCTTGGCCGCGGCGCTGTTCAGTTTGGCCCGCGTGGCGAGGGACGTCTGGGCCGCTTGGGTGTTGTCGGCGGAGCCCTTCCAGCTTTTCAAGGCACCGTCCTGCAAGGCCCGGCCATAGGAGAAGCTGAGCGCCCAGGGTTGGCCGCCGAACTTGGCATTCATGGCGTTCAGGTGTGCGGTTGCCACCTGCTCGCTCTGTCCGCCGGAAAGAAACACGATGCCCGGCACCGCCGCCGGAACGGTGCGGCGCAGGCACCGAACGGTGCGCTCCGCCACTTCGTCGACGTCGGCCTGACGCGAACAGTCCTTGCCCGAGATCACCATGTTGGGCTTGAGCAGCATGCCCTCAAGCGAGACGCCTTGGCGGTGCAGGGCGGCGAACACCACGTGCAGGGTCTCGGTGGTGACCGCGTCGCATCGGTCGATGTCGTGATCGCCGTCCATCAGGACCTCGGGCTCGACGATCGGCACCAGGCCGCCGTCCTGGCACAGCCGCGCATAGCGGGCCAGGGCATGGGCGTTGGCCTCTATGCAATAAGGCGTCGGGATGCGATCGCCGATCTTGATCACCGCGCGCCATTTGGCGAAGCGGGCGCCGAGACCGTGGTATTCGGCGACGCGTTCGCGCAGGCCGTCCAGCCCCTCGGTGACGGTTTCTTCCGCCGACCCGGCAAGGGGCTTGGCGCCGGTGTCGACCTTGATGCCGGGGTGGATGTCCTGCTTGGCCAGGAGGGCCGGGATCGGCGTGCCGTCCGTGGCCGCCTGGCGGATGGTTTCGTCATAGAGGATGGCGCCGCTGACGAATTCGCCGAGGCCCGGCGTGGTGAACAGGAGTTCGCGATAGGAGCGCCGGTTCTCCTCGGTCGATTCGACGCCGATCCCATCGAAGCGCTTGGTGATCGTTCCCGTGCTTTCGTCGGCGGCCAGGATACCCCGGCCGTCGGCGATCAGGGATCGGGCGATGGAGGCAAGGTTCGCTTCGTCCATGGTCCTAACTCCTCATTTGCTTTTTGGCCGCCGTCGCGACGGCCTCGGCGGTGATGCCGAAATGCTCATAAAGCGCGCCGCCCGGCGCCGAGGCGCCGAACCCGGTCATGCCGACAAAGGCGCCGTGGAGGCCGAGATAGCGCTCCCACCCCTGGCCGACCGCCGCTTCGACCGCGACGCGCACCGTTTCCGCACCAAGTACGCTTTGCCGGTAGGCTTCGTCCTGGCGCTCGAAAAGCTCCCAGCACGGCATGGAGACGACGGCGGTGGAAATGCCGTCGGCCTGCAACAAATCGCGCGCCGCCAGCGCCACGCCGACCTCGCTGCCGGTGGCCAGCAGGGTCGCCTGGCGCGGACCGCCCTCGCCCTCGGCCAGGACATAGGCGCCACGCGCCGACAGATTCTCGTCCGCCGCGACGCGCACCGTCGCCAGGCCCTGGCGGCTCAGCGCCAGGACCGAGGGGCCGGTGTCGTTGTCCAGGGCCAGGGCCCAGCACTCCGCCGTCTCCACCGCGTCGGCCGGGCGAAAGACGCACATATTGGGAATGGCGCGCAGGCTGGCCAGGGTTTCGACCGGCTGGTGGGTCGGGCCGTCCTCGCCGAGGCCGATCGAATCGTGGGTCAGCACATAGACCACCCGCACCCCCATCAGCGCCGCCAGACGCATGGCCGGACGCATATAATCGGCGAAGACCAAAAAGGTGCCGCCATAGGGAATAAAGCCGCCGTGGAGCGCCATCCCGGTCATGACGGCGGCCATGGCATGTTCGCGCACCCCGTAGAAGACATAGCGTCCGGCGAAGTCCCCCGGCGCCACCGGGGCGAACGCACCCGTCTTCGTATTGTTGGAACCGGTGAGATCCGCCGACCCGCCGATCATCTCGGGAATGGCCTCGGTCAGCACCTCGAGGGCCTCGCCCGAGGATTGGCGTGTCGCCCACTTGGGACTCTCGTCGATAACGCGCTCGATGTGGTTGTCCAGCGCCGCCCGCCAGCCTTCGGGCAGGACGCCGGCCATGGTGCGCTCGAACTCGCTCTTCTCATCGGGGTCCGCCGCCGCCAGGCGGGCCTGCCATTGGGCGCGAACCTCGGCGCCCCTGGCGCCCACCCGACGCCAAGCCTCAAGCACGTCGGTGGGCACCTCGAACGGCGCGTGGGGCCAGCCCAGCTTTTCGCGCGCCCCGGCGATCTCGTCGTCGCCCAGGGGCGCCCCGTGGGTGGCCGAGGTGCCGGCCTTGGATGGCGCGCCGAAACCGATCACCGTGCGGCACGCGATGAGCGACGGCTTGGGCGATGCACGGGCGGCCTCGATGGCGGCGGCAACGGCGTCCGGGTCATGGCCGTCGACCGTACGGGTGTCCCAGCCCGAGGCTTGGGCGCGGGCCAATTGGTCGTCGGAAACGGTCATATCGGTGGGGCCGTCGATGCAGATCCGGTTGTCGTCCCACAGGACGATAAGCCTGCCCAAGCCCAGATGTCCGGCAAGCGACAGGGCCTCGTGGCTGATGCCCTCCATCAGGCAGCCGTCGCCGGCGATGACGTAGGTGAAATGATCGACTAGGCCGTCGCCGAAGCGCGCGTTCATCATGCGCTCGGCCAGGGCCATGCCGACGGCGGTGGTGATGCCCTGGCCGAGGGGGCCGGTGGTGGTCTCGATGCCCGCCGCATGGCCATATTCCGGGTGGCCGGCCGATTTCGATCCGAGCTGGCGGAAGTCCTTCAACTCGTCCAGCGTCATGTCCTCATAGCCGGTGAGGTAGAGGAGCGAATAGAGGAGCATGGAGCCGTGCCCCGCCGACAGCACGAAGCGGTCGCGGTCGGCCCAATCCGGCGCCTGGGGATCGAAGCGGAGGAAGCGGGAAAACAACACGGTCGCCGCATCGGCCATGCCCATGGGCATGCCGGGATGGCCCGAATTGGCCTTCTCAACCGCGTCGGCGGAGAGAAAGCGGATGGCATTGGCCATCGCGTCGTGGTCGGCGCCGGCCCCGGTCTCGGGTTGCGCAACATCCGCCTGGCTGTGGGCTGGCGTCATCGAAAACTCCCCTCCGTTTACTCGTTGCCCGGCCCTTGAGCGGGCAGGCAAATACGCCCCCTTGGTATCGGCGATGTTGGCCTTCGGATCAAGCGCCGATATGGCCTTTTTCGGCACACCGCACCGAGCCGTGCCGGCGGGCTCGCCGTCATTCTTTCTTGTAGGGGTTCTCGATCGAACGAACCAGGCTTTCCAGCACGTCGCGCGCCTGCGCCTCGTCACAGCCCATGAGGACGGCATCTTCCAGGGCGTCCTGACAAAACTGACGGATTTCTTCCAGGTTCTCGTTCAACACCTTGAGCTTATCGATACACGAAACGGGTGTCCCGTCGGGCTCGCGCCAGACGATCTGGTCAAGGGATATCGGGGTCTTGCTCATGGACACGCTCACCGCTCGAAGCCGAGACCCGGATCATAACACGGGCGGCCGGCGGCGTGGGGGCGCATTTGTTCGTGGTTTTCGGGTTGCCTATTCCGAAAGGTATCATTCCCGCGAAGGCAGGAATGACGGGCTCTTGGGGCGTGTCGCATCCCTACCCGCCCCCTTGAACCGGCCCCTGCTCACCCAAAATCGTATCGGCCAGTTTTTCGGCGATCATGATGGTTGGGATGTTGGTGTTGGCGCGGGTGATCTCGGGCATGATCGAGGCGTCGCCGACTCTTAAACCCTCTACGCCCCGCACCCGGCCCGCCGGGTCGGTCACCGCCATTGGGTCGTCAGCGGCGCCCATGCGGCAGGTGGCCGATACGTGGCCGCTGCCGCTGACCGAACGCTCGACGTAGGCCCTGAGCGCCTCTTCCTCGGCGAGCAGCTTGGACAGGTTGGCGCCCGGCATGACGACGGTGCGGATGAGGAACCGCCTGAGCGGCCCCGGGCCGTCGAGGAAGGCCGCTAGGAGGTCGGTCTTGAGGCGGTTCATGAGCGTCACGCCGCCGATCTTCTTGACCCGGTCGGAATAGGCGGCGGGAAAGGGATCAAGGGCGCAATCGCCGAGCGCCGGGCATTTGAACAGCGACGCCATGAAGCGCATGGCTTCCATCAGGCGCGGGCAATCGCGCTCGTCGGAGAGGAAATTGAACTCGACCGTGGGCTCGGCCCGCCAATCGGGGGACGCCAGGCCGACCCGGCCCCGCGAATAGGGCTTGTTGGCGATGATCTGCAGGACGCCGAGGCGCCGGCCGACGGCGTGCCACGACGACTTGGCGGCCGCCGAGACGTACATGTCGCCTTCGGGACAGCCCTCCAGCCCCGACGAAAACCGAATGCCCAGTTGCAGATAGCGCGATTGCGTCCGTGCCATGCGCGCCTCGGGCGTGAGGTAGGCGGAGATGGCGACAAACGGGTGATTGCACAGATTGCGCCCGACCCCGGCAACGTTGGCGACAACCGGGATGCCGACCTCGCTCAGATGTTCGCTCGGACCGACGCCGGATCGCATGAGGAGCGCCGGCGTGTGCAAAGCACCCGCGGTGACAATCACATGACGCGCCCGGAAGGTCGCGGCGCCGCTCTTGGTCTCGACCTCGACGCCGGCCACGCGCGTGCCCTCGAAGATCAGGCGCTTGGCCTGGGTTTCGCCGAGGACGGTGAGATTCGGGCGCTGTCGCACCACCGGGGTCAGGTAGGCCATGGCGGTCGATACGCGGCGCCCATAGACGCTGTTCATGGCGATCGGCGAATGGCCGACGGCAAAACCGTCGTTGATGTCGGCCCGGTATTCGTTGCCGGCCTGGCGCAGGGCCTCCGACAGCCCCTTGTTGAAGCCCGACCATTGTTCGGGAAAGAACCGCGCGATGGGCAGCGGGCCCGACGCGCCGTGGTCGGGGCCGGTGAAATCCATGTCGTGTTCGAGCTTGCGGAAGAACGGCAACACCCCGTCCCAGCCCCAGCCCTCGGCGCCCATGGTCTGCCAGGCGTCGTAGTCGACCGGTGCGCCGCGCGTCGCGATCTGGCCGTTGATCGACGACCCGCCGCCCATCAGGCGGGCCTGTTCATAGTTCAACAAATCCGCGCCGTCGGGGGCGTTCTGGGTGTTGGCCTTCCAGCGCACCTTGAGGTTTGGCCATTTGTAGTTCGGATTGGCGTAGGCGCGCAGCGGATCGTTGTCGAGAACGTCGGCAGGCTCCAACCCCGGCGGCGTATCGACGCCGGCCTCGATCAACAGCACCCGATTGGTGCTTCGCGCCGAGAGACGCCCGGCGAGGACGCAACCCGCCGACCCGCCGCCGACGATGATGGTGTCGTATTCGGGCGCCTGCGCCGCCGCGTCATCCGGTTCGACCACTCACCCCTCCCCTCTCCAGCTCAGTCCCGTTTATCTTCTGGGGGACTGCTTCGACAGGCACCCCTTCGGGGTGCCGCTCAGCATGAGGTTTCTTTGTTTTCAAAGGCCTAGCCTCACCCAGAGCGGGCGCCGCTGGCGTCCAGTCGAAGGGTCCATCAGAAGGTTCATGCGTCCTTAGTCCGCCCCGATGGCGTCGGCCATCTTCTCGGCGATCATGATGGTCGGGATGTTGGTGTTGCACGCCGTGACTTCGGGCATGACGGAGGCATCTACCACCCTGAGCCCTTCGACGCCGCGCACCCGGCCCGCTTCGTCGGTCACCGCCAGGGGATCGTCGGGCGCCCCCATACGACACGTACACGACGCATGCCAGATGCCGGTGACGGTCTTGCGGATGAAGGCTTCCAGCGCGCCGTCGTCGGCCATCAGACCCTTGAGGGTATCGCCCTGGGTGATGACGTTCTTGACCAGGAAGCGGCGCAGCGGCCCCGGTCCGCCCATCAGGGTGGACAGGAAGCCGGTCGCCAGCCAGTTCTTGAACGACACCTTGTTGACGTTGCGCACCCGTTCGGAATAGCTCGACGGGAAGGGATCGAGGAGGCAGCGTTTCAGCCCATCGTGTTCCATGAGCTCAGCGAGGAAACCCATGCCCGCCATTAGCCGGTCAAGATCGCGGCGGTCCGAGAGCAGGTTGAACTCGACCTCGGGCTCGGCCCGCCAGTCGCTCGTGTTCAGGGTTACCTGGCCGCGCGAGAACGGCTTGTTGACCCAGATCTGAAAGGTGCCGAGGCGCTTGCCGAGCGGGTGCCAGGCCGAGCGCTGGATGGTGTTGACCTGCATGTCGACCGGCGGACAGCCCTCGAGCCCCGACGAATAGCGCAGGTTGACCTGAATATGACGCGGCGTGCGGGGGTCGAGGCGGGCCTCCCGGGCGAGGTACGACGACACCGCCGTGATCGGGTGTTCGCACAGGTTCTGGCCGACGCCGGGAAGGTCGGCCAGGACCTCGATACCAAGCCCGCGCAGGTGCGCCGCCGGGCCGATGCCGGCGCGCAGCAAAAAGGCCGGTGAATGAAGGGCGCCCGATGACAAGATAACCTGAGCCGCGCGATGGACCTCGCCGCCGCTGCCATCAGTGTTTGCGACTTCGACGCCGACCACCTTGCGGCCCTCGAAGGCCAGGCCCTTGACCCGGGTTTCCGGCATGAGAGTCAGGTTGTCGCGTTGGCGCGTCACCGGATCGAGATAGCCGATGGCGGCCGAAACCCTGCGGTCGTAGGCGTTGGAAAAGGGAACCGGTGCGTAGCCCTCTACGAAGTCCTCGTTCATGTCGGGGTGGTATTCGTAGCCGGCGGCGGCGAAGGCTTCGGCGGCGGCCCGCGACTGGCCCGACCACACCTCGGGGAACAAGCGGCGGATCGGGATGCGCCCTTCCTTGTTGTGGTGGGGACCGTCGAAGTCCATGTCCCGTTCGAGCTTCTTGAAATAAGGCAGCACCCCTTCCCAGTTCCATCCCCGGGCGCCCATCGCCTGCCAGCGGTCGTAATCGGCGGGATCGCCGCGCAGCGCAATCTGGCCGTTGATCGACGAGCCGCCGCCCATGATGCGGCCTTGCTCGTAACCGCGTTCGGCCGGTGGGCGCGGTTCGTTGTGGGGCAGCGGTTGCAGGTGGACGCGCAGGTCCGTCCAGTTATAGGCGGGGCTGAAATAGGCCCTGCCGGGAAAGCTGTCCAAGACGTCTTCGGGCACGCGGCCGGGCGGCGTATCGGGACCCGCCTCGATCAACAGCACGCGGTGGGTGCCGCGCGCCGACAGCCGGTTGGCCAGCACGCATCCGGCCGAGCCGCCTCCGACGATGATGGTGTCATGAATCATGGGGACGTCGACCGCGTCTCCGAAATCATTGGGGCGAGAGAGGGGACTCGAACCCCCGACCCCCTGGACCACAACCAGGTGCTCTAACCAGCTGAGCTACTCCCGCCGTTAATCCCTTGTGTAATCCCGCACCCCGGGTCCGTCAAGCGGCGCGCCGGGGTGGTTGGACAGGGTGGAAAAAGATTGAACCACAGAGACACAGAGACACAGAGAAGAAAAGAGAGATAGGTAGAAAATTATGAATTTGTAATGCCAATTTTATTTTTTCGTCCTCATTCTATTTCTCTGTGCCTCTGTGTCTCTGTGGTCATTCCTTTAGTTTGAACCCAACCAAGGCATTACCCGCCCTTGAAGTGCCGAGCCAGGCGCGCCGCCGCTTCGTCGAGGATGGCGTCTTGCTTGCAAAAGCAAAAGCGCGCGAAGTGGTTGACGTCGCTCTCTTGGTAGAACGCGCTGACCGGGACCGCCGTCACCCCGGCCTCGGTGGTGATGTGACGGCAAAACGCCTCGTCGTCGCCGTCGAAGCCGACCGAGCGGATATCGACCGAAAGAAAATAAGTGCCGCCCGACGCCGAAACCTCGAAGCCAGCCCCTTCCAGGCCCTTCGTCAGGCGGTCGCGCTTAGCCTGCATGGCCCCCGAGAGGCCTGAGAAATAGGCATCGTCCTTGCCCAGGCCGAAGGCGACGGCGCTTTGCAGATTGGGCGGCGTGGTGAAGGTGATGAACTGATGCGCCTTGGCCACCGGCGACAGCACTTCCGGCGCGGCTGTCACGTAACCCACCTTCCAGCCGGTGACAGAGAACGTCTTGCCCGCCGAGCCGATGCGCAAACAGCGCTCGCGCATGCCGGGCAGCGTCATCAGGGGAACGTGGGCCCGGCCGTCGAAGACCAGGTGCTCATAGACCTCGTCACAGACGGCATAGGCATCATGGGCCTTGACCAGATCGGCGATGAAGTCCAACTCGTCGACCTCGAAGACCTTGCCGGCCGGGTTGTGGGGCGAATTGAGCAAGATCAGCTTGGTCCGTTCCGAAAACGCCTCTGCCAGCGCCTGGCGCGGCAGCTCCCAATTTGGCGGCTCGATGCGCACCAGCTTGGGGATTCCGCCGGCGAAGCGCACCAGCGGCAGATACATCTCGTAGAGGGGCTCGATCAGCACCACCTCGTCGCCCGGATCGATGAGCCCGAACAGGCAATCGGCCAGGGCCTCGGCGCCGCCCGAGGTCACCATCACCTCGCTTTGCCAATCGACGTCGAGGCCGTAGAAGCGCCGGTCGTGCTCGGCCACCGCCTGGCGCAGCGCCGGCACGCCCATCATGGGCGGGTACTGGTTGGGGCCCTCGATGACGGTCTCGGCGGCGGCGCGGCGGATGTCCTCGGGCCCGTCCTCGTCGGGAAAGCCCTGGCCCAGGTTGATGGTGCCGTGTTCGATGGCGAGACGCGACATGACCTCGAAGACCGACGTGCCGTAGCCCGAGAAAACCTTGTTGGCCGGTTTCATCTTGCCCCTCGCTGCTTGCCGTGCCGGTGTGTAACATAGTCCATAACGGAACGACAAACGCGCACCATGAAAGGAAGAACCCCCATGGCCTCCCCCGTACTCGCCGCCGGCATGTCGCGCCTCGGCACCGAAACCGCCTTCGACGTCCTGGCCAAGGCCAAGGCGTTGGAAGATCAGGGCCGCGACATCATCAACCTCGGCATCGGCCAGCCCGACTTCAAGACGCCCGATAACATCGTCGAGGCCGCCATCAAGGCCCTGCGCGACGGTCACCACGGCTACACCCCGGCCAACGGCATCGCGCCATTGCGCGAGGCCGTCGCCGCCGACATCGCCAAGTACCGTGGCGTCGAGGTCGACCCCGATTGCGTCGTCGTCGTGCCCGGCGGCAAGGTGACCATGTTCTTCGCCATCCTCATGTTCGGCGAGGCCGGCGCCGAGATCATCTATCCCAACCCGGGCTTTCCGATCTACGAATCGATGATCGAGTTCTCGGGCGCCAAGGCGGTGCCCATGCCGCTCCATGAGAAGACCGGCTTTTCGTTCAGCGCCGACGAGGTGCTGAGCCAGGTAACGCCGGCGACGCGGCTGATCATCCTCAACAGCCCGGCCAATCCGACCGGCGGCGTCGTGCCGCGGGTCGAGATCGACCGCCTGGTCGAGGGCCTGGAGGCTCATCCCCAGGTCGTCGTGATGTCGGACGAGATCTACAGCCGCATGCTCTATGACGGACGCAAACACGTCAGCCTGTTGGAGTACGAGTCTATCCGCGACCGGGTCATCCTCCTGGACGGGTGGAGCAAGACATACGCCATGACCGGCTGGCGCATGGGTTACGGCGTGTGGCCCAAGGCCTTGGCCGACAAGGCGACGCGTCTTGCCATCAACTGCAACTCGTGCGTCAACGCCGCCGCCCAATATGCCGGCATTGAGGCCTTGACCGGCCCTCAGGACGAGCCCGACAAAATGGTCGCCGCCTTCGACGAACGGCGCAAGGTGATCATGACCGATCTCAACCAGTTGCCGGGCTTCAGCTGCATCGAGCCGGCCGGCGCCTTCTACGCCTTTCCCAACGTCACCGGCACCGGCATCAGCGCCGGCGAGCTTCAGAACCGCATGTTGGAAGAAGCCGGCGTGGCGACCGTCGCCGGGACCAGTTTCGGCGCTTTCGGCGAGGGCTATATCCGTTTCTCCTATGCCAACAGCACCGAGAACATCCAAGAGGCCATCCGCCGGATCAGGAGACTCTTGTAAAGACACCGAAGGTGCGCCGACTAATTGGGCATCTGCCTAATCCTTAGGCATGCCCAAAGGCCACGGTGATTGTTCTTTTCCCTGATTGTGGCGGGTTTCCGGCAATTCCCCCGGCCGAATACGGTTGGCACGATCCATGCGTTGGTAATCGAACAAATCCGGTCTCGGCGCTCCCGGCCCGGCCGCACATGCAAGAGGCATCCGCCGATGAAGAAGATCGAAGCCATCATCAAGCCGTTCAAGTTGGACGAGGTCAAGGAAGCCCTCAACGAAGTCGGCCTACAGGGCATCACCGTCTTGGAGGCCAAGGGCTTCGGCCGCCAGAAGGGGCACACCGAACTCTACCGCGGCGCCGAATACGTGGTCGACTTCCTGCCCAAGGTGAAGATCGAACTGGTCTTGGAGGACCAACTGGTGGAGCGCGCCATTGAGGTCATTCAGCAGGCCGCTCACACGGGCCGCATCGGCGACGGCAAGATATTCGTCTCCACGGTCGAGGAAGCCATCCGCATTCGCACCGGCGAGCGTGGCACGGAAGCCATCTGACGGCCCCGGCGGCCGCCTTTCGCCGATCCATCCATCGCATCAAGGACCAGGAAAGAGGAACCCCATCGATGACCCTCAAATGCAAATCACCCGCCGACGTGATCAAGTATCTCAAGGACAATGAGATCAAGTTCGTCGATCTGCGCTTCACTGACCCGCGCGGCAAGTGGCAGCACCTCACCATGACGACGGAATTCATCGACGACGCGGCCTTTGCCGACGGCATCATGTTCGACGGCTCTTCCATCGCCGGCTGGAAGGCGATCAACGAATCGGACATGGCGCTGATTCCCGATCCGGCGACGGCGGTGATGGACCCCTTCTCGGCCCAGGCCGTTCTGATCTTGTTTTGCGACGTGCTGGAGCCGTCGACGGGCCAGCCCTATTCGCGCGATCCGCGCTCGGCGGCCAGGCGCGCCGAGGCCTATCTCGGCACCACCGGCATCGGCGATACGGCTTATTTCGGTCCCGAGGCCGAGTTCTTCGTTTTCGACGACGTGCGCTTCGATGTCACCATGAACAAAACGTTCTATTCAATCGATTCCGAAGAGGGGCCCTATGTCAGCGGCAAGACCCTGCCCGAGGGCAACGTCGGCCACCGGCCGCCGGCCAAGGGCGGCTACTTTCCCGTGCCGCCGGTGGATTCCCTGTCCGACCTGCGCGCCGAGATGGTCACCACCATGCAGGAGATGGGCCTCAGCATGGATAAGCACCATCACGAGGTGGCGCCGAGCCAGAACGAACTGGGCATCGTCTTCGACACCTTGGTGCGCTGTGCCGACAACATGCAAATCTACAAGTACTGCGTCCACATGATCGCCCATACCTACGGCAAGACGGCCACCTTCATGCCCAAGCCGGTAATCGACGATAATGGCTCTGGCATGCACACCCATCAGTCCATCTGGAAAGGCGGCAAGCCGACCTTCGCCGGTTCGGGGTATGCGGATCTTTCCGACACGGCGCTCTACTACATCGGCGGCATCATCAGGCACGCCAAGTCCCTCAACGCCTTCACCAATCCCGGCACCAACAGCTACAAGCGCTTGATTCCGGGCTTCGAGGCACCGGTCCTGTTGGCCTATTCGGCGCGCAACCGATCGGCTTCATGCCGTATTCCGTTCACCGCCTCGCCGGCCGGCAAGCGGGTCGAGGTGCGCTATCCCGACGCGACGGCCAACCCCTATCTCGCCTTCGCCGCCATGCTGATGGCGGGCATTGACGGAATCCAGAACAAGATCCACCCGGGCGATCCCATGGACAAGAACCTCTACGACCTGCCGCCCGAGGAATTGGAGGGCGTGCCGGTGGTCTGCGGGTCGTTGCGCGAGGCCCTGGAAAGCCTGGACGAAGACCGCGATTTTCTGAAAAAGGGCGACGTCTTTACCGACGATCTCATCGACGCCTACATGGAACTCAAGTGGGAGGAAGTCTACAACTTCGAGCATACCCCGCACCCGGTCGAGTTTCAGATGTATTATTCGTCCTAGGCCTGCCGCGCCATTCCGGCCGACCATGCCCCGCCTTTCGGCGGGGCTTTTTTTTGCGTGGCACGATGAACGTAAGCGTGCCACCGTTTAATTAGACTGTCCAATTAATACCAGGACCGCGTATTGGCCACCCCCTTTCAGACGGTTGGGTGAGAGTGCAATCGCCTTAATATCAGCCAATTTGACATTTGATGCGAATGAATATACTGTCTAAATATACAGAAAAACACAAAGCTTTCAGGGGAAGAAGCGATGCTAACCAGCAAGGAATTGATGAAGAGCGCGGGAATCTCCCGCGCCACCTGAACAATTACATTGCCGCGGGAATCCTGCCGAAGCCGGTAGTGAAACGCTCGGCGTCGGACACCAGCCGCGCGCCCCGCATCGGCTATTTCCCCTCTTCCACATTAAAGGTCATCGAACGAGTCGCCGAGTTGAAAAAGCAAGGCTTGAGCATGGCCGAGATTGTTTCTTCGATTGATGGCCAAAAAAGCCCAAAGGCAAAAGATCGCAAAGGGGAAAGGCGTGGCGACAAACGGCGCGGGACTTGGGACCCCGCCCAGTCCATGCCGGACAGCGGAGTGCGGCTGACCTTGGATAAGGTTTCCGGCCCAGCTTACCTGGTCAATGGAAAATTTGAGTTGGAATGGGCGAACCGCGAGGCCTGGGAGCAGGCCTTGGGCATGGCGGAAGGCATTCCCGGCGATATCACGGAACGTAACCTTTTCACGCTTTTATTGGGCGACGGACCGATTAGCCAGGCGGAGGGAGCCGAGGAACTGCTGCGCTTCCATCTCGGTATCGCCAAACAGCGGCTTTCGAAGTCGGCCCTTATGACAATTGACGCGGGTCTCGGTGATGACGAATTGAACACCTTGGCCCGCCTTTACGACGAAACCGAAGCCGCCGGCTCGGCCCAAATTCTTCATGCCCAGGCCAACCTGGCGACGCGCGGTGCCAAGGGCCGCTGGTTTGACGTCTTCGCAATCTTTTTCCGCGAGGGAATTTTCTTCACCTACGCGCCCGTGAGCGACGAAAACGACTCGCTGATGGCCCTGCTGGCACGCCGCGACATCCTCATTCGCGACCTTCTGAAAAGGCGCCGACCCTATCTGACGCCGCTGGCGGTGGTCGTCGCCGACATCCAGAATTCGGTAAAAATTTGTGCCGAACTGCCGCCCGAGGAATACTTCGAATTAATCAATGACGTTTGGGGCACGATGGAGCCGGTGCTCCGAAAGTACTACGCGACGCACGGCAAGCACGTCGGTGATGGCATGGTTTATTATTTCTTTCCCCAGCCCGATTCCAGTTACGTTCTCAATGCATTGCGCTGCGCCCACGAGATTCGGACCAAAATGGACGAAATCAGCCGGGCCTGGAAAAAGCGAAAGAACTGGACCAACGACCTGATGCTCAACATAGGTCTGGTCGAGGGCCGCGAATGGTTCGGCACCTATCAGACGCCGACACATATCGAATTTACGGTGCTTGGCGACACCATCAATATCGCCGGCCGGCTTAGCGACTTCGCTCGTGGCGGCTCGGTGTGGGTGACCAAGAACATGCTCGGTCAACTGACGTCCAAGGAACGCGACGGGCTCGAATTCGGCATTCGCCGCGAGGACCGGGACGGTGACGATATTTTCGTCCCCAACACCTATGCGCGGATCTCCAATCTGGTCGACCTGGAAAATTCCAAGTACGAAAAATTCCGCGACATCGCCGTCCTTCCCGTGGCGGAAATCCTTGACGTCGACATGGAAGCCTAGCAGGCTGTTGATAAAGAGGTTTTGTTGACGCCAGATGCTTCGAGACGGCGCTTCGCGCCTCCTCAGCATGAGGGTTAAGTAATTGATTCTCCTCGTCCTGAGGAGCGAGCACGAGCGAGCGTCTCGAAGGATCGCTTGCACGAACCGCGTGTTTCAGCAACCTGCTAGCGCAAATCCCGAGCGGATGGTTACATCCGCGACGACGTATTGATTGTTAAAACAAGGAGTTAGAGGATTTTCGGTGAATGCATGCGAACGGAAAATCCTCTAGGCGCCGACCCCTCCCCCTCGCTCACGCGCGGTCGAACAGCTTGAAGATGGAGATCGAATCGAGCCCGCCGTCGCCCTTTGCGATATGCAGGCGGTAAAGTTCGCTGACCAG
The DNA here is from genome assembly GCA_030746775.1 of Rhodospirillales bacterium. Taxonomy (GTDB): domain Bacteria; phylum Pseudomonadota; class Alphaproteobacteria; order Rhodospirillales; family JASLLZ01; genus JASLLZ01. The sequence goes on along the minus strand of JASLLZ010000008.1, from coordinate 46,906 downwards.
CGCCGTGACCGGCATCGCCGTACCCCTTTCGCGGGCAAAGTCGGCGATGATGCCCAGGTCCTTGTGAATGGTATAGGCGGTGCCGTGGGGGTTGTCGAAGTCGCCCGCCACCATGCGCGGCGCCTCACGCTGCAACTGGCTTGAATCGGCCGAGCCGCCCTTCATCACTTGCGGCAATGTCGCCCCGTCGATACCGCCGTCGCGGGCCAGTGACAGCATTTCGGAAAGCACCACCTTGACGCAGGCGTTGACGGTCTGGTTGCACAGCTTGGTCACCAGGCCGGCGCCTTGCGGTCCCATGCGGGTGAAGCTCCGCGCCATGTGTTCGACCGACGGGCGCACGGCTTCGATGTCCGCCTCGTCGCCGCCGGCGAAGATGACCAGCGCCCCGGCCCGCGCGCCGACGACGCCCCCGGTGACGGGCGCGTCGATCCAGCGCATGCCGGTCTTATCCTTGAGGCGCGCCGCCATGTCGCGGGCGGCATCCGGCGGGATGGTGGAATAGTCGATAAGGACTTTATCCGCCGCCGCGCCCTCGGCGATGCCTCCCGGTCCGAAAACGACCTCTTCCATCGCCTGGCCGTCGGTGACGCAGGTCTGCACGATGTCGCTGTTGCTGGCCACCTCGGCCGGCGAGGCGCCTTCCTTGGCTCCCTTCTCCAGTGCCGGTACGATCTTGTCGCGGCTTCGGTTCCACACCGTTACCGGACACGCCGCGTCGAGCAGGCGTTCCGTCATCGGCCATCCCATCAGACCCAGTCCGATGTAGCCGAGTGCAGTCTTGTCCTTGCCCATCGTCCCTTCTCCCCTTGAACGATATTCGCCGATCGGGCGTCGCCGCCCGCCGCGATCGTAGCACAGGTGCGGCGGGGGGAACCATGACCGGTGGCGGGATTGACGACGGTTGCTATCCGCTCCGGCTTGGGTAATACCAAGGAGCAGTCCTTGAATTCGGGGAGGCCGAGCGCCGCCAAGGCAAGGGGAGAACACCATGCAGTGCCAAGCCGTCAGAAGCGAGTTCACGCAGCGTCTGGCCGACGAACAGCCGCGCCTCGTGGAAACGGCTCAACGGTTGATTCGGACGCCGAGCGAGAACCCGCCGGGAGATACCGCCGCCATCGCCGCGGTGGCGGGCGAACTTCTGTCGGGCGTCGACGGCGCCGAAGTGGCGTTGGTCCCCTCGACCGACCCGATCGTCAACGTCGTCGCCCGCATCAAGGGTGGCGGGCCGGGCCGTCGCCTGATTTTCAACGGCCACCTGGACACCTTTCCGGCCGGCGAGTCGGCGCTGTGGTCCGATGACCCCTTCGCCGGCAAGGCCGCCGACGGGCGGATCGGCGGGCGCGGCGCCTCGGACATGAAGGGCGGCTTGGCGTGTTCGATCCTCGCCTTCGCCATGCTCGCCGAGATACGCGACGCCTGGGCCGGCGAATTGGTGGTGACCCTGGCCGGGGACGAAGAAACCATGGGCGTCTTGGGAACCCAGTACCTCTTGGATACCGTGCCGCATGCCACCGGCGATGCCATGATCTGCGCCGACGCCGGCTCGCCGATGGTCGTCCGATTTGGCGAGAAAGGCTTGATCTGGCTTGAAGTGACGGCCGAGGGACGGGCCGCCCACGGCGCCCATGTACACCTGGGCGAGAACGCCGTCGAGCGGCTGATGGGGGCGCTCGGCGCGCTCGTCACCCTGTGTGACCTGCCGGTTGCCACGCCGCCCGAGGTGGCGGACGCCATCGCTCAGGCCGCCGACGTGTCGCAAACCATCTCGGGCGCCGGCGAAACACGGGTCCTGCAGGCGCTCACGGTCAACATCGGGACATTCGATGGCGGCATCTCACCCAACCTGGTGCCCGACCGCGCCCGTGCCGGCGTCGACATCCGCCTGCCCATCGGCGTCACGGTGGCCGAGGTCGAGGCCGCCATCGCCCGCCTGCTCGATCCCCTGGCCGGCGTCGCCTATCGTATCGAGCGGCGCTATGAGCCCAACTGGACCGACCCCGATCACGAAATCGTCCGCCTGGCGGTCAAGAATGGCCAAGAAATCCTGGGCACCGCGCCGGTGGTCAACATGCGCGTCGGCGCCTCCGACAGCCGCCTGTACCGGCGGGCGGGCATTCCCAGCATCGTCTATGGACTGACGCCTCACAACCTGGGCGGCGGCGACGAATATGCGACCTTGGATGACCTGTTCGCCGTCTTTCACGTGATGGCCATGACGGCCTTCGATTTCCTATCCCCGCCTGGTGACGGCGACTGAGGTCGCCTCAGCGCTCGCGCCAATCCCGGGGCGCGCTGCCCGGGTGGCCGAAGTCCCTCGGCGCCAGCCCGGCGTGGAACCAGCACAGAAAGTTGTAAATATCGAAGACCGGAAGACCCGTCGCCTCGCTAACGGCGCGCGAGAAGGGCGGCAGATTGGTGCATTCCATGACCAGGGCGCCGAGATCGGGGTGATCGGCGACCAGTCTTTGCGCGATGGCGAGGGTTTCGCTTTCGACCTTGGCGACGTCCATGATTGGGTCCGTGCGCCGGCGCATGGCGATGAATTCGTCCGAATCCTCGAACCCCATGATGGGCGTTTCGGGGGCGACGCCGGCCGCTTCCAGATGCTTGGGTTTAAGCAGGTTGGTCGAGACGGTGAGAATTCCAACCCGCTTGCCGGGCGGCAAGAGGCGTTCGACGAAGGGCACTTGAATCAACGACGACGTCACCACCGGCACCCGGCAGCGCTCGGCCAACTCATCTTGGTAGAGCGACATCATGCCGCAACAAATCGCGATGCCGTCGGCGGCCTCCGCCACCAGCCCAAGGGCATCGTCGCAAAAGGCCTGGAATACTTCTTCGCGCTTTGCCTCGTGGATCCAATCGCGGTTGGCGCCGCGCACGGTCCTGAACAGGACGGGGAACGGCCACGTCCCGGCGTTACCCATGTCGCCCGGAATGCGCGGGATTTCCATGTCCAGCATCAAGATGCCGATCCGCGCGCCATAGACCGACTTGCCGCCATGGGCCATGCGGCCGTGCCCGGTGACCCTGTCGGACGCCGACCCCGATTGGCGGCCTTCCAAGTCGCGTGTCATCGTATCGGCCCGTTTCATGGCTCTTTCCCTTGTTGCTGCGCCTCGGGAAACAGGAATTCAGTACAATCCCAATCGCCGCGCCTGTCAACGCAACGCCTTGCGGCCGTTCGTCGATCAGCCTTGAAAATGCCGATTAATGACGAGGATCAATGACACCTTCGTCCCCCGATGGTACCTGCCCACCTTCGGAAAAGACAATCGCCGTAAAGACAAAACAGAGAACGGCACGGATCGAGAATTTCCATTGAGTTGAACTGACCACGGACGCCGAAATATCTCCCGTTGGGGATGGACGAAAGGAAAAGACGCCATGACCGGTTTTCGTCACCAATCTTGTGTCCCGCCACGGGTGAAGGCGGTGCTTGGGTCGGCCCTGGTAGGGCTTCTCCTGGAAGTCGCCCCGACCAAAGCCGCCGACGTCGAGAAGATCGACTGGTCGGAGCTTCCCAGCACGACCTTACCGCTTTTCTATCCAGGCCAATCGAGCTACCAGTGGCTGCGCAGCGAGGAGCACAAGAGGGTGGCCAAAGCGGTCGAGGACGGCGACCCGTGCCTGGAATGCCACAGGGAAGAAGAGGCGGACCTGGGCGAGGCCCTGGTTGTCGAGCACTCTATCGAGCCCAATCCCGTCGATGGCAAAGTGTCCTTGGTCCCTCTCGAGGTGCAGGCGGCCAACGACGAGGTGTACCTCTATATGCGATTTTCCTGGAAGAGCAGCGGCGAGGGCCCCGGCGACATGGGTAATTTCATGCGTTACGACGGCTCCGAGTGGCAATGGTACGGCAACCATCGCCAGCACGAAGCGGTCGTCGATGACGGGCAGCCGGCGATCTACCCGGACCGCCTCGGCATCATGATCGGTGACGAGAACGTCGATATGTACCCCGGTCAGGGCTGTTGGATGACCTGCCACGACTCCATGGTCGGGATGGAGGATCAGGCCATTGAAGACGAGGTCGCCCAGCACCCGGTGGTAGGGGCGCTCTACAAGCAATTCGGCCTCTCCAATGACTTGGTGCGCAAGTTTCTGCCCGAGTCGCGGACCGACGAGACCGCTTGGGACGCGGTCGCGTCGGCCGAGGAGTTAAAGTCCCTGCGCGAGGAGGGAAAGTTCCTCGATCTCATCATCTGGGACGCCGCGCTGACCAATCCGGCGGGTGTTGCCGCCGACTACAGCGTGCTCGAAGTCAAGAGTGTCGACGAAGGCCGCAGCCAATTGTGGCCCAACGGCAAGATGCGCCAGGGACCTGCTTACGTGTTCGACAAAGCCGCGGTTGGGTTCAGCGTCCTCGCCGAGAGCGACCTGGAAGATCCAGCCAAGGCCAAGCACCTGATCGTCGGCAAGACCACGGCGTCCGCTGATGGAGTCGAATTCAAGGAGGGCGATATCCTGCCGGCCCACATCCTGGACAGCGCCAAGGCCAAGGGCTCGGCGGCCGATGTCGACTACGCCAAGGGTAGCTTGGATAACGGCACCTACACGGTGGTGATGCGGCGCAAACTGGATACCGGCAATCCCCTGGACGACAAAATCCTGGAGCCCGACACGGTGTATACCTTCGGCTTCTCCGTCCACGATGACGCGGCCGGCAAGCGGGCCCATGTCGTGTCGTTCCCGGTGACGCTCAGCATCGGCGAGGGCGAGGCCGACATCCAGACCGTCACCCTGGACTAAGCGAGGCTCGGCCCCCCGGGAAGGCAATCATCGATCGCCGCGGCGTACCTGTTCGCGGTGCAGGATATAGAGGCCGCTGGCGATCATCACGGCGGCGCCCAACGCCGTCCACCAATCAGGCAGTTCGTCCCAGACGACGAAACCCAACAACGTCGCCCAAATCAGGAGCGAATAAAAGAACGGCGCCACCGCCGACGCCTCCGTCGCCTCGAAGGCCTTGATCAAGGCGTATTGACCGCCGCTGCCGAAAATGCCCAGCAGTACCATGAAAAACCACCCCTCGGCGTCCGGCGTCTGCCAGACGAAGGGGGCCACGATGCTGGTAACGACGAGCCCGACAAGAGGTGTGTAGGTAAGGGTCGTCATGGCATGGTCCGAGCGGCTGACGACGCGGCTGGAAATCTGAAAAAGGGCGAGAAAGGCCGCCGCCCCGAGGGGCACGACGGTGGACAGCTGAAAGATATCGGTCCCCGGACGAACGATGATCAGCGCGCCCGCGAAACCGGCGACCACACCAGCCCACCGTCGCCCGCCGACGGTCTCGCCCAGCATCGGCGCCGAAAGCGCCGTCACCAGGATCGGGGCGAGAAACAATATCGCCGTGATGTCGGCGAACGGCACCAACTGAAGACCGAAGAAGAAGAGCACCGTACAGACGGTCAGGTAGAATGAACGCAAGAGCTGCAAGCCAAGGACCTCTGAACGCATGAAGAGAAACAGACCACGGCCCATCAACGGCGCCGACATAAGGGCTTGGAAGGCGAAGCGCACCCAAAGAACCTGCAAGGTGGGGTAATCCAAAGTGAGATGCTTGGCGAGGGCGTTAACGTGGGCGAACAAGAGGCAGGAAAGCAACATCCACAAGATGCCGCGCCGGCGCTGGGACATTCCCGAAATCGGATTCATGGCACGCCGCCGCGACGCCGCCTTCCCTTCGCCTAGCCCGCCCGCAGGGCGGCGGTGGCGTCGTCGTCGATGACGCCCTTTTCCACATCGACGGCGACCCGGTAAATGTCCCTTGCCTGTTCGGCCAAAACCAGTCCGTCGAGAACGTCGTCGAGCACTTTCTCGGGCGCCCGGTCGGCGGGGTTGCCATAGCCGCCGCCGCCGACGGTCTCGAAGTGAATCAGGTCGCCAGAGTGGATGTCCATGTTGGTGACCTTGGACGACATGTCGATGACCGTGCCGTCGGCGCGGATCAGTTTGTGACGCGCTTTCGTGCCCTGATTACCGCCGAGAACACCTTCGGGCGCGAATTTCTGGCCATCCGAACGATTGGTGAAATAACCGTCGCCATGCAGAAAGCGCAGCACGCGGTAAAATCCCACGCCGCCGCGCTGCTTCCCCGCTCCGGCGGAATCGGTGAGCAGTTCGTAGCGCTCCATGCGCAGGGGATACTCGATTTCCAGGGATTCGATGGGGCAATCGCGACTGTTGCTCATCAGGCCCTTGGTTGCATCGAGCCCGTCGCCGACGGGGGTGCCGCCCCAGCCTCCGCCGTTAAGGTCGAAGAAGACGAAATGGTCGTCTTCTCCGTCGGCAAGGGTGCCCGAGACCGCATACGAGCTGAGGTGGGAATGGCAGGCGCCGACCGCGTTCTCGCCGCGCGCCTGGTTGAACGCCTTGACGATGGTGTTGGTCATGCGCTCCAGGGTATGAAAGCGCCCGCTGAGCGGCGCCGGGCGGGTGGGCCGGACGATGGTGCCCTCGGGCGCGATCACCTTGATCGGCCGATAGCAGCCCTCGTTCTGTGGGATCAACGGGCTGACCATGTAGCGCACGCCGCACCAGGTGGCGGCATGGGTCGAGGTAATGGCGCAGTTGAAAGGCCCCTTTACCTGCGGGCTCGAGCCCGTGTAGTCGACGGTCACGCTGCCGTTGTCGATGGTCACGGTGACGACAATGCGGACCGGATCGTCCGAGATGCCGTCGCCGTCCATGAATCCTTCCGCCGTGTAGGTTCCGTCCTTGTAGGCGCCCAAGTCCTCGCGCATGAGGCGCTCTGAATTGTCGATAACCGCGGCGACGACCTCGGACAGGCGCTGGCGGCCGTATTTGGCGAACAGTTCCAACAGGCGCCGCTCGCCAAGCGCCACCGCCGCCATCTGAGCGCGAATATCGCCCAGAGTCTTGTGGGGAACGCGAATGTTGGCGCGGATCATGTCGAAGATGTCTTCGTTGACTTGGCCTGCCTTGACGATCTTCAGGGCCGGGATCATCAGCCCTTCTTCGAAAACGTCGAGCGCGTCCGTCGAGGCGCTGCCCGGCGAGCGCCCGCCGACGTCGATGTGGTGACCCAGCGAGCCGGCCATGCCGACGAATTCGCCGTCGGCGAAGACCGGCTTGAAAATCATGATATCGGGATGGTGGGTGCCGCCCTCGTAAGGATGATTGAAGATGACCACGTCTTCGGGCTCCATCTTCACCGTGCGGAAGATGGTCTTTGCCGCCTCGCTGAGGGTTCCCTGGTGAGACGGGATGTGTTCGGCCTGGGCGATCAGTTCGGCCTCGGCGCCGAACAGCGCCGTGGTGTAGTCGCCCATCTCGCGGATGATGGTCGAATAGGACGTCCGCATGAGAGCGGTGGCCATCTCGCGGACGATGGATATGAGGTGATTGCTGACCACTTCCAAGGTGACCGGGTCGATCTTCTTCATGGCGTTATTCCTTTTCTCACCTTGCCGGCACGTTGACGCCGATGTTGCCAATCGCGTCCACTTTCGCGTGGTGCCCCGGGTAAAGGACGATCACGGCACCCGATTCCTCGATCAAGGCCGGGCCTTCGACGATGCCGCCTGGCCCCAAGTCGCCGCGTTCAATGACGGGACAGTCCCGCCAACCGCCGGCGTCGCCGAAGAAGGCCCTGCGCTCCCCCTTCGGGGCCGCCTTTTTCGCCGTCCCGTTATCGTTCAAGCGACGTAACTCTGCTTTCGTCACTTCGCCCATGCCGACCATCCGGTAGTTCAACAGTTCCACCGGTTCGTCCTCGTCCGAATGGCCGAACTGCTTGCGGTGTTCGACGTGAAAACGGTCCAACACTGCCCTCGCCTCGCTATCGCTGAGCACGCCGTCGCCGGAGGCGAGCGCCACGTTCACCTCATAGCCCTGGCCCCGGTAGCGGATGTCGCAGGAACGCTCCAGGGTGACCTTGTCGGCGGCGATCCCTTCGTCGGCGAAGGTCACCATCAAACGGCCTTCCAATTCCTCGAAGATGTCGTTCAGTATCGCTCCCCGCACCTGATCGCCGGGCAGGTATCGGGTTACCACCTCGGTGTGTTTGATGTCGGTCATCAGGGTGCCGAGGGCGGAGAGCACGCTGGGCTGGACGGGCACCAGGATGGTCGACATACCCAACTCCTCGGCGACCAGCCCCGCATAGAGCGATCCGGCACCGCCGAAGGGCAGCAAGGCGAACTCGCGCGGATCGAGCCCCTTTTCCACCGATACGGCGCGGATGCCGTTGGCCATGTTGGCGACCTGGACCTGGACCACGGCCATCGCCGCCTCGGCGGCGTCGAGGTCGAGCGGCGCGGCAATCTTGTCCACGATCGCCGCCTTGGCGCTTTCGAGGTCGAGCGTCACCTCGCCGCCAAAAAAATATGCGGGGTTGATGAAACCCAGTGCCAGCGCCGCATCGGTGCTGGTTGGCTCGGTCCCTCCTTTGCCGTAGCAGACCGGACCAGGGTCGGCGCCGGCGCTTTCCGGCCCAACTTTGAGCGTGCCCCGATAGTAGCGCGCGATCGACCCGCCACCGGCGCCGATGGTGTGGATGTTGACCTGCGGCACCTTGATCGGGAACCCCGACAGGTTGCCGTCCGGCGAAAGCTTCACTTGCCCGCCTTGGACCATTGCCACGTCGAGGCTGGTCCCCCCCATGTCCATGGTGATGACATCGTCGACGCCGGCGGCGCGGGCCACAGCCGCCGCCCCGACGACACCGCCGGCCGGCCCCGACAGCAGTGTCTTGACGGGCTGGGCACGCGCCTGCTGGCCGTTCATGAGGCCACCGTTGGACTGCATGATGCGGAGCGTACTGGCGAATCCGGCATCGCCGAGGCGCTGTTCCAGCCGCTTGATCAAGCGGTCGATCCTGGGCATGACATAGGCGTTGGTGACGACCGTGCAGGTGCGCTCGTACTCGCGGAACTCGGGGCAGATATCGGACGACAGCGAAACGTAGGTGTCGGGGGCGCTTTTCTCGATGGCGTCGCGCAGGCGCCGCTCATGGCTCGGATCGAGGAACGAGAACAAGAGCGAGACGGCAACCGAATCGACGCCCAGGTCCGCGATGGCGGTTGCCGTGCTCTCCGCCTCCTCGTCGGTCAGCGCCCGCACCACCGAGCCGTCGGCGCCGATCCGTTCCGCCACGCCGATGGTCAGGCGCCGGGGGACATAGGGCTTGGGCTTTTGCATAAACAGATCGAACAGCCTCGGCCGCCACTGGCGCTGGATCAACAGCGCGTCGCGATTGCCGTCGGTGGCCAGCAGCGCCGTCCGTGCCCCCTTGTATTCGATGATGGCGTTGGTGGCGACGGTGGTGCCGAATATGAGGCGGGTGATCTCGGGGGTTTGGATGCCATGGCGCCGGTCAAGTTGAAGCAGTCCATCGAGCAATGCCTGGGAAGGATCGTTCGGGATCGAGGGCACTTTCAAGGTGACGATTTCACCGCTATCGGGATCGAAGGCGACGACATCGGTGAACGTGCCTCCCGTATCCACCCCAACGTAATACATTGCGTTTCCTTTGAATTTGGCCCCGGGTCCGCACTTGACCCGGCGCGGCATCCTAGCCCGGGGTATCAAGGGGTGACAAACACTTCACGCGGCAGGGTGGTGCGTCCACGCACGACGCCTGGTGAAAATCCGTGCCTGGTATGTTAACGAGTGGGCTATATGAACCGCGGGGCCGGGCTTGCCGCCAAGAGAGGACACCAACGCCATGGCCGACGTCCGCAGCTACGCCATCGTGACCGCCGCCTACTGGGCTTTCACCTTGACGGACGGGGCGTTGCGCATGCTGGTCCTGCTGCATTTCCATTCACTCGGCTATACCCCTCTCGACCTCGCCTTTCTGTTCGGGCTTTACGAATTCATGGGCGTCGTCACCAATTTCCTCGGCGGCTGGGTCGGGGCACGCTTCGGTCTGCGCGTGACCCTGTTTGCCGGTATCGCCTTGCAGGTGCTGGCGTTGCTCATGCTGTCCGCGGTCGATCCCCATTGGGCCGTTGCGCTGTCGGTCGTCTACGTGATGGTGGCCCAGGGCCTCTCGGGCATTGCCAAGGACCTGACCAAAATGAGTGCCAAATCGGCCCTCAAAGTGGTGGTCGGGGAAGCGGGTTGCGGTCTCTTGTTTCGCTGGGTGGCGCTGCTGACGGGCTCGAAGAACGCGCTCAAGGGGGTCGGGTTTTTTCTCGGCGGCGCCCTTCTCGCCTGGGTCGGTTTTCAGTCGGCGCTGTGGGGCATGGCGGGCGTGTTGGTCGCGGTCCTCGCCAGCGCCGTCGTTTCCCTGCGGGCCGATCTCGGCAAGGCCAAGGCGCGGGTGAGAGGAAGGGACCTGTTCTCGAAGACGCGCGAGATCAATTGGCTATCGGCGGCCCGCGTCTTTTTGTTCGCCAGCCGCGACGTGTGGTTCGTCGTCGGTGTGCCGATCTATCTCTATTCGTGGCTCGGGTGGTCGTTCGATGAGGTCGGCGCCTTCATGGCCGCCTGGGTCATCGGCTATGGCGTCGTTCAGGCCGCCGTCCCCCGCGTCTTGTCGGGGACGAAGAACGCCGAGAGCGGCGCCCGTGCCGCCAAGCTGTGGGGGATATTCCTCTTCTTGGTGCCGGCGGCCCTTGCCGCCACCATGGCGACGGTGCCGTCGGCCGGCCTGCTGATCGGGGGCCTGTTTATTTTCGCCGTCGTATTAGCCATCAACTCGGCGCTGCACTCCTATCTCATCGTCGCCTATTCGGATGTCGACAAGGTCGCCTTGAACGTCGGGTTCTATTACATGGCCAACGCCATGGGGCGGCTCGGCGGAACCCTGCTCTCGGGTCTCGTCTTTCAAATGGCGGGGCTGAGCGCTTCACTTTGGGTGTCGGCCGTGATGGTTGCCGCCGCGGTCCTGTTCACCTTGCCTCTTGCCGCGCGACCGCGCCCTTCCGCCCGGGAAATTGTCGGAAAGGACGTCATGCCGTGATTTCAGTCGTCTTGCCCGCTCTCAACAAGGTCGGGCGCGTGGTGCGCCTGCTTGTTGCGGCGGGCCTCGTCCTGGCGCTGGGCGGCTTTACGCCGCTTGAATCCCTGTTGGCGCCGAAATCGGAGCCGTGGCCGCGCTGGACGGCCCATGATCCCGCTTCGACAGCCACCATCGCGCACGACGCCTGGGACGATTTGCTCAAGAAATACCTGCGTCCGGCGTCCGATGGGATTAACCGTTTTGCTTACGGCCGGATGAACGGACCCGACCGGAAAACCCTCGACGTCTATATCGCCGAGCTCTCCGACGTCGCCATCGGGCGTTATCGACGGCCCGCGCAGCGGGCCTATTGGATCAATCTTTACAACGCCCTGACGGTGCGCGTCGTGCTCGACCACTATCCGGTAGCCACCATTCGCGACATCGATATTTCTCCCGGTTTCTTTTCGTCGGGACCGTGGGGCCGCAAGCTGGTCACCGTCGAGGGCGAGGCGCTCAGCCTGAATGACATCGAGCACCGAATTCTGCGTCCGATCTGGAGGGGTCCGCGCATTCACTATGGGGTCAACTGCGCCGCCCTGGGATGCCCCAACCTGGCCGCCAAGGCCTTCACCGCCGCCAACACCGAAGCCATGCTGGACGCGGCGGCGCGTGCCTACGTCAACCACCGGCGCGGCGTCCATGTTGAAAACGGGTTGCTTACGGTTTCCAAGATCTATGCCTGGTATGCCGAAGACTTTGGTGGCGATGCCGGGAGCGTCATCGCGCATCTGAGGCGTTACGCCGCGCCCGCCCTGGCCGCGGATCTGGAACGCGCGGGCGGCATCGACGGCTACGCCTACGACTGGTCCCTGAACGGTGCACGCTGAGGCAGACTCGCAAGACCAACCTTAACCCGGTATCATCGCCAATGGTTCACGATGGGGTCAAAGCCATGGTCGATCGGGAAGCTTGCGGTAACTGCCGATTTTGGCAACCGACATGGAAATTCAAGAAGGAACAGAGCTACGCCCAGACCAGCGCCCGCCTGGACGTCACCAACCCGCGCGATACCGGCGGCCTCAGAAAGCGTTCCAACAAAGGGCTTTGCCGACGTTACGCGCCGCAGGCCAGCGCCTTGACCACGGTGTGGATGGAAACCGCCAATTCCGACTGGTGCGGCGACCACGAGCGCAATCGCGAGGAACCAGAGAACACTATGGACTGAGGTCCACCGCCAAGCTGCGCTTGGCGTAGCCGTGCACCTTGTCGTGGGCGCGGATGGCGACCCTTTTGACGCCCTTTGGCACGCGGACGCCCGACAGACTGCGGGTGAAGGGCTGTTCGCGCACGTGGGGATGCAGGAGTACCCGGGTGCCCAGCACCGTGCCATCGGGCGCCACGATGTCCCATTTGTCGGCATAGTGGTCCCATCCGGTGTCGGCGTGGCGTAGCGCAACCGAAAAGCGATACACGCCGTCCGCCTCTTGGCGTGCCGAGGCGGCGACGATTTCCACCTCGCCGGCGGTCGAGGCCGACACCGTCATAAGGACACCGGCGATGGCCATGCGCAACGATGCGATCATATTCCCTCCTCCAAGATCCCCTATTCCCCCTTCCGCTCCGATTTCCAGGTGAAGGTGGCTGTGATGGCATAGTTCCACACCGCCCCCACCACGGCGCCGGCGGCGCCCGCCAGCCACCATGGCGAGCCGGCGTCGAACAAATAGATGGCGACGGCCAGGTTGATCAGGGCGCCCAGGCTGCAGGCGGCGTAGAAGCTGATGAGGCCGCGCAGGAAACCGAGGCCCTTGAGCCGCTTGTCGTGATAGGTGAAGACATTGTTGACGATGAAGTTGAAGGTCATGGCGATGATTACGGCCGCCGTCTGGGAGATCGGGAATGAAAGGCCCGGCCCCTTGAGCAGCCCGCCCAGCACCGCCAGATGGACGACGAGACCAAGGGCGCCGACGCCGACGAAGAGCACGAAACGGACCGGAATCCATCCGCCGAACAGCTTTTCGCCCAATAACATCAGGTATTCCCAGGCGACCATGGTATCGAGCTTGCTTTCGCCGGCGTGGCGCCGGCGGAAGGTGTAGGGAAGTTCGACGAAACGCAGCGGGCGCGGCGACGAGGCAAATAGGTCGAGCAGAATCTTGAAACCGGTACCCGACATATGCCGCACGCTTTGCAGAAAGGCGTGCCGCTCGACCATGAAGAAACCGCTCATGGGGTCTTCGAGATCGGCCTTGATCACCATTCGGCCAAGGCGCGTGGCAAAGCGGCTGATCGCCGCCCTGTCCGACGCCCAGTCGCCGACGCCGCCGCCCTTGGCATAGCGGCTGCCGATGGCGATGTCGACGGCGCCCGGTTTCAGCGCCTCCAACATGCGTGGCAATAGCGCCTCGTCGTGCTGGAGGTCGGCGTCCATTACCGCGACGTAGGGGGCGGAGACGGACAGAATGCCCTCTATGCAGGCGGCCGACAGCCCGCGCCGGCCGATGCGCCGGATACAGCGCACGCGATCGTCCCGCGTGGCGATGGCGGCGACGGCGTCGGCCGTACCGTCCGGCGAATCGTCATCGACGAAGACGACCTCCCAAGAGAGGCCGTCCAGAACCGTGGCCAGCCGGTCGATCAGGGCTTCGACGTTGTCTCGTTCGTTGAATGTCGGGATGACGACGCTGAGTTCCCTGGTCATCGGCTCATCCCGGGCCGGCGACGGCGGGCGGCGCCGCCTCGATGGCAAGGCACACCCCGGTCCCGGCCCCCGCCCTTACAGGCATAAGCGAATGAGAGCAATAAGCCATGCTTGGTCCGTTGTTGCTTGCCAGCTCGGAAGATTGCCGTTACCGCCCCACGGGTTAAGTGTGGAGAACGCTATGGTGATACGGTACGGCGGTTGGAAGTCAAGCGGCTTTCGCCCTCGCGGCACTGTTCAAGGAGCCGGTACCTCGCGCTTGTTGCCGTCGGCGTCGATGGCGACGTAGGTGAAGACGCCTTCGGTAACCTTGACTCTCCGGTTCATGTCACCGCGGCGGTGGACCCAGGCTTCGACGGGAAGGGTCAACGAAGTGCGGCCGGTTCGCTCGATCTCGGCGTAAACGCAAAGCACGTCGCCGACGCGGACCGGGCGGTGGAACGCCATCCCGGTCACCGCCACCGTGACGACACGGCCCTTGGCCCGCCACGCCGCCGTAATGCCGCCGGCGATGTCCATTTGCGCCATCAGCCAACCGCCGAAGATGTCGCCGCTGGGGTTGGTGTCGCTCGGCATGGCCTGGGTCCGGATGGCCAGTTCGCCGCGTGGTTCGGTCGCCTCCTTGGACATGATAAAGCCCCCCTTTTCCACAACATGTGCCATCAACCGCACATCAACCCTACTATATCGTCCTTGCGCCAATCCCCGAGACCAATTATGGATATGGGGCCAACGGAACGGAAATACGACCATGACGGCGGGTGCAACGGCGATGGACGACCTGTTCGTTGAGACGGCCGATGCCGGTCCACGGCGGCGGCGCGGCTATTCGGCCAAGGACATCGAGGTCCTGGAAGGCCTTGAGCCCGTGCGCCGACGCCCCGGCATGTACATCGGCGGTACCGACGAGCATGCGTTGCATCACCTGGCGGCGGAACTCCTCGACAATGCCATGGACGAGGCGGTGGCCGGACAGGCCAGCCGCATCGATCTGGAAATCGCCGCCGACCAGTGGGTGACGGTCAGCGACAACGGCCGCGGTATTCCGATCGATCCCCACCCCAAGTTCAAGAACAAATCGGCCCTCGAGGTCATCCTTACCACCTTGCATTCGGGCGGCAAGTTCTCGGGTCAGGCTTACAAAACCGCCGGCGGCCTGCATGGGGTGGGCCTGTCGGTGGTCAACGCGCTGTCCGATCACCTTACCGTCGAGGTCGCCCGCGACCGCAAGCTGTGGACCCAGTCCTATCGCCAGGGCAAACCCAAGGGGCCGCCGAAGGATAAGGGAGCGGTGCACAACCGCCGCGGCACGACCGTCCGTTTCCACCCCGATCCCAAGATTTTCGGCCCCAAGGTCGGATTTCGCCCGGCCCTTCTTTACCGCATGGCCCGGTCCAAGGCCTATCTGTTTCGCGGCGTCGAAATCCGCTGGTCGTGCGATCCGGCCTTGCTCAAGAAGGGCGACCAGACGCCCGAAAGCGACGTCTTGCATTTTCCGGGCGGCCTAGCCGATTTCCTGGCGACGACGCTGGATGAGCGCGCCACTTTGACCGCCACCCCTTTTTCCGGCGACGCCAAGTTGAACGGCGGTTCGGGAAAGGTCGAATGGGTGGTGGCCTGGCCGGTTGACGAGGGCGCCTTCCTCAATTCCTATTGCAACACCGTGCCGACGCCCCACGGCGGCACCCACGAACAAGGCCTGCGCGGGGGTCTGACCAAGGCGCTCAAGGCCCACGGCGAGCTTATCGGTAACCGCCATGCGGCCAAGATTTCCGCCGACGACGTGGTCGGGGGGGCCTGCGTCATGCTGTCGCTTTTCATGGAAAATCCAGAATTCCAGGGCCAGACCAAGGAGAAGCTGTCGAGCGCCGCCGCCGCCCGCTTGGTTGAGACCAGCATCCGGGATCATTTCGACCATTGGCTGTCGGGCGATACGGATTCGGCGCGTCGCCTGCTCGACCACGTCATTGGGCGCGCCGACGAACGGCGTCGGCTCAAAGCCCAGCGCGAGACCAAACGCGCCTCGGCGACGCGCCGCTTGCGCCTGCCCGGCAAGCTCTCCGATTGTTCAAGAAAAACCACCGACGATACCGAAATTTTCCTGGTCGAGGGGGACTCGGCGGGCGGTTCGGCCAAGCAGGCCCGCGATCGCGCCACCCAGGCGGTGCTGCCGCTCAGGGGCAAGATCCTCAACGTGGCCAGCGCTTCGGCCGACAAGCTCCACGCCAATCAGGAAATCAAGGACCTGATGGAGGCCCTGGGCTGCGGCGCCGGCGAGGCCTTTGACGAAGACGCGTTGCGCTACGACCGCGTCATCATCATGACGGATGCCGACGTGGACGGCGCCCATATCACCGCATTACTGATAACATTTTTCTTTAAACAAATGCCGCAACTCATTGAATTGGGGCACCTTTATATCGCTCTGCCGCCGTTGTACCGGATCACCCAGGGCTCTCGCACCGCCTTTGCCCGCGACGATGCCCACAAGGACGAATTGCTAAAAGGCGAATTTACCGGCAAGGGCAAGGTGGAGATCAGCCGTTTCAAGGGCCTGGGCGAAATGCCGCCGGCCCAGCTCAAGGAAACCACCATGGCGCGGGAGTTGAGAACATTGCTTCGCGTCACCCTGCCCGGCCATGGCGAGGACGAGGCCACAATCGGCGATACCCATCGCCTGGTCGACAGCCTGATGGGCCGCAAGCCCGAATTGCGGCTGGCCTATATCCAGGAACACGCCCGCTTCGTCGACGACATCGACGTTTGACGTAAGTAAACCCGGGGCGTGAAACCTGTGGCGAAGGGGCTATAATGGGCGGCCTTCGTATCCTTCGCGGCCCAACCGGAATGGCTCGATCCTCTCCATGATCTCCGTCGCCCAAGCCCTCGAATTGCTCACCGCCGCCTTCTCGCCGCTGCCGTCCGAACGGGTCGGCCTGGCCGACGCCCTGGGCCGGGTGCTGGCGGACGATGTGGCTTCGCGCATTACCCAGCCGCCGTCCGATGTCTCGGCCATGGACGGCTACGCGGTGCGCGCAAGCGACGTGGCGGCGGTGCCGGTAACCTTGCGCCGGATCGGCGAATCGGCGGCCGGCCAGGCTTTTGACGGTGTCCTCGGCGCCGGCCACGCGGTGCGCATCTTCACCGGCGCCCCCGTCCCCGAAGGCGCCGATGCCATTGTTATTCAAGAAAATACCGAGGCCGAGGGCGATGACGTATTGGTCCGCCAGGGGGCGGCACCCGGTAAGTTCATCCGCCCTGCCGGCCTCGACTTCGCCGAGGGCCGGGTGCTTTTGCCGGCGGGCCGGGTGATGACGGCGCGTGACATCGGCGTGGCGGCGGCCATGAACGTGCCCTGGCTCAGCGTCCGCCGCCGGCCGCGCATTGCCGTCCTTGCCACCGGCGACGAGTTGGTCATGCCGGGCGAACCGCGAACCCGCGACCAGATCATCAGTTCCAACAGCCTGGCCGTGGCGGCCTATGTCCGCGTCCTCGGCGGCGAGGCGTTTAACTTAGGGATAGCCGCCGACGATATCGAAGAACTGCGCGCCCTGATCCTTGGTGCCAGGGGCGCCGACGTACTGGTGACCATCGGCGGCGCCTCGGTCGGCGAGCACGACCTGGTGCGCCGGGTGCTCGACGAAGAGGGCCTGGAGCTTGCCTTTCACCGCGTCGCCATGCGCCCGGGCAAGCCCGTCATCTTCGGCCGCCTGGGGGCCCTCGCGGTCCTTGGCATGCCGGGCAACCCGGTTTCGGCCGGCGTCTCGGCGGTGATCTTCCTCAAACCCGCCATCGAGGCCATGCTGGGCACCTTGGACGATGACGGGCCGCCGCCGACGGCACTTCTTGGGTGCGACTTGGAGGGCAACGACGAACGCCAGGACTACCTGCGCGCGACGATCGCCAACGACGCCGACGGCAACCCGGTGGCGACGCCGGCCGGCAAACAAGACAGCGCCATGATGGCGGTTTTCGCTGCCGCCGACTGCCTGATCGTGCGGCCTCCCCATGCCGCCGCGGCCGGGGCCGGCGAGCGGGTCGAGATCGTGCCCCTGCGCCGCGGCCTCTTGTCATTCTGAAGCCTTTCAAATCTGTCCGGCGCCGGCCCGCACCCCCACCCGGCCACCCAATGCCATTGTATGCTGTGGGTGGCCGGGTGGGGGAGCGGGCTGGTGCCGTAACTTAGCAACGGAATTGCTCTACACGCGCTCGCTCGGTGGGAAGCAAAGTTTTGCTTGACCCGACACCGGAACCAAACTAGAACAGACATGAATGTTTGTCATTCGTTCCAAGGCTCCATTCGCGGGGGAATAGCCATGCTGACCAGGAAACAGTACGAGCTTTTGGTTTATATTGACGGCTATCTCAAGGACAACGGCGTCTCGCCCTCCTTCGACGAGATGAAGGACGCCCTGGGACTGCAATCGAAATCGGGCATCCACCGCCTGATCACCGGATTGGAGGAACGCGGCTTCATCCGCCGCCTGCCCCACCGGGCCCGGGCCTTGGAAGTGCTGCGCCTGCCCGACAACGCGCGTCTTGCCGGCCGCCAGCCGTCGCGTCCGGCCAAGGGGCTGAATGAACGCTTCGGCGCTGACGCCAAGGTGATAGAGGGCGGGCTTGCGGGCCGTGCGCCGACCACGGCGCAGGTGGTCGAACTGCCGCTTTATGGACGGATCGCCGCCGGCACGCCGATCGAGGCCCTACGCGACACCGAATCGGTCGAGGTGCCGGCCTATCTTTTGGGCGGTGGCGAACACTATGCCCTTGAGGTAGAGGGCGAATCGATGATTGACGCCGGCATTCAGGATGGCGACACCGTGCTTATCCAGCGCCGCGATACGGCCGACAACGGCACCATCGTCGTCGCCCTGGTCGACGACACCGAAGTGACCCTGAAGCGTCTGCGCCGCAAGGGCTCTTCGGTCGAGCTTGAAGCCGCCAATCCCGACTACGAGACCCGCGTCTTCGGACCCGACCGGGTCAAGGTGCAGGGCCGGCTGGTCGGTTTGATCCGCAAGTACTAAGCGACGGCGGCGGCGCCTCAACTCCCGCCGTTTCGCCGCTCTCTCGGTTTCGGCCGCACCACCCAGGGGCGATGGCCGCGTTCTTGGTTGACGCTTTCCACCCGCACGCCGCCGCCGTCGAGGAGCCACAGGGCGTGGCCGCCGTGGCGCCACAGGTCGAATTTGTCGATCACCGTCTTGGCCGCCGGACACGGGCCACGCACCGGCACCATACTGACCACCACGTCGGCGATCCAGCAGTCCTCGGCAAGGCCCTGGGGGCGCGAGACCAGGGCCACCACATGGTCCTTGGCGCGCAGGATGCAGCCCAGGTGGTCGCAGACCAGTCGGCCGTCGGCGCTAAAACCCTGGCTGGGCCACAGCGGCGCCTCGGCTTTCCTGGCCGACCCGGCGCAGCCACACCCCGCGGTTGAAGCGCCCGCTCCGGCGCGTCGAGACGGCGAAGTCGCCCGAGGCCGAGCGTACGGCCATCAGGCGGCCGCCGCCGTCGACAAGCAAGTCGGGCGGCGTTGCCGCGGCCACCCCGGCAAGGCCGGCGGCAATGCCGGCCAGTCCCCAGGCGCGCCACCGGCAGCGCCACAGGCACAGCCACAGTCCCCCCAGGCCGAGGGCGGCCAGGCCCCACATCGGCATGGCCGGAACCAGGGTCACGGCGCCGGGCCAGGCAGCGACCGTGTCAGCGACCCTTACCACCAGCTCGATGCCCAGGCCCATGGGGGCCAGGGCCAGGGATTCCAGGCCAAACGGCATCAACAGAAAGGCGACCACGGCCCACGGCATGATCCACAGTGCCGTCACCGGCACCGCCACCAGATTGGCGGCCAGACCGAAGACGGCAAACCGGTTGAAGTGATAAACCGCGAAGGGCGCCGTCGCCGAGCCGGCGATCAGGGTCGTCAGCCCGACACCCCCCAGGTAGTTGAGCGCCCGGCGCGGTCCCGTCGGCGGTCCTGACTCGTCAAGCCGCCGGCGGTCGCGCACGACCTCGTAGACGGCGACCAGGGCGACGACGGCGGCAAACGATAGTTGGAAGCTGGCGCCGAGCAGACTTTCGGGCCTCAACAGCAAGATGACGAAGGCGGCCCAGGCGACAAGGCGCATGGACAGTCCGCGCCGATCGAACAAAACGGCGAGCAGCACCAGTCCGATCATCAAAAAGGCGCGCTGGGTGGGCACCGTCGCGCCGGCCACCAGGGCATAGGCGAAGGCCCCGAAAAGGGCCGCCACCGCCGCCCATTTCTTAATCGGGTAGCGCAGGGCCAGGGGCGGTACCAGGGCCAGGGCGCCGCGCAGGCCTATGAACACGATGCCCGCCACCAGGCCGATGTGCAGCCCTGAGATGGCCAACAGATGGGCCAGCCCGGAATCCCGGATATTTGCCATCACCTGGGGCGGAATGGCGCCGCGTGACCCCGTCATCAGGGCGGCGGCGATGGCGCCCGGCGTCCCGTCGATGCCCGCCACAACGCGTTCCGTGATGCGTTGGCGCAGCCGTTCCAGGGCGAACTCGAAGGCGGCCAACCCTTCGGCGCGGGGATGCTCCTCGACGGTGGCGCCGCCGAGCGAAAAGCCGACGGCGCCGAGTTGGCGAAAATAGGATTGACGTTGGAAGTCGAAGGCGCCGGGCGCGGCGGGCGGCGGCGGCGGCGAAAGGATGGCGCGCACCCGGATCCAGTCGCCGGGTATCAGGCGCGGCTGATTCCCGCCCAGCCGCAGGCGCACCCGGTGCGGCGTGCGGGCCGGGGAAAGGCGGGCGATGCGCGGGCGTTCCAGGGTAACGCGGCTGGCTCCGGGCAGGGTCTCGACACCCACCACCTGGCCGGTGACGCCGGTCGGGCCCAGGCGATTATCGAGCACCGGTGCCGCGATGCTCAATGTCCGCCATTGGGCGGCGGTGAAGCCCAGGGCCAGGATTCCCAGCCCCAAAGCCGCCATCAGGGGCACGGTGCGGCGCCGTCCCAACCAGCCCAGAGTGGCGGCGCCGGCCACTCCCGACAGGCCGAGCCAGATCGGCGGTTCGCCGGGAAGGGCGAAATAAAAACCGATGCCAAGCCCCAGAAAAACCGGAAGCCAGAGCACCCATCGCTCCCGCTCGCGATTGAGGACGGTTTTCAGCCCGTGCATTGCAGCGAGACGGTTGGAGATACCTGAAATCCCAAGAATCGGCGTTTTATTTCTCCCATTTCGGTTGCCGCGGAAGGCTTTTGCTGCAAGTGCTAAGAGATTATGCTAAACCATGAGCCCGTAACAGTGCCCGTAACAATGAAAGTCTATCAGATCGCGCCATGACGGTCGTTACCCGCTTCGCCCCCTCCCCGACCGGGACCCTTCACATCGGCGGTGCCCGCACGGCCCTGTTCAATTGGTTGTTCGCCCGCCATCACGCGGGGCGATTCTTGTTGCGTATCGAGGATACGGACCGCGCGCGCTCGACGCCCGAGGCCGTCGGCGCCATCCTCGACGGCCTTGGTTGGCTGGGATTGGACTGGGACGGGGACGCGCAGTCTCAGTTCGATAGTGTCAAGCGCCACGCCGGGGTGGCGTGCCGTTTACTGGCCGAAGGCAAGGCCTACCAATGCTTTTGCACGCCGGACGAACTGAACGAAATGCGCCAGGCGGCGCGCCGCGAGGGCCGCTCGATGCGCTACGACGGGCGGTGGCGCGACCGCGACCCGGCCACGGCGCCGCCGGGCGTCGATCCGGTGATCCGCCTCAAGATGCCCCAGGTCGGCACTACCGTCATCGACGATAAGGTGCAGGGCGAGATCGAAGTGGCCAACGATCAACTCGACGATTTGATATTGCTGA
The DNA here is from genome assembly GCA_030746775.1 of Rhodospirillales bacterium. Classification (GTDB taxonomy): domain Bacteria; phylum Pseudomonadota; class Alphaproteobacteria; order Rhodospirillales; family JASLLZ01; genus JASLLZ01. Next base: position 25,452 of record JASLLZ010000008.1, on the reverse strand, counting down.
GGGCCGACGGGACGCCTACCTACATGTTGGCGGTGGTGGTCGACGACCATGAGGCCGGCGTGACCCATGTCATCCGGGGCGACGACCACCTGACCAACGCCTTTCGCCAATTGCAAATATACAGGGCGCTGGATTGGGAGGTGCCGGCCTTTGCCCACGTCCCTCTCCTCCATGGACCCGACGGGAGCAAGCTTTCCAAGCGTCACGGGGCGCTGGGCGTGGGGGAATACCGCGACCAGGGCTACCTGCCCGAGGCCATGCGCAATTACCTGCTACGCCTGGGCTGGTCCCACGGCGACGATGAGATCATAGACACCGAACAGGCCATTGCCTGGTTTTCCCTCGACGCCATCGGCCGCTCGCCGGCGCGCTTCGACAAGGACAGGCTCGACAGCCTCAACGCCCATTACCTGCGCCATGCCGACGACGGCCGGCTTGCCGACCTGGTTTTGACCGGCCTCGACGTGAAACCGGCCCGAGGCATTGCCGACGAGGCGCCGAACCGGCTAATAATGGGAATGCCCGGTTTGAAGGAGCGGGCAACGACACTTGTGGACCTAACCGACAGCGCCGCCTTTTATGCCCGGTTGAGACCGTTAACCCTGGACGACAAGGCGGCCAAGCTCCTCGACTCCACCGCGCTTGGGCACCTGAAAGGGCTTCGTGAGCAGTTGGCGGAGCTGCCCGAGTGGAGCGACGGAGCCATCGAGGTCCTGGTTCGACGCTTCGCCGAAGACCAAGGGCTCAAGTTGGGAAAAATAGCCCAGCCCTTGCGCGCCGCGCTGACCGGCGCGGCCGTTTCGCCGCCAGTCTTCGAGGTCATGAGGGTTTTGGGTGAGGAGGAAACTTTAGGAAGGCTGGACGACGTGATCGGCGGGTTTTGATGCAAATCATTGAATGGCCGGAAAAAAGTGAGCACATATTCGATGTAACAACCAAGGGATGGGCCGGATACCGTTGACCGGCCGCCCACTTCGTAGGGGATAGGACTTATGAACGCGAAAAATGCCAGTGCCAAGAAATCGGCGTCCCAGGCGGTGGTAACCTTCGTCGATACGCCCAACAAGCGCAGCTTCGAATTTCCTATCATCAAGGGAACCATAGGTCCGGACGTCATCGACGTCCGCAAGCTTTACGCCGAGACGGGCTACTTTACCTACGACCCTGGTTATACCTCGACGGGAAGTTGCGAATCGCAGATTACCTACATCGACGGCGATGAGGGCATCTTGCTCTACCGCGGTTATCCCATCGAGGATCTGGCCGAGCATTCCACCTTCATGGATGTCTGCTATCTCCTGCTGTATGGCGAATTGCCGACGCAGGAGCAGCACGCAAAGTTCGAGCACGACATCACCTATCACACCATGCTGAACGAGCAGATCAACTACTTCTTCCGCGGTTTCCGCCGTGATTCGCACCCGATGGCGATCATGTGCGGCGTGGTTGGGGCGCTTTCGGCCTTCTATCACGACAGCACCGACATCACCAATCCGCGCCATCGCATGGTGGCGTCCTATCGCCTGATCGCGAAGATGCCGACCATCGCCGCGATGGCGTATAAGTATTCCCAGGGACAGCCCTTCATCTATCCGCGCAACGACCTCGGGTTTTCCGAGAACTTCCTGCACATGATGTTCGCGACGCCGTGCGAGACTTACGATATCAATCCCGTGTTGTCGCAAGCGATGCGGCGTATCTTCATCCTCCACGCCGACCACGAGCAGAACGCTTCGACCTCGACGGTGCGTCTCGCTGGCTCCAGCGGCGCCAATCCCTATGCCTGCATCGCCGCCGGCATTGCCTCGCTGTGGGGACCGGCCCATGGCGGCGCCAATGAAGCGGTGCTCAACATGCTGGGCGAGATCGGCAGCACCAACCGCATCAAGGAGTATGTGGACAAGGCCAAGGACCCCAAGGACGCGTTCCGCCTCATGGGCTTCGGGCACCGGGTCTACAAGAGCTACGATCCGCGCGCCAAGGTCCTCCAGGCCGAGTGCCACAAGGTTCTCAAGGAATTGGGGATCACGGACGAACCCCTGCTCGACCTGGCCATGGAGTTGGAGCAAATCGCGCTGTCGGAACCATACTTCATCGAAAAGAAGCTGTATCCGAACGTCGATTTCTACTCGGGCATCATCCTGCGCGCCATGGGGGTTCCGACGTCCATGTTCACGGCGCTCTTCGCCTTGGCGCGGACCGTCGGCTGGGTCGCCCAGTGGAATGAGATGATCGAGGATCCGACACAAAAGATCGGTCGCCCGCGCCAGCTTTTCACCGGCGAGCCCGAGCGTAAGTACGTGCCGCTCGATCGGCGCAAGTAGGGGCGCGGGGCCGCCGGCGGCCTATTTGGTCGGTCGTTAAAAAGTCCCTCGCCTTCGGCTCGGTGTACTTTTTACCGCTTTCAATACGGCCAAATCGGCTCTTGAGGCGGGCGCCGGGCCGCCCCAAGCACGCCTTTCTCATTATCAACTTTGAAGAAAAGTACACTGAGCGTTAGCGAAGGACTTTTCTTCACGGTCAACTATTTGCGCTCGCAGATCTCGATCTTGTAGCCGTCGGGGTCCTCGGCGAAGGCGATCACCGAGCCGCCGTGCTTCATCGGCCCGGCGGGGCGCGGAATGTTGACCCCTTCCGCCGCCAGTAATTCGCAACAGGCATAGACGTCGGGCACGCCAATGGCCAGGTGGCCAAAGCCGCTGCCCAGTTCGTAGGGTTCGGCCTGGTCCCAGTTGTGGGTCAGTTCGACCACCGCGGTATTCTCCTCGTCGCCGTAGCCGACGAAGGCAAGGGTGAATCGCCCGCTCGGATAGTCTTTCTTGCGTATAAGCGTCATGCCCAAAAGCCGTGTGTAGAAGTCGAGCGATTTGTCCAGGTCGCGAACCCGGATCATGGTGTGAAGCAGTCTGTAGGTCGGGGTCTCCGTCATCGTCTTATCCTCCGTTGGATTCAGAATAACGTTTGATGACGTCGAGTACCACCCGGGCGGCGCGCTCGCCCGTCGGCGGTCCGCCAAGGCCCAGTCGGCGCAGGGCATCGCGTCCCGCCACGATCTGCCGGTCGCGGGCTTCGCCATCTCCGAGCAAATCATCGATGGCCGCCGCCAGGCGTTCGGGCCGACAGTCATTTTGCAGGAATTCGGGCACCGCCGGGCGGTCCAGGACGATGTTGATCAGGTTGACGTAGCGCACCTTGACCAGGCGGCGGACCACAAATGCGGTCAAGGGGTTGATCTTGTAGGCGATCACCGCCGGGGTGTTGGCCATGGCCAGTTCAAGGGCCACCGTGCCCGAGGCGGCCAGGGCCGCATCGGCGGCGGCGAAGGCGTCGTATTTCTCCGCCGTATCCGAGACGACCAGTGGCGGCGTCGGCCAATTCCGGGTAGCGGCGGTCACGCCATCGGCGACCGTCGCCACGGTGGCAACGACGCAGCGAAGGTCGGGCTGGCCGCGGCGTAGGCGCGCCAAGGTCTCGCCGAATATGGGCATGAGGGGGCCGACCTCGCTTTTTCGGCTGCCGGGCAGGAAACAGACCAGGGGAACCCCGGGGTCGATGCCGTGACGGCGCCGGAAGGCCGCTCCGTTGCCATCGCCGGCACCGCTTTCCACCACCGGATGGCCGACGAAGGTCGAGGCCAGTCCCTCGGCCTGGAAGTAAGGCGGCTCGAACGGCAACAAGGCCATCACATGGTCAAGAAAGGCCGCGATGGCGCGGGCGCGGCCCGGCCGCCATGCCCAGACCGTCGGGGCGACATAGTGAATGAGGGGAAACCCCCTTCCCTTTAGTCGCCGGGCGACGCGAAAGCTGAAATCGGGCGAATCGATGGTTACCACGGCGGCCGGACGGCTCAACTTGGCCGCCGCCACCGTCTGGCGCAGGCGGCGCAATATCCTTGGCAGCCGCGGCACGACCTCGGCCACCCCCATGACCGAGAGATCGCCCATGGGGAAGAGGCTGCTAAGGCCGAGGGCTTCCATCTCCGGGCCGCCGACGCCGGCAAACCGGATATGGCCGCCGGTCAAACGGTCGAGGGCGGCCATGAGCCGGCCGCCAAGCACGTCGCCCGAGGGTTCGCCGGCGATCAGGAAAACGAGAGGCGCCGCCGTCACCCGGAAAGTTCCTCGGGTACCTCGACGCCAAGCACAAAGAGGCCCGCCTCATCGGCCGCCCGAATGATCATTTCGGGGTCAATCAAAAGGGTGCCGCCGGCTTCCACGGCTATTCCCCTGAGGCCCGCCCGGGCCGCCGCCGCGACGGTTGCAACGCCGATGGTGGGAAGATCGGCGCGTCGCTCCTGCCCCGGCTTGCTGACCTTGACCAGGACGCCGCCCGGCCCCTCGCGGCGTAGGTTCGCGGCGCGCGCCAACATCGCATCCGTCCCCTCAACGGCTTCCACGGCAAGGACCAAGCCCTGCTGCACCACCGCGCCCTGACCCACGTCAAGGGCCCCGATGCCCAGGGCCACCTCAATGCCGCGCCGGGTATCTTGGTGGGCCTGTTCGTCGGGCCGGTGGTCGCCGAGGATACCCTTGGCGGCGAGGGAGCCGGGAAGCAGGCTCTGCGGACCGACGACCCGGAAACCCTCTTTCTCTTCCAGTTCACGGACCACGGCCGACAGAAGCTTGTCGTCGCCAAGCACGGCGACACCCAATTTGGCAATCAGCCTGGCCGCCCGGAGGTCCGGTCTCAGCGCGCCGAGAGTGGGCCGGCGGATGGCTCCCGCCATGACCACGTCCTCGACCCCGGCCCGGTGCAGGCGTTCGATGGCATCGCCGGCCGCGCCCAGGCGAACCCATGCGTGAGACGTTCCGGCCACGGTTTCAGGATCGGTCTGATCTATGAAGGCAAGGACGAAGACGTCGCGCCCGGCATCCTTGCAGGTATTGATGATACGGGCCGGAAGTTCACCACCGCCGGCTAATATTCCGAGCTTAGGCGGCATCTTCCATATGGGGTTGGCAGATAGAGCGCGTCGATTCAACGCGAATGAAATCGACGATTTCCATCACCGGTTCGACATGAGGGAACAGCTCGGCCACGTCTTCCAGGCGTTCGGCCATCGTCCCTTCCTGGGCGAACAGCAGCCGGTAGGCGTTGCGCAGATCGTGGATGACGTCGCGCGAAAACCCCCGCCGCTTGAGGCCGATGACATTCAAGCCTGATAGCCGCGCCCGGTTGCCGACCACCGATCCATAGGGGATGACGTCGTTCTCGACCCCTGACATGCCGCCGATCATGGCGTGGCGACCGATACGCACGAACTGATGGACCGCCGACAGCCCGCCGACGATGGCCCATTCACCGACCTTGACGTGTCCGGCCAAGGTGGCGTTGTTGACCAAGATGGCGTGATCGCCGACCTGGCAATCGTGGGCGACGTGGCTGCCGACCATGAACAGGCAGTTGTTGCCGACGCGGGTCTCCATGCCGCCCCCTTCCGTGCCCGGGTTCAAGGTGACGTGCTCGCGGATCACGGTATTGCAGCCGATGATCAGGCGCGACGGTTCGCCTTTGTATTTCAGGTCTTGGGGAGGGAGGCCGACGGTGGCAAAGGGAAAGACCCGGCAATTGGCGCCCAAGACCGTTTGCCCATTGATCACGGTGTGCCCCAGCAGGGTAACGCCATCTTCAAGAACGACGTTCGGCCCGATTAGGCTGTAGGGGCCGATGGTGACGTTTTCGCCTAGTTCGGCACCATTTTCGACAATGGCCGTGGGGTGAATTTCCGTCATTTAATCATCCATGATCATGGCCGAGAAAGTCGCTTCGGCGACGACCGCGCCATCGACCTCGGCCTTGCCGCTGAACTTCCACAGTCCACCCCGGTTGCGTTCCTTTTGGACGTGGATGCGAAGCGAATCGCCGGGGGTCACCGGTTTGCGGAAGCGCGCCGTCTCGATCGACGTGAAATAGACCAGTTTACCCTCCGAATTTTCGCCCAGGGTATGTACGACAAGGATGGCGGCTGTCTGGGCCATCGATTCGACAATTAGCACACCGGGCATTACCGGATGATTGGGAAAGTGGCCTTGAAAAAAAGGTTCGTCGATGGTGACGTTCTTGACCGCGGTGGCATTCGAGTCGGGAACCGTTTCGATAATCCGATCGATCATCAGAAAGGGATAGCGATGGGGAATCATCTCCATGACCCGCCCGATTTCGATTACCGCATTCGCCGTGGAGTCCGCCCCCTTGTCCATCGTTCAGCTCCCTTTCTTTTTCCCTTTCCGGCTCAGCTTGGCCAAGGTTGCCACCTGTCGCCAGTGTTCGGTCGCCGGCACGGCGGGGGAGCCGATGACGGTGGCGCCCGCCTCCACGTTTCGCATGACGCCGCTCTGGGCGCCGATGCGGGCTCCGGCGCCGATGACCAAGTGGCCGGTCAATCCCGCCTGCCCGCCCATCATAACGAAGTCATCCGCCTTGGTGCTGCCTGAAATCCCGACTTGGGACACGATGACACAGCCCCGACCCAAGCGTACGTTATGGGCAATTTGCACCAGATTATCAATCTTGCTGCCGGCACCGATGACGGTGTCGGGGCCGGTGCCGCGGTCTATCGTGGTATTGGCCCCAATTTCGACGTCGTCTTCGATGATAACCCGTCCCAATTGGGGAACTTTGATGTGTCCTTGGGGACCGAGGGCAAATCCGAACCCATCCTGGCCGATGCGCACGCCGGCGTGGATGACTACGCCGCGCCCGACAAGACAAAACGCGAGCGAGGCGTTGGCGCCGATTTCGCAATCGTCTCCCAAGACCACGCCGTCGCCAAGAACCGCATTGGCGCCAATATGGCAGCGGCGCCCGACCTCGGTACGTTCGCCGACGACGGCTCCCGGTTCGATCCGGCAATCGGCGCCAAGAACCGCCGTCTCGCCGACGACCGCCGACGGCGCGACGGCTGCCGTCATCGGCGCCCTTGGATAAAAAGAGCGCGCTACCCTGGCATAGGCGTGATAGGGCTCATCGGTTAACAACAAGGCCATGGACGAGGGTGCCTTGGCGGCCAAGTCGGGATGGACCAGGCAGGCGCCCGCCGCGCTTTTGGCGAAATCGTCGGTATAGAGCTTGTTGTCGAGAAAACCGACGTCGGTCGGCCCCGCCACGTCAAGGGAAGCGACATCGGTAAAGACGGTGCCGACAACCCCTTCGCTGCCGACACGCGCGCCCGATATCTTCGCTAACGCCGCAAGAGTGAATGGCCCGGCTACCGAGTAGAATCGCGGGTCGGCCATGACCTATTTTCCGGGTTCTGGAACCTTGATCGTGGGCATGGCCGAATCCAACCGCTGGAGCACGACCTCCGTAATGTTCAGGGGTTTTGCCACGAGGACGGTTTGTTCCTTGCGCAGAACCAGGGTCAGGCTGTGTTCCTTGGCCAGTTCGACGACAATCTTGTTGAGAGATTTTTGCACCTCGAACATGGCGTCGTTCAGGGCCTTGTCCAGGTTTTGCTTGCGCTGCTGCACTTTGCGTTGCACCCCAGCCAGGCGTTGATCGAACTTGCGCCGCTCCTCGGTGAAGGCCTCCGGCGAAAGAATGGCCCGTTGACGGCCCAGTTCCTGGTTGGCTGTGCGGAGTTCTTCCTCTTCTTTCTTGATCTCGGCCTGGAACGCGGCACGGAATTTTTCGACTTGGATTCGAATGTCTTTTACCGCGGCGGCATTTCGCCGCACCGCATTCATGTCGATAACGGCCATTTTGACGCGCAAGGTGCCCACTCTTGCGGGTTCTTGTGCCGCCACCGGCTTGAGCGTCGCCGTCACCAACAACGCGCAGATTATAAAAACAAAATGGCGCATCAAGGTACTCTCCTAGAATTTCGTTCCGAAGTTGAAGCGGAGATTTTCGATCTCGTCGAAACTTTCCTTCAAGACCGGGAATCCCAGGTCGATGCCGATCGCACCGAACGGCGAAATCCACCTAATGCCCGTTCCAATCGAAGCACGCGGGGCGCCGGAATCGTGAATATCGGAGCTAGACGGCGAGAGTTTACCCGAGCTTCCCAAATCCGTGAATACCTTGGCCTTGATGCCCAATTCGTTGGGCAGTCCAATGGGGAAGACGAGTTCGGCCGAGGCTGAGTACATCCATTCACCGCCCAAGGCATCCTTTGTGCCGCGGTCGCGGGGACCAAGGCCGGCGTCGGCGAAGCCACGTACCTCGTTGCCGCCGATGAAGAAACGGTCCGCTAGATTAACGTCCTTGCCGATGCCCAGGATGTAGCCGGCGCTGCTCGTCAAGCCGAGCACATATTCGTCGCCGAGAGAATAATACTTGCCCCCGTTCAGGCGATTGCGGATATATCGGGTCGATCCGCCCAAGCCCGCCAGATCGGTTGTCAGGCGCGCAAAGTGACCCTCGGTTGGGTCCAGGCGATTGTCGCGCTTGTCGTAGGTGAGGCTGTGCGAAATCTCGGATAACAGTTCAGTCCCCTCTTGCAACTGGATGAACTGCGACGCGCTGGAGGAAACATTGGTCACGTCGGTCTGTTCGATGGTGTACTTCCAACCCTGTGTGATACTTTCGGTGATCGGATATCCGATTCGAAATGACGTGCCCAGCGACTTCAAGTCATGGGAACTGGTATCCTGCAGGTCGGCCTTGATACTGAAGATGTCGAATCCCGCTCTCACTTCGCGGTCGAGAAAGTAGGGTTCGGTAAAGCTCAAGTCCACTTGACTCTTGCGTTGCGCCGCGGTGACCTTGAGGTTCAGGTCCTGACCCCGGCCCAAAAGATTCCTTTCGCGTATTCCAAAGTCGACCAAGGCGCCATTGGTGCTTGAAAAGCCGGCGCCAATGGACAATGCCCCCGTCGATTTTTCTTCAACGTCCACGTTGAGGACTGTCTTGTCCGAGGCGCTTCCCGGAACCTGCTCCAATTCCACCTTTTCGAAGAATCCCAGGTTCTGAATGCGCTGCTTGGAGCGCCTCAGCTTGGTCAAATTGAAGGCGTCTCCCTCGACCAGACGGAATTCGCGGCGAACCACCTTGTCCAGGGTTCTCACATTTCCCGTGATGTCGATCCGTTCGACGAAGACCCGCGGCCCTTCCCCAATTTCGAAGGTGATGTTGATTGTCCGGTTGGGCCTGTCGCGGACGATGCGCGGCCGCACATCGACGAAGGCGTATCCCTTTTCGCCTACCGCGTCGGCCAAATCGTCGGAGGCATCCTCGATATCATCCGCGTTGTACCACTCGCCTTCCTCCAATTCGAGATTCTCTCGCAATTCCTGGGGATCCAAGTCGCGAAGGCGCGCCTCGACGTCTATTGTACCGAAACGATAGCGGGCTCCCTCGTCGACAGTGAAAGTGAGGAAAAAGTCTTCGCGGTTCGGGGTCAGTTCCGCCACCGCGGATATCACGCGACTGTCGGCAAAGCCGTTTTTCAAATAGAATCGCCGCAGCAACTCGCGATCCAGCGTCATACGATCCGGATCGTACGTATCGTCCGAGGTGAAAAAGCGATACCAGCGGGTTTCCTTGGTCCTGATGATTTCACGCAGGCGCGAATCACTGAATTCCTTGTTGCCGACGAAGCGGATGCGTTCGACCTCGGTCAGGTCCCCCTCGCCGATTTCGAAGATCAAATCGATGCGGTTTTGAGGCAACTGAATGACTTTGGGCTCGACCGTGGCGGCAAAGCGCCCGCTGCGCCGATAGAGGGTAAGGATGCGGTTGACGTCCGACTGGACCTTGGTGCGGGTATAAATGACACGTGACCTGAGAGTGACTTCGGCGCTCAATTCCTCGTCGTTCAGGCGTTTATTGCCCTCGAAGGCAATACGATTGATGACCGGGTTTTCCACCACCCTGACAAAGAGCTTGTCGCCTTGGCGGCGCAGGCTGACATCGGCGAACAGGCCGGTCGCGAACAGTGTCTTCAGGGAGCGGTCAACGCGCTCGGGGTCATAAGGATCGCCTTCCTGAACCAGCATGTAGGAGCGTATCGTATCGGGTTCGATCCTCTGCGCCCCCTCGACGACGATTTCGCGCACAATTCCCCCGCCCGATTGCGCCGCTGCCTGATGGGGCCGAACAGCGAACAAGGCAAGACAAATTCCGAGAACAAAGAAGACGATCCAATGTCTCGAATATCCTTTCGGACGAAGGGGCATCAAGTGATGAGATCCTTTAGAAATTCAAAGACCTTGAGTTGTACCAAATCGTTCCATGTCGCGAATATCATTAGTAGAAGTACCAGAATCAGCCCGAATCGGAAACTGTATTCTTGCGTGCGCGGTCCCAAAGGGCGACCGCGAATCGCCTCGGCGATGTAAAATGCCAGACGGCCGCCGTCCAGCATGGGGATGGGAAACAGATTGATCAGCCCAAGGTTAATGGACAACGCGGCCATGAAAAAAGCGCACTCGACGATGCCTCCCTGGCAAATCGCCCCCGACATCTGGGCAATTCGCAAGGGACCTCCCAACTGGTCCGCTTTCTGTGATCCGGCAAAGATCTGACCGACATAGGATAGGATCTGACCGGTCATCGACACCGAGCGCTCAAGGCCCATCCAAAGTGCCTTCAACGGGTTCTGCCGTTCGTGGGCGACATGATCGGGATCTGGCCTGACCCCAAGGCGGCCGAACGTCGCGACCTCTTCGCTCTCACTTTCCGCCTCGATTGCCTGTGGCGTCGCTCTGACGGTGAGTTCCATGCCGTCGCGGAGGATGTCGAATTCCAAGGCAACGCCGGGCTTGCCCATGACGATCCGACGCAGGTCCTCGAACCAGGCAATGTCGGTTCCGTCGATGCGCAATATGCGGTCGCCCGGCCGAATGCCGGCTTCCTCGGCGGCGCTTCCGCCGATCACCTCGCCGACCGCGGCCAGGGGCCGGGGAACTCCTGAAATGCTGTACAGGCCGGCCAGGACGATGATGGCGAATAGATAGTTCGCCAACGGTCCGGCGGCGACGACGGCGGTGCGCTGACCGAGACGCTTGTGCTGGAACGAAACCGCGCGCTCTTCCGGCGTCAGGGCAGCATCGTCGTCTTCGCCGTCGTCGTTTTCGCCGAACATTTTCACATAGCCGCCCAAGGGTACGGCACTGATCTTCCATCGCGTCCCCAGGCGATCGGTCCATCCGTAGAGTTCGGGTCCGAAACCGATTGAGAACACCTCGACCCGAACCTGATTGCGCCGCGCCACCCAGTAGTGGCCCATCTCGTGGACGAAGACGAGAACCGTCAGGATAAAAAGAAACGGGACAATGTATTCCCAAACGAAATTAATGAAATCCATATATCGCCGTCCGCTTAATGGGAATTAGGGAAACTTAGCCGGCCGCCCGGTGCCGCGACATCAGTTGGCCGGCAACCCGTCGCGCCGCCTCGTCGGCCTCGAACACATCATCCAGGCTTTCGATCTGGCCGTTCGGTGCCGTCGCCACGGTTTGCTCCACGATGCGCGCGATGTCAAGGAATCCGATCTCACGCGCCAGAAAACCATGCACCGCGATTTCGTTGGCCGCGTTCAATATAGTTGGGGCGGCGCCGCCGGTTTGCAAGGCATCGCGGGCCAGTTGAAGGGCCGGAAAGCGTCGGGGATCAGGGGCTTCGAAGGTCAGTGTTCCAATCTTTGCCAAGTCAAGGCGCGGCGCCGGCGACGCCATGCGCTTGGGCCAGCCGAGGGCGTAGGCGATGGGCGTGCGCATGTCGGGTTCGCTCATCTGGGCAAGCACCGAGCCGTCCGAATAAGCCACCATGGAGTGCACCACGGATTGCGGATGGACCAGAATTTCGATGCGTTCCTTGCCGACGGGAAACAGGTGGAAGGCCTCGATCAGTTCAAGGCCCTTGTTCATCATGGTTGCCGAATCCACCGATATCTTGGCGCCCATGTCCCAGTTGGGGTGGGCCACGGCCTCTTCCGGGGTCACATCGGCCATGGACGCCAACTGGCGCTCGCGGAATGGACCGCCGGAAGCGGTCAAGATGATCCGTTCGATGTTGGCCGCGTGCTCGAAATCGAAGACCTGATAGATGGCGTTGTGCTCGGAATCCACCGGAATCAGGGTCGCTTTGTGATGGCGCACCTCGGCGACCATGACGTCGCCGGCCGAAACCAGGCTTTCCTTGTTGGCAAGGGCGACGATCGATCCTCGCCGCACCGCTTCCAGGGTTGGCGCCAGACCGGCGGCGCCGACGATCGCCGCCATCAACCAGTCGGTGGGCCTCGCCGCCGCCTCGATCACGGCCTCGGCGCCGGCCGCCACTTCGATGTCGGTTCCCGCCAGGGCGCCCCGAAGTTCCTGATAGCGGGACGGGTCCGCCACCACGGCTAGACGCGGTTTCAGGCGCCGCGCCTGTTCTGCCAGCCCGTCGACGTCGCGGTTCGCCGTCAGGGCCTCGACGACAAAGGCGGAGCGATCCGCATCGATCAGTTCGACCGTATTGCGGCCCACCGAACCGGTGGAACCCAGGACGGTGATGCTGCGCGGCGCGTCGGTTCCGTCGGTGGCATTGGGTCCTCCGCTCACCACCACGTCGCAACCCCTCCTTCCTTGGCGGCAATGAACAGGGCTGTTACCGCGGTTGCCGCCAGCAGTCCGTCGACGCGGTCGAGGAGTCCCCCGTGACCGGGGATGAGATGGCTGGAATCCTTGAATCCGCGCCGTCGTTTAACCCATGATTCCGCGATGTCCCCGGTCTGCGCCACAAAACCCAGGGCGGCGCTCGACGCCGCCAGAAGCGCAACGGCCTGGCGATCGAATACAGCGCCGAGCGCGGCCCCCACCGCGCCGGCGCAGGCCATGCCGCCAAGCAGACCGGCGACGGTCTTGTTGGGGCTGATCGCCGGCACCAGCCGGGGACCGCCGATCAGGCGGCCGCAAACATAGGCGCCGACGTCCACCGCCCACACCGTGGCAAACAACCACATAACGATCTCGAAGCCCAAATCGGAACCGGTGCGCAGCCAAGTTAAGGCCACGCAGCATGCGCCAATGTAAACGGCGCCCGCCGTCTTCCACCCTGGACCGACCTCGGCATCGTTCAATGGCGTGGTCCGTCGCCACGGCGCCGCCAGGACCAAGAAACCGGCCGAGCCGGCCAACAAGACGCCCAGGGCGACGGAGGGCCGGCCAAGGGATGTCAAGACGACGGCCGCCACGAAGGTGGAGGCTAGGACGAATAGTTCGAATTGCCGACCGCGACCGCCGCACATTCTTTGCCATTCCCACGCCATGACGACGGCGCAGCCGCCAAGCACGATTTCGAAATAGGGTGATCCGAAATAGACCGCGCCGATCACCGGCGGCATCATGGCCAGGGCCGAGACGACGCGCAGGCCCAGGCCGGCAAAACGGGGTTGCGGTACGTTCTTATCCGCCGGATGCGCCATAGCGCCGTTCACGTGCATGGTATTCCTCGATCGCGGCCTGGAAGTCCTGCTTTGAAAAATCGGGCCACAGCGTATCGATAAAGACGAATTCGGCATAGGCCAATTGCCACAAGAGGAAGTTGCTGATCCGTTTCTCGCCGCTGGTTCGGATGAGAAGGTCGGGATCGGGGATTCCGGCCGTGAACAGGTGGCGTTCGAAAGACCTTTCATCGATGTCCTCGGGCTTGAGGACGCCGCTTTGCGCCTCGCGAACGAGGTCCTGGGCGGCCCGCGCAATTTCACGGCGGCCGCCGTAGCTGAGGGCAATGACCAAGGTCAGGATACAGTTGGCGGCGGTCTGTCTCTCCGCATCCTCGATCAAGGCTACGATATCGGGGGCCAGGCGCTGTCTCTCGCCGATGACACGAAACCGGACGCCTTGCTCATGCAAGGAAGCGATCTCGCTTCTAAGGTAAAAACGCAGCAGTCCCATAAGGTCGTTGACCTCGGCCTCGGGGCGCTTCCAGTTCTCCGACGAGAACCCATAGAGCGTGAGAAAGGAAATCCCCATCTCGACGGCACTGCGCACCGCGCGCTTGACCGACTCGGCGCCGTGCTTGTGGCCGGCGGTGCGCGGCAGGCCGCGTGCCCCGGCCCAACGCCCGTTGCCATCCATGATGATGGCGACATGGGCCGGCGGCGACGGCGCCTGGTTATGCAACGAAAGTGCCTTCATCGGTTCAGACCTGCATGATTTCCTTTTCCTTGTTTTCGACCGACTCATCGATCTTCTTGACGTATTCGTCGGTCAGATTCTGTATCTCCTGAGCATAGTCGTGGTGCTCATCTTCGGAAACCTCACCATCTTTTTCGGCCCGTTTCAGGTTGTCCATTGCGTGGCGGCGCACGTTTCTGACGGCGATTCGGGACTCCTCGGCGTATTTGGTCGCCACTTTCGCCAGTTCGGCGCGCCGTTCTTCGCTCAATGACGGAATCGGAAGCCGGATCACTTGTCCCTCCGTCGACGGATTGAGGCCCAGTCCTGATTCCAATATGGCCCGCTCCACCGCCTTGACCAAGGCCTTGTCCCAAACCTGCACCGTCAGCATGCGCGGGTCGGGGACACCGAGGGTCCCCACTTGGCTCATCGGCATCTGGGTGTCATAGGCGTCCACCGTCAAAGGTTCCAGCAAGCTGGTCGAGGCCCGCCCCGTCCGCAATCCCGCGAATTCCTTGTGTAACACCTCGACGGCCCCTTCCATGCGCCGCCGGACATCCTTAGCAATGGCATCGAAATCCATGACCTTAGCCCCCTCCGTTGATTTCGGTGTAGGTGCCGGTGCCGGTGATGACATCGGCGAACGCCCCCGGACTTTGAATACAGAACACCAAAATGGGAACATCGTTTTCTCGCGCCAGAACAATGGCGGAGGCGTCCATCACCTTTAGATTGCGGCTTAGCACCTCTTGATACGTAAGCCCGTCGAATCGTTGCGCATCAGCCACTTTTTTGGGGTCGGCGCTGTAGACACCGTCAACCTGGGTCCCCTTCAGGAGCACTTCACAGTCCATCTCCACGGCCCGCAAGGCCGCCGCGGTATCCGTGCTGAAGAACGGATTTCCGGTACCCGCGGCCAAAATCACCACCCGTCCCTTCTCCATGTGGCGGATGGCCCGGCGGCGGATGTAAGGCTCGCACACGGTGGCCAAGGGAATGGCCGATAA
The DNA here is from genome assembly GCA_030746775.1 of Rhodospirillales bacterium. Taxonomy (GTDB): domain Bacteria; phylum Pseudomonadota; class Alphaproteobacteria; order Rhodospirillales; family JASLLZ01; genus JASLLZ01. The sequence goes on along the minus strand of JASLLZ010000008.1, from coordinate 10,400 downwards.
GACGCGGGTCGGGGCGCCCTTGCGTTCGACGACGCTTTGCAGGGCCAAGGCGTTGATCACGGTGGCCAGCATTCCCATGTAATCGGCGCTAGTTCGCTCGATGCCGGCGGCGGCGGCGGAAACGCCGCGAAAAATATTGCCGCCGCCGATGACCAAGGAGACTTGGACGCCCATCTCGAAGACGGCGATAATCTCATCGGCGATACGTTCCACTGTCTCCGGATTGAGACCATAGGGCCGATCGCCCATCAAACCCTCGCCCGACAGCTTTAAAAGAACCCGTCGGTACTTTGGTGTTTTTGACATGGGCCTCCCCCGACGCGCCGGATCATACACCATCCGCCATCAAACGGTCTTTGTATATTTCAAACGAGCGTTGCCTGCCAGGCACAAGCTCGGCGCATCGACCGCCGGCGGTCAGTTTTTGAGAACCGAGGCCACTTCGCTGGCAAAATCCTCGTGCTTGCGCTCGATCCCTTCGCCAAGCGCGAAGCGCAAGAAACCGGCAATGGCGATCGGCGCCCCGGCCTCCTTGGCGGCATCGTCGAGAACCTGGGCGATCTTGCGCTCTCCGTCGATGACGTAGGTCTGGTCGAGAAGGCTGACCTCCTCGAAGTAGCGTTTAAGCCGGCCTTCGACCATTTTTTCGACGATCTCCTCTGGCTTGCCGCTGGCCCGCGCCTGTTCGGCCAATACCGCCCTTTCGCGTTCGACAAGCGCGGCGTCGATGGTGTCGCGCGAAATAGCCTGGGGCGCCGTTGCCGCCACGTGCATCGCCAACTGCTTGCCCAACGCCTGCATCTGATCGGCGCGAGCCGTGGTTTCCAGGGCGATCAGAACCCCGATCTTGCCCAGACCCGGCGCCAGGGCATTGTGCATATAGGACGCCACCACGCCTGGACTGGGGGACAACACGGCGACGCGGTGCAAAGACATATTTTCGCCGACGGTGGCGATCAGTTCGGTGAGCTGTTCGTCGACCGTTTTTCGCGTTTCCCGATAGGCGGTTTTCTTGAGGGTCTCGATATCATCGATCGCCCCGTCGAGTGCCAGTTGGGCGACACCATTGACGAATTCCTGAAACGTTTCGTTGCGGGCGACAAAATCAGTCTCGGCGTTGACTTCGACCACGGCGCCCCTATTTTCCGCAACGGCGACCCCGACCAATCCCTCGGACGCGGCTCGCCCGGCCTTTTTCGCCGCCGCCGACAATCCCTTTTTGCGCAGCCAATCGACGGCGGCCTCGAGATCGCCGTCGGCTTCGGTCAGCGCCTTCTTGCAGTCCATCATGCCGGCCCCCGTTTTATCGCGGAGCTCCTTGACACGAGCAGCAGTGATCTCGGTCATTTCCGATCCTTTATCTTAATAAACTTCGTTAACTTATTGTTTTAATGACCTAAAGAATAGGCCTTTGAACTCCGGTTGTGGCCGCTCGTCGCCCGATGGATTACGCTTCCGTCTTGTCCGCTTCGGCCTCCGGCGCGGCCTCGGCGGCCGGTTTGTCTTTCGGTTTTGCCTCGGCGGCGGGCTTGTCCTTTGCCGCGGCCTCGGCGGCCGGTTTGTCTTTCGGTTTTGCCTCGGCGGCGGGCTTGTCTTTGGGAGGCTGGGCCTGTTTGGCGGAAGGGGCTTTCGCCTTGGCGCTTGCGCCATCCTTGGCCGCCGCGGCGGTATCGCCGGCGGGTTCCTGGGCGGCAGAGTCTTGGGGCCGGCCTTTCTCCTTTTGCGCAACAACCGCGTCACCGGCCGCCCCCTCGGCGGACTCCGCATCGTCTTTCTTCGCGTCGTCGTCGGCGGGGGCTTCGCCGCCCTTATCCTTGTCGACGGTCTCACCTTCCGCGGCCGGAAGGTCCTCGGCGGGTGACTCGTCGCCTTCGCCCACGTCACCGCCCGAGGCGGTAATTTCCACCTGGATACCGTCGAGTACCGATCCCGCCACCAATTCGCAATAAATACGGATGGCGCGGATGGCATCGTCGTTGCCCGGTATAGGATAGTCGATGCCGGCTGGATTGCTATTGCTGTCAACGACGCCGACCACCGGAATGCCGATCTTGTTGGCCTCGGCCACCGCGATGTCCTCGCGGTTGGTGTCGACAACGAACAACACGTCGGGCAGTCCACCCATCTCCTTAATACCGCCGAGCGCCCGGTCCAAGCGGTCCCGCTCGCGGTGCAGGCGAAGCGTCTCTTTCTTGGTCAGGCCGCCGACGCCGTCTTCGGTCAATTGTTCCTCGACGTCGCGCAGCCGTTTGATCGAATTCGAAATCGTTCGCCAGTTCGTCATCATGCCGCCGAGCCAGCGATGATTGACGTAGTACTGACCGCAGCGCTTGGCCGCCTCGGCGATTTGATCCGAGGCCTGGCGCTTGGTGCCGACGAACAGCACCCGCCCGCCGCCGGCGACGATATCGCGGACCGCCACCATGGCGCGGTGAAGAAGCGGCACCGTCTGCTGCAGATCGATGATGTGGATGTCTTTGCGCACCCCGAACAGGTAGGGCGCCATTTTTGGGTTCCAGCGCCGCGTCCGATGCCCAAAGTGCACGCCGGCTTCCAGAAGCTGGCGCATGGTAAAGGTTGGCAAAGCCACGATACGTTCCTTTCTCCGGTTGAACCTCCGCGGGCATCGCCCCATCCCGCCCGTCCGGGGTCGGGATTGGGCACCGGAACAGCCATCCGGGTAGGGTTTCCGGCGGCCGCAGGCCCGCGTGTGAATTTAACGCGCCGAGTGTTAGCCTCCCGCGCCACGACTTGCAAGGAAAAAGGCCGGCAATGACCGGGTGTTCAGGTTTCCTCCACGGCGACGACGCCGGGAATGGCCTGCAGCGCCCGCAGGACGGCCGGCGAGACGACGTAGCGCCCGGGCAGGCCAATTTCCACCTCGGTCAGGTCGTCGAGCCGCGAAACCACCGTCACCCGGCCTTGGGCGCCGTTCCGACCTCCCCCTTGGTCCGCCAACATGCGTTGCAGCGGGGCCAGCGGTTCGGCGCTGCGGAGGACCACTCTCAGGCCCTCGGCGGTACGGGCCGTATAGTTGTCGAGGGATTCGACCGCAAGCGCCGTCAGACGCACCGCCTCGCCTTCGAACTGCGCCGTGGCCTTGACGAGAATAGAGCTGCCGACCTCCAGCGCCTCGGCGCAGCTGCCCAGCACCTCGGAGAACACGGTCAACTCGAACATGCCCGAGGTGTCGGAAAGCTGCACGAAGGCGAAGCGGCTGCCTGTCTTGGATGTCCGCAGTCTCTTGGCGTTGACCGTTCCCGCCAAGGTGACGGGGCCGGAGTGGCCGTCTCCCACCACCTCGGCGTAGGAGCGCGCCTTGGCACGCTTGAGACTCTTGGCGTAAGCGTCCAGGGGATGGCCCGACAGGTAGAACCCGACGGCGTCGAGCTCTTCTCTCAGGCGTTCGAGGCGGGGCCAGTCCGCCGTTTCGCAGAGCCGCAACGTATCGGCCGGCAGGGAGGTCTCGCCGAACAAGCCGATTTGGCCGCTGTCGCGGTCATCGGCGGCGGCGCTGGCCTGACGGAGCAAGGTTTCGACCGCTTCGAATAGCTGCTTGCGGTTCGGGTTCAGATTGTCGAAGACACCGGCCCGCACCAAGTTCTCCAACTGGCGCTTGTTGACGGCGCGGGCGTCCAGGCGACGGGCAAAGTCGTCCATGTCCTTGAACGGGCCGGTGGCCTGGCGTTCGCCGACCAGGGCCTCCATGGCGCCGGCGCCGACGTTCTTGAGGGCGCCGAGGGCATAGCGGATACCGGGCGCCCCGGCACTATCGATTCCGACCGTGAAGGTTGCCGCCGAGGCGTTGATGTCGGGCGGCAGGAGCGCGATGCCCAGGTGGCTCAGTTCCTGGTTGAAGACGTTGAGCTTGTCGGTGTTGTTGATGTCGAGCGTCATCGAGGCGGCAAGGAATTCAACCGGATAATTGGCCTTGAGGTAAGCGGTTTGGTAGGCGACCAGGGCATAGGCCGCGGCATGGGATTTGTTGAAGCCGTAACCGGCGAACTTGGCCACCAGTTCAAAAATGTTCGCCGCCTTACCCTCGGGCACGCCTCGCGCGGTGGCGCCGTCGACGAAGGCCTGGCGCTGTTCGTCCATCTCCGCCTTGATCTTCTTGCCCATGGCGCGGCGCAGAAGATCGGCTTTGCCCAGGCTGAAACCAGCCAATTCCTGGGCGATCTGCATGACCTGTTCTTGATAGATCATGATGCCGAAGGTCTCTTCGAGGATGCCCTTTAGGTTCGGATAGAGATAGTCCGGCGTTTCCTCGCCGTGCTTGCGGCGGATGTAACTGGGGATGTTGTCCATCGGTCCCGGGCGATAGAGCGCCACCACGGCGATGATGTCTTCGAAGGTGTCGGGGCGAAGCTTGCGCAGGACATCGCGCATGCCCGAGCTTTCCAACTGGAAGATGCCGGTGGTGTCGCCGCTTTCGATCATCTTAAAGGTGGCGACATCGTCGAGGGGAAGCTCGGCCAGGTCCAACTCGACCCCCCGTGCGCCCAACAGCCCGACGGCGGTGGACAGCACGGTGAGGGTCTTGAGGCCGAGAAAGTCGAATTTCACCAAGCCCGCCTGCTCGACATACTTCATATTGAAGCCGGTGACCGGCGTGGTGGAACGCGGATCGCGATAGAGGGGCACAAGTTCGTCGAGCCGCCGGTCGCCGATGACCACGCCGGCGGCGTGGGTCGAGGCGTGACGGTAGAGACCCTCCAACTGGCGCGCAAAGCCGATCAGCCGCTCCACCGCCGGTTCGTCGGCAACCATTTGTTGGAGCTGCGGCTCGCCGGCGATGGCCTGATCCAGGGTCACCGGATTGGCCGGGTTGTTGGGGACCAGCTTGCAGATGCGGTCGACCTGCGGATAGGGCATCTCCAATACCCGGCCCACGTCGCGCAGGACGGCGCGGGCCTGAAGCTTGCCGAAGGTGATGATCTGGGCGACCCGGTCGGCGCCGTACTTGTCCTGGACGTGGCGGATGACCTCGTCGCGGCGGTCCTGGCAAAAATCGATGTCGAAGTCAGGCATCGACACCCGCTCCGGATTAAGGAAGCGTTCGAACAAAAGCCCAAAGCGCAGAGGATCCAGATCGGTGATGGTCAGCGACCAGGCGACCACCGAACCGGCCCCCGAACCGCGGCCCGGCCCCACCGGAATGCCATGTTCCTTGGCCCAGCGGATGAATTCGGAAACGATCAGGAAGTAGCCGGCGAACCCCATTTCGACAATGACGCCAAGCTCGTAGTCCAGGCGCTCGCGGTAGGGCCGCGCCCGCTTCTCGCGCTCCTCGGCCGAGGTGTCGGGGCCGAGCGCTTGCGCCGTCAAGCGCCGCTCCAATCCGTCTTGGGCCTGGCGGCGCAATTCCTCGGCCTCGCTGAGCCCTTCAACCGTCGCATAGGGTGGCAAGATGGGCTCGCGGGTTTCGGCCATGAAGGCGCAGCGTCGGGCGATGACGACGGTGTTGTCGAGGGCCTCGGGCAGATCGGCGAAGAGTTGGCGCATCTCGGCCGCCGACTTGAACCGAAATTCAGCGTTGAGACGCCGCCGGTCGTTCTGGGAGACATAGCGGTTCTCGGCGACGCAAAGCAGGGCGTCGTGGGCCTCGAACATCTCGGCATCGATGAAGAAGGCCTCGTTGGTGGCGACCAGGGGAAGATCGTGACGGTAGGCCAGGTCGATCAGGGCCGGCTCGATCGCCGCCTCGCCATCCAGGCCGTGACGCGACACTTCGACGTAAAGGCGGCCGGGAAATGCCGCCGCCAGACGCAGGAGTGCCGCCTCCGCCTTTTCCCCCTGGCCGTCGGTCAGGTGGCGCCCGACAGGACCGGCCGCCCCGCCGGTGAGGGCGATCAGGCCTTCGGCATGCGCCTCGACGACCGACAACGGCACCTGGGGCCGGCTGGCGTCGTCGACATCGAGATAGGCGCTCGAGACCAGTTTCAAAAGGTTGGCATAGCCGGTTTCGTTCTGGACCACGACGATCAGGACGGCCGGCGCCTTGTGTCCACCATTGCGCGCGCCGGGGCGCAATTCTTCCGCTCCGTCGGGGGCGAGGCTCAACTGGCAACCGATGATCGGCTGGATGCCCCCGGCCGCCGAGGCCGATGAGAATTCGAGCGCCCCGAACAGGTTGTCGGTGTCCGTGATTGCCACCGCCGGCATACTTTCGGCGCCGCACTTCGCCACCAGATCCCCGATGCGGATTGCCCCTTCAAGGAGGGAATAGGCGGAGTGGACGCGCAAGTGAACGAAATCGGCGTGGGGCATCATCACTGACCCTTGGTATTAAGACAGGATTTCACAGCCCCGCCCCCGTGTCAGTGCGTGATTGAGACTTATCCCCAAGAAATCGATCCTTACCCACAGGGAGCGGCCGATCAAAGCGCCATGGCAAGGGACGCCGAGCCCCCCTACTCCGCTATCAGGACGCCGCCTTCCAGGCGAAGCGTGCGGTCGAGGGAGGCCGCCAGGGTGGGGTTATGGGTGGCGACCACGCCAGCCAGGCCGGCGCCGCGCGCCAGTTGCAAAAGCACCGAAAAGACCCCGGCCGCCGTTGTCGGATCCAGGTTGCCCGTCGGTTCGTCGGCAAGCAGAAGCCGGGGTACGTTGGCCAAGGCGCGGGCGATGGCCACCCTCTGCTGCTCGCCGCCCGAAAGTTTGCCGGGACGGTGATTGCGGCGCTTGCTTAGGCCCAGGCTTTTCAACAACTCCCCGGCCCGCGAACGCGCCTTGCGGAGCCCCAGTCCAGCAATCATCTGAGGCACGACGATGTTCTCGAGCGCCGAGAATTCAGGCAACAGATGATGGTATTGATAGACGAAACCAATGTTGTGGCGGCGCAGCCGCGTGCGGCCGTCGTCGTTGAGGGCGCCGGCGGCCTCGCCGCTGATCGTAACCTCGCCGCCGTCCGGGGGTTCCAACAGCCCGGCGACGTGCAGCAAGGTCGACTTGCCGGCGCCCGACGGCCCGACCAGGGCGACGATCTCGCCGGCTCGCACTTCTAGGTCGATACCGCGCAGGACCTCCAGGTCGACGCGGCCCTGACGATACGTCCGCTCCACGCCGGAAAGTTTCAGTACGACATCGTTCATGGCCGGTGCTCACTCATAGCGCAGGGCCTCGACCGGGTCGATGCGCGCCGCGCGCCACGACGGATAGAGCGTGGCGAGAAACGACAGTCCCAATCCCATGACCACCACCGCCGCCACCTCGGTCGGATCGATCTTAGCCGGCAGGTGAGACAGGAAGTAGATCTCGGCGGCGAACAGCTCGGTGTTGGTCAGGCCCTCGATCCACCGGCGAATGGTTTCGATGTTGAGCGCAAAGGCGAGACCCAAGGTAAAGCCCAACAAAGTACCGATAACGCCGACGCTGGCACCGCTGAGAAGGAAGATGCGCATGATCATGCCGCGCGTAGCGCCCATGGTCCTGAGGATGGCGATGTCGCGGCCCTTGTCCTTGACCAGCATGATCATGCTGGAGACGATGTTGAACGCCGCCACCACGATGATCAGCGTCAGGATCAGGAACATGACGTTGCGTTCGACCTGGATGGCGTTGAAGAAACTGGCGTTGGATTGTTGCCAGTCGTGAATACGCCGCCGCCCGCCGAGCGCCTGGGCAACCTCGGCGGCGCGCTCGCGCGTCTGCTCGGCGTCGTCGATCATGACCTCCAGATACGACACCGCATCGGGCATTCTAAAATACAGCTGGGCCGCCGACAGAGGCATGAAGACGAAGCTTGAATCGTATTCGTACATGCCGATTTCGAAGGTCGCCGCGATGCGGTACGAGCGCAGGCGCGGCACGGTGCCAAAGGCGGTGGCGGTGCCTTGCGGCGAGATCAGGGTGATCGCATCGCCCACCGTCAGGCCCAGGCGATTGGCCAGGCGCTGGCCGACGAGCACGGTGTCAGCGCCGCCGAAATCGGCCAGCGAACCCGATATGATGTTGTCGGCGATGAGGGGACGCGCCGCCAAGTCGGCCGGGCGGGCGCCGCGCACCACGGCGCCACGGGCGACGCCGCGCGCCGTCGCCATCACCTGGCCCTCGATGACCGGAGTGACGGAAACCACGCCGGGAACGCCGCGCACCTTTTCGGCCATGGGGTCGAAGTCGCTCATCGCGTTGAGGGTCCCATAGACGCTGAGGTGGCCGTTGAGTCCCAAGATGCGGCTTAGGAGTTCGTGGCGAAAGCCGTTCATCACCGCCATCACGATTATCAGCGTGGCGACGCCGAGCGCGATGCCGAGAAGCGACATCCAGGTGATGAAGGAGATGAAACCTTCACGGCGGCGCGAGCGCAAATAGCGCATGGCCACCATTCTCTCGAAGAAGGAAAACACCGTCAGTCCACCTCCGCTGGCGTCGTCATCGCGGTTCAGGTGGCGAGGCGCGCGAGAACGGACTCGATGCTCAGTTCCTGGCGTTCGCCGGTCTTGCGTTCCTTAAGCTCGACGAGGCCGTTCTTGAGGCCGCGCGGCCCGACCACTACCTGCCACGGTAGCCCAATCAGGTCCATGCCGGCGAACTTGACCCCCGGGCGCAGGTCGCGGTCGTCGTAAAGTACCTCGACGCCACCGGCTTGCAGGGCCTCGTATAGATTTCCGCAGGCCTCGGCGCAAGCATCGTCGCCGACCTTGATATTGATCAGGCCGACGCGGAACGGGGCCACGGGTTCCGGCCAAATGATGCCATCGTCGTCGTGGAAGGCTTCGATGATGGCGCCGACCAGGCGCGACACTCCTATTCCGTAGGATCCCATCTCGACGGCGACATCCGCGCCGTCGGGACCGGTGACCAGGGCGTTCATGGCCTTGGAATACTTGTTGCCGAAATGAAAGATATGGCCGACCTCGATGCCGCGTCCAACGACCAGGTCGTCGCCCAGAGCTTTTTCCTGTTCCCCATCACGTTGGTCGTCGGTGGCGGCGTACTTGGCGGTAAAGCCGTCGACGAGGGGTTGCAGGTCGTCTTCATAGCCGATGTCGGAGCTTATCCAATCCATGTCGATGAAGTCACGGTGACAGCCCACCTCGCTTTCGCCGGTTTCGGCCAGGATGACGAATTCGTGGCTCATGTCGCCGCCGATCGGGCCGCTGTCGGCGCGCATGGGAATGGCTTTCAAACCCATGCGCTCGAAGGTGCGCAGATAGGCGATGAACATCTTGTTGTAGGACCGTTTGGCGGCCTCGTAGTCGAGGTCGAACGAGTAGCTGTCCTTCATCAGGAATTCACGCCCGCGCATGACGCCGAAGCGCGGCCGCACTTCGTCGCGGAACTTCCACTGGATGTGATAGAGCAACTGGGGCAGATCGCGGTAACTGCGCACCGAGGCGCGGAATATGTCGGTGATCAGTTCCTCGTTGGTCGGACCGAACAGCATGTCGCGCTCGTGGCGGTCCTGGATGCGCAGCATCTCCTTGCCGTAATCGTCGTAGCGGCCGCTTTCGCGCCACAATTCCGCCGGCTGGATGGTGGGCATCAGCATTTCCTGAAAACCGGCCGCGTCCTGTTCCTCGCGCACGATTTGTTCGATTTTCTTGAGGACACGGAAGCCCAAGGGCAGCCACGAATAAATGCCGGCGCTGGCCTGGCGAATGGCGCCGGCGCGCAACATCAACCGATGCGAGGCGATCTGTGCCTCCGCCGGGGTCTCTTTCAGGGTGGGCAGGAAGAATTTGGTCAATCGCATGGATATCTCGCCTTTCGCGCCGGCGGCGAACGAATTCCCCGGCGGCCGGCGGGACTTTAGGCCATGCCCGGCGACACATCAATGCCCGCTGGCGGCCAATTCCGTCACTTCTCGTATGTATCGCGGCAGGCCCGGGAAACGGCCCGTTGTTGCCGATTGCCCAAGGGCTGTCCGTTGAAGGTAACCTGGCCGTCTTTCACGTTTACCTTGCCGACATTGGCAGTGGCGGTGTAATCGCCGCCGGCGCCGAGGCCGTATTTCTCCTCCATGTCGATGCCGATTTCGATGGTGATCTCCCGGGGCGGCTTGATCGGCGAGCCGCCGCCCAAGTCGGCCGGCGCCACCTGGCGCCCCCAGGTGTCGATGCCGGGTTTGAAAGCGACGTCCGCCGCCGGCGCGTGCCTCGCGATCGCGGCGCAATCCTTCTCGCTCACGGTGAGTTTGCCTGCCGCCCGGCCATCGGGCACGGCGGCGAGGAGCACGCCCGCCAGGGTTGCCGATATCAAGATACATCTGTTCATGCCCCTATCCTCTCACGGGGCGCTTAACGAAGGGCTAACCGAGCGCATTATTCGGTCTCGTCGGGTGTATTTGGGCACGCCCAGCGGCGCGTTCGACGATCGCCATCACCACGTCCGGTTAAATAGGGCGTGACGAACATTGCCTAATCATATAAATTGCAACAGTCCAAGATTGGACAAAG
>JASLLZ010000089.1 GCA_030746775.1 Rhodospirillales bacterium | reverse complement strand
CGGAGCATTCCGCCAACGGCCTCCAGATCGGCCTCGTCCACGAGAGTCAGGTAGCTGCGTAGGAACTCGTGGCGGAGATCCGACGCCAGGAGGCCGAGGGCCGAAAAGTTTCCCGGAAAGAGGGGAACGATGACCCGTGATAGCCCCAAGTTCTGAGCCACCTCGCAGCCGTGCATCGGTCCGGCGCCGCCAAACGCCACGAGCGTAAATGGCCGCGGGTCCTCGCCGCGTTCGATGGAGACCTCTCGAATGGCGCTCGCCATGTTGGCGACGGCGAGCTGGACGACTCCTTCGGCGGCCGCGTGAACTTCGGTAAGTCCCAGTCCAAGGGCGATCTTCTCCACGGCGCCTCGGGCGAATTCAGGCTGCAAGCTCAACGCGCCGCCCAACAAAGTGCCGGCGCTTAACCGACCCAGGACCAGATTGGCGTCCGTGACGGTGGCGGCCTCACCACCGGCGGCGTAACAAGCCGGGCCTGGAACGGAGCCCGCGCTCTCGGGACCCACGTGGAAGGTGCCGTCAGGGTCGACACGAGCGATGCTTCCGCCCCCGGCCCCGACCGTATTGATATCCAACTGGGGCACGCGGAGCGGCAATCCGCCCACGATGCGCTGCGCCGCAAGGGCGGGACGAAGATTCTTGATCAGGCAGACATCGGTGCTGGTGCCGCCCATATCGCATGTGATGAGGTCCGGTATGTTCAGCGCCCCGCCGAGAACCATACCCGCGCTGACCCCGCCGGCGGGTCCGGAAAGAACTGTGCTTACCGGATAGCGCGAGGCATGTTCGGCGGATATGACGCCACCGTTGCTCGTCATGAGCAGCAAATCGCGGGCGTAGCCGCCTTTGCGCAGCCGGTCCTGGAGATGAGACAGATAGCCCTCAACGACGGGACCCAGGTAGGCGTTGAATGCCGTGGTGGTGAAGCGTTCATATTCCCGGATTTGAGGAAGCACGTCCCCGGAGCGGCATACGAATACGTTCGGCAGTCGATCTCTCAGGTAGGTCTCGACGGCCAATTCGTGGCTTTCATCGGCATAGGAATGGAGGAAGCATATGGCCACGGCCTCAACGGCCGCGTCTTCAAGCCGTGCCGCCACGTGCGCCAGATCGTGCTCGTTCAAGGGCGAGAGTTCCCGACCGCGATGGTCGGTGCGCTCGCCCATCTCGAACGACAGCGATCTGCCGATGAGGGGTTTTGCCTGACGAAACTTGGGATCGAATAGGCCGCCGGTAAACCGTTGACCGGTTCCGATGGCAAGAACATCGCGAAACCCCTTGGTAAAGATACCAGCGGTGCGCGCCCCTTTTCGCTCAATGGCAGCATTGGTGGCCACCGTCGTGCCGTGCAGCAATCGGCTGACCCGATCCAAGCTGACATGGAGGCTCTTCAAACCCCGGATAAAACCCTCTGTCAGGTCTCCCGTCGTCGACGGAACCTTGGCGGTCGCGATTTGGCCGGTCCCGGGGTCGAACACCACCAAGTCCGTGAATGTGCCGCCAACATCGACGCCGATCATCGCCATCCGCTTATCCTATCCGTCCCGCGCACCCTCTCGCGGCTCTCGGCGACCACCTTGTCGGGCAAGCCGACAATGGTGAAGGCCGGTAGGCCGTTCGCCATCTGCACTTGGACGTCGACGTCCAGGACCTGAATTCCGTGGAAGGCGACTGTATTGACCCGTGCAACCATGGGGCGATTGTAGGTGGCGGGGGCGGTTGGTGTCAGCTTCCTGTCCGCGGCGCGGACCTATGGGCTGGACAGGGTCCGCATGGTTGTCTACATGACGGCAATAGTTCGGTCGGCTGAACCCGGGATACACAAAATTCTACAAAATATAAACTCTACAAACAACCATGGAAGCCCAATATAAGAGATTGGATGTTTATTGAAGAATACAAGCATTATGGAATATATAGACAAAAAAATGGTTATTATGTTGTTTATTCGTCTCCGTATAATAGAGTGACTGAGCAGACAAACTTCTATTCGATGTCAGGTGCAAAGTATTATATTAATAAAGCCGCCCGCCAAACTTAGCACGGCTTGAAAGCACTCCATGCCGTGAAGGCCCCTCGCTAGACCTCCCAACGCCCCGCCGCACCCCCTTCAACTCGGCCTCTGGGCCGGGTGCCTCCCGGCACGGTGTACACCTTTAATCTCGCTGCGGGTCTAGCCCGTCCCCCTGCCGACGGCATGATGGGCGGGGGTACACCGGTTGGTGTACGGGTTGCCGCCAGCGCCGACAATAACCTGATCGCCGCCGCCGAGTTCTCCGGCGCCAAGATGAGCGACGACAGGAGGATGCGTGGTCCTGAATAAGCGAGCCAGCGGCACATGACGTAACGAGTCCCCTTTAGACCGATCGCGCGCTAATCGATGGCGGCGCTAACCGCGATTTCGACCAAATGCGGTTGGGACGGGTCGGCCTGATGCGTAAGCTCAACCCCGACACAGACGCGCGCGCAAGGATTGTCGCGGTCGGCCCATGCTACCCAAACGTCATTCATTTCGTCCTTTAGTGCCATGTCCGCGACGTAGATCGTTGCCGTTACCAGCCTCGATTTATCGGTGCCCGCCTCGGCCAGAAGAGCGTCGATTTTGGCAAGGCACTCTTCAGTCTGACCTCCGATGGATACCGATTTGTCTTCCGCCGACATTACGAGATGGACTAAACCGCCATATTCGACCCGCCGGGTCCGGCCGGGGTAACTCTCTGGTCCACGTTTAATGGTCATGGTTTTCTCCGTTTAGTGGTCTTCCGTTGGCTTTGCGACTGCCTCTTGTCCCGGCAGACGATGATGATAGCAGATTCAAGGAGCGGCGTCGGACTGCCTAGTTTCCTCGGCGGCGGTCCGGGGATATGATCCCCTCATGTTGGAGACCGTACTGAAAATGCCGGTTCCGCAACGTGCTATGCGTCGCCGGTCGATCGCCCTCGGATACTGCCTCGCCCGACCATGACAATTCGTCGGCACATTCGGTGGTGGGCTGTCCGCGTCACGGCGGTCGCCATCCTCGTCGGGACCCCGCTGGCGGGTTTTGAGATTTTGGTGGAATACCTGTTACGCAATCCGGCGGCTCTGCGTTTCATGCCCGAACCGGTAAGCGTCGCGGTGATTCGTATCTACAACCACCGCGACCGTATCCAAATCAATATGGACCCCCAGTGCAGCCGCTACGACGAACAGGTGCTCTATACTCTCAGGCCCGGCCAGTGCCGGTTCACCAATCGAGAGTTCGACACCCATTTCCGGATAAACTCCGCCGGCCTGCGCGATGAAGAAGAAGCGCTGGTGGCGCCGGACATCATATTTCTGGGCGATTCCTATACCATGGGATGGGGGGTGGAACAGGACGAGGCATTCCCGCAAAAGGTGGCCCGGGCGACTGGGCTCAAGACCCTCAACACCGGTATCTCGTCCTATGGAACCGTACGCGAAGCCCTGGTCTTTGAAAAACTTGACCGATCGAACCTAAAATTCGTGATCTTGCAATACGGCGAAAATGATTACGCCGAGAACGAATTCTTCGCCCGCCACGGAAATTTGCGCCCGAGCGACAAGGAACGCTTCGACAGGCTGGCCAGGAAGGCGGCGAAAAACACGCGCTACTTTCCCTTCAAGTACATTTATTCGGTCCTCCGCATATCAATAAGCGCCGTTTTTAAAAGCACGCCGCCGCCCAGCCCAGATCAAGAGGTCGACGTCCTCATGCCCCTGTTGCGCAGGATTGCCCAGGCGGCCGGCGATACTCCTGTACTGGTCTTCGATTACCGGCCCTCGCGGGGACGACACCAACGTTTTGGCGCCGCGCTTGCCAAGCGCCTGACCGGCGACCCCACCCTTGGGCGTAGCATTAGAATCATCGATGTCGCAGCGGGCCTAAAAGCGGATGACACCTTTATTCTCGACGACCATTGGACGGTGCGGGGCCACGCGTTAGTCGCCGCCGGCCTGGTCCGCCACATCGCAGACCCGCCATCATCGCAGAATGCTCGCTGAACGAACCTGACTCGTCACGGTGTCAGGCAGCGCCGTTTTGGGGCATCCCGATTAACCAATTGTTTACCAATAATCGATATTTCTGAAAATTCGTGCCGTCACGGTGTTCGTCATTTTACCCAAAAAAAAGAGACTGGCGTGGAGACCTATCTGTTAAGCGTCGCGCTCATCACATTGTGGGAATTTTAGGCGGGCGCCTTCATAGAGGATGGCTGTGTGGCGGGCGATGATGGTTTGGGCATAGGCAAGCTCCGCTGGGTCCATGTTGGAGAGCGGTTGCTGCTCGAGTTCGAAGTGGCCGAAGGTATCGCTGCCATTAACCAGCGTCGCGGTGTCCCGGTGCGGGAGAAGCTGACGAATACGGGTCGGCATGTAACGAATGGCGACGCCGATCCGAGGCTCGTCCGAAGCGTTGGGTCCCGAGCCGTGCACCATCAGTACGTGGTGCAACGACATCTCACCGGCGCGCAGCACCACGTCCACCACCGAACCGGAATCCACGTCGACCTCGATTTCCTGGCCGCGGGTCAACAGGTTGTCGGGATCGAAGGTGTCGTGATGGGGGATCTGGCGCATCTGGTGACTGCCGGGGACAAATCCCATGCAACCCGACTCCGGCCTGCTGGTGCTGAGCGCCACCCAGGCGGTCAGCACCTCGTCCGAGTTTAGTCCCCAATATGTGGCGTCCTGGTGCCACGACACGAAACCGGGGCTGCGCGGCTCCTTGATAAAGAAGTTGGTGGTCCAGCACAGGATGTCGGGACCGAGGATGTCTGACACCGGCTCGATGATCACCGGGTGGCGGACCAGCTCGGCCAACCACGCCAGGGCCACGTGGCCTTTGTGGCGCAGCACCTGGCGGCCAGTTGCGCCGTGGTTCGCCAATAGGCCCTCCACCTCACCCCGATAGCAGCCCACTTCCTCGGTCGTCAGGGCGGGCAGCGGAAACAGGTAGCCCTGCTCCTCATAGAGCCGTGCTTGGTTTGTGTTCCTCTCCATTGTCGACCCCACTGGCCACTCTGATTGCCTGCCGTCTCTGCGCTTAGGCGAAAGTGAGATAGCGCCGCGGCGTGTCGACCAGGATGGTTTGGATTTCCTCCTCGGAAAAGCCCTGGCGGCGCATCATCGGCACCACGTTTTTCAAGATATGTGCGTAGCCGTGTCCGCCGTAGCGGGCGAGCTTGTACTTGAAATAGACGTCCTGAGATATGACGAGCCGCTCGCCAAAACCCTCGCTGATAAGCCACCGGATGCGGTGCAGGCGCTGGGCGTCGGTCGGCATGTCAACCTCCAGGTCCCAGGGGTAGTATGAATTCTCGTAGCCGAACAGGTCGTACTCGAGGATGCAGCCCGTCTCGGCCAGTTGTTTCACGTCGTCCTCGCGGTCGAGGGTGCGCTCTACGTGGCACATGATGGTGCGCCCCAGGTCGGTGTCGACCTCGCGCAGTACCTCGACGATCTCAAGGGGCGCCTCGCGATTGCGGCCCGGATGAATCATCAGGGGCGCCCCGGTAAGTCGCTGCGCCCGGCCCGAGGCCCGCAGCACCTTGCGCTCGTTGTCGGTGAGCGGCCACGAACACCCCACTTCGCCGATGAAGCCGGCGCGGACGTCGGTGCCATCGGCGCCGTCCAAGACGTCGCGCGCGATCTCGTCCGCGATCTCGTCCTCGCTTCGCTCCGCCACCCGGCGGTCCGGCGGGTGGGTCTCGTCGACGTAATACGAGGCGCCCATGACGACGTTGAGGTCCGTGGCGCGGGCGATGCGCGCCAAACCGCGCGGGTCGCGGCCGATGCCGATGCTGGTCGCCTCGACAATGGTCGATCCGCCGGCCAGCTTGAACAGCCCTGCCTCGTCGATCGCCATTTCCTCGTCGTCGAGGCGGCAGTTATCCAGATTCAATAGGCCGCCAAACCGAATGTCGCCCAGATTGCCCAAGCCGACGGGCTCACGGAAACGCGCCCGCTGGCTGGCCTCCGCCGGCTCCTTGGCGACGTGCGGGGCGTAGGACAGAAGGTGCTCGTGCATCAGCGTGATGCCGAGGTCGGCGGGGTCGACGGGACCGAGCACGGTCTGCGCCTTACCCGCCAATTCCTTTTTGCGTGACGCGTGGTCCATCGTGTCCTCCATGGCAAGGCGCCTTCTCAGGCCGTCAATCGGCGAAGAGGACGCCGGGCAGCCAGGTCGAGAGCGGCGCGAAATAGGTGATCAACAGGAGCGCGATCACCAGGGTCGGCAGGAAGACGGCGCTCGCCTTGACAACCTTCTCGAGCCTCAGTTCGGTGATGGCGCAGATCGCATAGAGTCCGATGCCGATGGGCGGCGTGATGATGCCGATCAACAAGTTGAACGTGAGCATGACCCCGAACTGCAGGGGGTCGACGCCGAGATTGAAGGCAATCGGTCCGAACAGGGGCATCGAGATGAGCAGCGCCGGCAGGGTTTCCAGCACGCAGCCCAGGAACAGGATGGCGATGTTGATGAGAAGCAAAAGGACCCAAGTCTCGTCGGTCAGCGACAGCATGAAGGCGGCCACCACATCGGCCGCCTGCTCCGAGGTAAGGACGAAGGCCATGACCGAGCCGACGCCGGTCAGATACATGATGAGGGCCGTCGTGCGGATGGAGGATTCGAAGGCGTGGCGCAGCTTGGCGATGGTGATCTCGCGATACAGCACGCCCAGCAGCAGGGAATAGACGACCGCCAGGACCGCCGCCTCAGTCGCCGTGGCAACGCCGCTGACCATGCCGGTGACGATGATCACCGGTGTCAGAATCGCCGGCCCGCCGGTCAAGAACGAACGCCCGATCTCGCCGATGCCGCTGCGCCGGACCGGCGGGCAGCTCTCGATACCGCTCTTGGCCAGAAACCACACCGTAACCATGAGCACGAAGGCGATCATCAGGCCCGGCAGCACGCCGGCCACGAACAACCGGCCGATCGAAACGTCCATGTTGACGGCGTAGATGATGAACATGATCGACGGCGGGATGATCGGCCCGATGGTCGACGAGGCGACGGTGATGGCGGCGCTGAATTCAAGCCGGTAGCCGCGATCGGTCATGGCCTTGATCTGCACCGTGCCGAGCCCAGCGATGTCGGCCAGGGCGGAACCCGAGATGCCGGCGAAGATGACGCTGGAAAGGATGTTCACCTGGGCCAGTCCGCCCGGTATGAAGCCGACCAGATGGCTGGCGAAATTGAAGATGCGGCGCGTCAGCCCCATGTGGTTCATGATCGAGGCGGCGAGAATGAAAAAAGGGACCGCCAGGAGCGGAATGGCGCGCACGCTGTCCAACATGTTGCGGACCATCGTGTCGGGCGGCAGCCCCATGAGGTAGAGGCCGAGCAGGGCGCCGAAACCCATCGAAACGCAGACCGGAATGCGAAAAATCGCCAGAACCAGAAATGCGACGAGCATCCATACCGAGATCATGGCGCCGCCCTATCCGGCGATCGGCGGCGGCCCGGCCTTGACCGGCGGGCGCTCGGGGAAGGCCAGGGTGCGCAGCAAATGGATGATTTCGGTGGTGATGATGTCAAAGGTGCCGACCGCCAGCGGGATGTAGTAGAGGAACTCGGGCCACTGCAGGATCGGCGTCTCGTAGATTGAAATCAGCTTGAAGGTCTTGATGCAAAAAATGAACAAGGTGACGTGAAAAGCGATGATGGCGAACCGCACCATGACGAAGATCCAATACTGGATGGGCGGCCGGAACCGCTCGACCAAGAACTCGACGCGGATGAAGCCGTCTTCCTTGCTCAGCAGTCCGTAAGCCGCGAAATAAATCCAGAAGGCGGCCATGATGGAAACTTCCTGGTGCCACATGGTGCCCAGGTCGAGGACGGTGCGCAGGAAGATGTTGTAGGAGTTGGCGCCCAGCATGACGCAGAACATGATGACGGCGATCCAGTTCAACAAGAAACCGCTCGTCTTCAGGTAACGATCGAATGTGGGATCTAGTCGCCCGACGAAACTTCGCATGCCGTCTCCGCGTGGCCGCCTTCCCTATCGCGTGATACGAGTACCGCCCGGCCCCGGTAAGACCGGGGCCGGGCGGCTAACCTCGTCGTCCCTACTTGTCGAGGGCTCGGATCTTGGCAACGAAGCCCTTCGGGATGAAGCCGTCGGCCTCGAGCGTGGCGATGGTCGCCTTGCCGGCCTCGCGCCACGGTCCCAGCGCCGGCTCGATCACGTGGCCGCCGTACTTGGTGCGGGCGATGCGCTTCTTCAACTCGAAGTTCTGGGATGAATAGTCGCGAAACGCCTTGCCGGCATTTGTCATCGCCTGTTGCAAGATGCCCTGTTGTTGCGCGGTGAGGGATGCATACTTCTTCTTATTCACCATCATATTGATGATCTGGTAGTACTCCTCGGTCCGCATCCAGTATTTGGCCATCTCGGCGTTCTTTTGATCGACCCAGACGCCGGCCGTTTCCGGGCCGCCCTCGATGATCTTCTGCTTGAAGGCCAGATACATCTCGGGGCGCGGCACGACAACGGGGTTGGAGCCGAAGCCCTTCCACGTCTCGATGGCGGCCTTAGCCTCCCATATGCGCATCTTCAGGCCCTTGAGTTCGGCCGGCGTGAAGACCGGCCTGGTGGCGTTGAAGCCGCGCGGATCGTGGATGAACCACGACCATCCCTTGTCCAGCAGCACGGCGCCGTTCTTCTCAATGGCGTCGACGGCCGGCTTCCACAGATCGCTTTGATAGAACTTCTGAAGATGTTCGAGCGAATTGAACAAATAGGGAAGGGAGATCACGTTGGCCTCGGGCGCGAAGGAGGCCAGGAATTCCGGATAGATCAGGTGTATGTCCTGCGAGCCGGAAAAGGTGTTGGCGATCTCGGCCGGAATGTTGCCCAGCTTTCCGGAGTGGAAGACCTCTATCTTCATGGTGCCGTTACTCAGCTTCGCCACTTCGGCGGCGAAGGCATCCACGCCAACCCCGGAGTGACTCTGCGCGTTATCTACGTGGCCGAGCTTCAATTTAACGGTTTGCGCCGCGGCCGATCCGGCCAGGGCACCGACGCCGATCAGGGCACCGCCGACGATACCTGCAATCCAACTCTTTCTCATCGTGTCCTCCTGTTAAACGGTTAAGGGCTCAAGTCCAGTTCGCGCTCCTTTGGAATTCCGGTGAAGCGTCTTAGTATTGTCAACCACTGCAATTACCCCAGTGTGTCGAGAATATATCCTTCTGTCCATCGTCACTTAGTGGGCCGGTTCGTCGCCGCGCCGCAGGACTCGTCCCGCGCGCTGGCCGGTGAGCGCCCCATCGCTGAGCGTCGGCACACCGTTGACAAGGACATGAACCATGCCGGCGGCCGTCTGGTTGGGCTCGAAGGTGGTGCCGCGTTCGCCGAAGGTCTCGGGGTCGAAGACTGCGATGTCGGCCGAGAATCCCGGCGCCAGCCGTCCGCGGCGCGCCAGCTTGAGGATGCTTGCCGGCAGGGCGGTCAGCTTTTGGATCGCCTGCGCCGGGCTCAACGCCTTGGTCTCGCGCACCATGAAGCGGTAAAACCACGAAGCCCAGGTGTAGGCGCCGTGGAAGGCGGAACCGGCCAGCGGCCCGTCGGGAGCCAGCGCGGTGGCGTCCGAGGCCGGCATGCAGAGCGGGTGGGCGAACACCTCGCGCTGTTGGTCGGGCGTGTAGCACCGAATGATGACCATGAGCCCATGCAGGTTTTCGACAATACCGGCCAGCAGGTCATAGATCGCGTCCAACGGTTCCTGACCGCGCTGGGCGGCGATATCGGCTATGTCGCGGCGCGCGTACTCGGGCCAACGGGCGTTGTCGAGCAGCACGACGCGACCCCAGTCGCCGCCGGCGCTCAGGATGCTCTTGTATTCCTTCATGCGGCGCCTCGCCTCGCCATCGCGCAGGCGGCCGGCCAGCGCTGGCGCACCACCCTCCATGGCCCACGGCGGGATCACCGTCGACAGATAGGTGGTGCCGAACAGCCGCGTATGCATGTCAAAGGCGACGTCGAGGCCGCCGGCGCGCGCCTGATTCACGATCTCGACACACCGTTCGCACTCGTCCTGGGCGCCGCGCGGCAGAAGATGAGAAACCTGCAGGCGGACTTCCGACGCCTGGGCCGTGCGGATTGCCTCCTCGACAGCCTCGGCGGCCCCGTCGTCGCGCCAGCGGGTGTGAGTGGCGTAATAGCCGCCCATCCTGGCGGCAGTGCGGCAAAGCGCCGTTAGTTCCTCCTCCGGCACGCTCGACTCGGCAGGGTATTCAAGCCCCGAAGAGAGGCCCCAGGCGCCTTCATCGAGGCTCTGTTCCAGCTTTCTGGTCATGCCCCGCAGTTCGTCCGTGGTTGCCGGTCGGTCGGCCATGCCAACGGTCGACAGGCGGAGTTGGCCGTTGGGCACCAAGGTCAGTACGTTGACCGCCGGCGCTGCTTCTTCGAGGCGTTCCATGTAGCCGGTCGTACCGGTCCAGGTGAGGGGTACTTCGGGGCTGTAACCGTAGATGTTGTTGGTGGCGAGGGCCGGATCATCGATCGGGAAGCAGCCAAAACCGCAATTACCGACCACCTCGAGCGTCACGCCCTGGAAGACGGAGCTGACGGCGCGCGGATCGATCAAGAGGGTGAAATCCGAGTGGCTGTGAATATCGATGAAGCCGGGCGCCACGCAAAGCGCGGCGGCGTCGATCTCGGGGACCCCATCCGTCTCGACGCGACCGACCTCTGCGATGGTGCCGCCGCCCACCGCCACGTCGCCAACGAAGGGCTCGCCGCCGCCGCCATCGAGGATGGTGCCGCCGCGGATGATCAGGTCGATCGCCACGTGCCGTCTCCTATCCCTGCCTGGACGTCCGCGCCATCTCGGCGCGCAAGGCTTTGGTGGCCGCCTTGTCGATGGTGCGGGTCGTGGAATCGACGACGACGCCGTAGGACCCCCGCGCCGCCTCGATACTTACCTTCTGGTCGATGACGTCGGCCAGCACGCGCTCGGGATAGCGCTCCAAGGGCTTGCCGAAGCCGCCGCCGCCGGCCGAGACGTGGCAAAACGCGTCCCCCGCAGTCATCGGCAATGACTCCATCGGCATGGTCGGCAGTTCCCGCTCGACGCCGTCGTGGTTGAGGACGTTGCGCGACGGTGCGCCCGCCCGGCCGCCCTTGAGGCCATAGGGCGGGTGATCACGGCGGTCGGCGCGCACGGTGTAGCCAGCCTCTCCCGATAACAGCTTGAACTCGCGGACGAAGGCGAGTCCGCCCCGGCAGCGGCCCGCGCCACCCGAGTCCGGAACCAGGCCGTAGCGCACGACCTGCAATGGGAATTCGGCCTCGATCAACTCGGTCGGCTGGTTGGAGAGGTTAGCCGCCGGGTTCGATATTCCTTCGATGCCGTCGCGGGCGGCGCGGGCGCCCCAGGTGCCGACCATGACCTCGGTCAGGGTAAATGCCTCACCGTTGCGATAGCCACCGATGGAGAACAGGGTCGGCCCGCCTTCGCCGGCGGCAATCACCTTGTCGGGGACGACCTGTGCCAATGCCCCCATGATGGCGTCGAAGACGCGGTAGCCCATGACGCCACGGGCCGCACAAGCGGCTGGCAAAAGCGGATTGAGGATAGTGCCTTCGGGAGCGATGACGGTAACCGCCCGCATGTAACCCTGGCAGTTCGGGATCTCCTGGCCGCCGATGCAGCGGATGGCGCAGTAGGCGCACGACTTGGCCATGGCGACGGGGCAGTTGATGGCCGCCTGAACCTGCGCCGAGGTGCCGGTGAAATCGACGGTGATATTGCTGCCCTTGATGCCGAGGGTGACCGCGATCTGCAACGGCTCGGGGTGCTCACCAAAGCCGTCGATGTAGTCGGTGTAGCTGTATTCGCCGTCGGGAATTGCCTCGATCTCGGCCATCATCATGCGCTCGGCCTGGTCCTGCAACTCTTCGAAGTAGGGATGCAGGAGCGCGGCGCCGTACTTGTCGATCAGCCGCTGGAGCCCCTTCTCGCCAACGTCGCAGGCGGATAGCTGGGCCCTGAGGTCGCCCATCACGTGGATTGGATTGCGTGTATTCTTTTCGATCATTTCGAACAGCGCCCGAACGGGCTTGCCGCCCTCGTAGAGTTTGAGGAGCGGCAGCCGCAGCCCTTCCTGGTAGATCTCAGTGGCGTGCATGGCGACGCTGCCGGCGGCGATGCCGCCGACGTCACTGTGGTGGGCCATGGTGGCCGCGTAGCCCTCCAGGGAAGCGCCCAGGAAAATGGGCTTGATGACGTAGATGTCGGGCAAGTGCTGGCCGCCGGCGCCGTAGGGATCGTTGGCGATGAAGATGTCGCCGGGATGGGTGTCGTCGGCGTACTCGGCGGTGATGTGGCCCATGATCTCGGGAAAGGCGCCGAGCTGCACCGCCAGGGTTAGTCCCTGGGCGACGATCTGGCCGTGGCGGTCGCATAGCGCCGTCGAATAGTCCATCGAGTCGCGGACCACCGGCGAATAGGCGCTGCGCATGATAACCAGCGCCATTTCGTCGCCGAGCGAACTCAAGGCGTTTTTCACGACCTCAAGGGTAATGGGATCGATGTCGCGAGCCATGGCGCTCATCCCAGCCGGATGTCGATGTTGCCAAGCCCATCCAGGGTCACCTGGCAGCCCGGCGGCACGATGCAGGTCGAGTCGTACTCCTCGACGATCAGGGGCCCCTGGCGTGGGTGGTCCGTCAGGTCACCCCGCTCGATCACCGGTGTCGGCAACAGTCCGTGCGCTGGGCCGAAATATGCGTCGCGCGTCATCGGCGCCCCGCCACCCCGGCGCTGCGTCATCTTGGCCGGATCGTAGGCGAGGTCGGTGGAGGTGACGTGACCGGCGATGACCTTGACGTTGACCAGGTCGACGGGGTCGGTTTCCGAGCGATGCCCGTAGGTACGCTCGTGCTCGTCGCTGAAATCGCGCGCCATCCGGGCGAGGTCGGGGCCGCCGGCGCCGACCGGCACGGTCAGTTCGTAGGCCTGGCCCGAGTAGCGCATGTCGGCAAGGCGCGTCATCGTCACCTGCGCGCCGTCGATGCCCTCGCGCGCCATCACGCCGCGGGCCTCGGCCTCCAGCCGCCGGTAGGCATCCTCGACCGCGGTCGGTTCGATCTCGGCGCTGCGCGCTAAGAAGGTTTTTACGAACTCGTGCTCGATATTGGAAAATAGGAGTCCAAAGGCGCTGAATACGCCGGGTGCCGGCGGCACCAGGACATGGGGCATCTGCAGCTCGCGGGCGATCTCCACCGCCGCCACCGGACCGTTGCCGCCGAAGGCGAAGAGCACGAAGTCGCGTGGGTCGCGGCCGCGATAGGTGGACACCGCTTTGACGGCGCGGGTCATGGTGGCGCCGGCCACGGTGTAGACGCCGTAGGCCGTCTCCAGGAGCGGCTTGCCCAGCGGCTTGGCCACCTTGGCTGCGAGCGCGGCGCGTGCCTTTCCGGCATCGAGCGGCAGCGCGCCACCGACCAAATACTCGGGGTTGAGATAGCCGAGCGCCACCATGGCGTCGGCGAAGGTGGGCTCCTCGCCGCCCATGTTGTAGCACACCGGTCCGGGCACCGCGCTGGCGCTACGCGGTCCAACCCTAAGCGCGCCGGTATCCGTCACCGAGACGATGCTGCCACCGCCGGCGCCAATCTCGGAAACGTCAATGAAGGGCAGCTTGACCGCGTAGCCGCCACCCTTGACCAGCTTGCTCGACAGGTTAATGCCGGCGCCGACCTCGAATTCAGTCGTCTTGGCGGGCTGGCCGCCCTCGACGATGGCCGCTTTGGCGGTCGTCCCCCCCATATCGAGCGAGATAACATTAGCGTATCCGACCTCGCGCGCCACGCGGGCACAGGCGATAACGCCCGCCGCCGGACCCGATTCGACGATGTAGGCGGGTCGATCGACGGCCGCCCCGGCGCTCATGGCGCCGCCGTTGGATTGCATGATGTGGAGCGGCGTGTCGAGCCCGGCGCCGGTTAAGTGCTTTGATAGCCTTCCGAGATAGTTCTTCACCGTCGGCCCGATGTAGGCGTTGACCACCGTCGTCGAGGTGCGCTCGTACTCGCGGATCTCAGGCAGGATGTCGGCCGAACAGGTGACGTAGAGGTCGTTGCCGAGGGTGTCCAGCACCAGGTCTCGGACGCGATGTTCGTGAACGGGGTTAGCGTATGAGTTGATCAGGCAGATGGCGAGCGCCTCAATGCCGTCGGCGCGCAACCGCTCGGCGACCTCGACAATGCCGGCCTCGTCCAGCGGCGTCCAGACTTCCCCTTTGGGACCCAATCGTTCCGTCACCTCGTGGCGATAGCGCCTCGGCACCAAGGGCGGCGGCGTCTGGTACTGTAGATTGTACATCTCCGGGATACGCAGCCGGCGCATTTCGAGAACGTCGCGAAAGCCTTCGGTGGTGATGCAGGCGGTGCGCGCGCCCTTCATCTCGAGGATGGTGTTGGTGGCGACGGTGGTGGCGTGGACGACGCCCTCGATGGCGCTCGCGGCGACGTCCAACTCGGTGAAAAGCTCGTTGATGCCATCGACGATGCCGCGGCCGTAGTCGTCCGGCGTCGACGAGACCTTGCGAGTGTTGACCGAGCCGTCGGTGCCGAGAAGGACGATATCGGTGAACGTTCCTCCGATATCCACCCCGATGCGATAGCGCCGAGTGTTGTTCACTAGTCGTCGTTCCCTGTCGTTCCCCGATTGGCCTCAGCTGATCCCGAGAGAATTATTAATTTATTCGAGGTGAATGGTAACAGGGATAGATGATAAATACCAATTAGCAGCATTGCCCTGATATGATAAAGTTAACTTATCGATGGCCTTCACGTTTTTGCAGCTTGAAGCCTTCTATTGGGTGGCGCTGCTGGGTAGCTTCCGCGCCGCCGCGCACCAGCTCAACCTGACGCAGCCCGCGGTCTCGCTACGAGTGCGAGAACTGGAGCGGGAGTTGGACACCCGGCTCTTCTACCGCTCGGGGAAGAGGCCCGTCGTCAGCGCCTTGGCACTCGTCGTCTCCACCGGCCAGTTGCTGACCAAATCCGTTTAACAACATGCGCGGCTGTCTACAAGCATTCGGAAGTCAGCAAGTATGTGTTGACTGCCCCGAGTGATTTCGCCATTTTTCGTACACACTGTGTATCTTGAAAACCAACCTCTCTCCATGCCCTGGATCCTTGGTGTTGATGCTGGCGG
>JASLLZ010000088.1 GCA_030746775.1 Rhodospirillales bacterium | reverse complement strand
CGCACGAAACTTCCTCTCTGCTGTCCTCATCGCCGCAATCGTCATATGGTGGATTAATTGAGTCTGGAGCCTAGTGCATTATGTCCTTGCCTGTCGGGGGCCCTAAACCGCCGTTCAACGGGCGTCGAAGCGCCTGTGGCACGCCTTTTGCCGGAACAAGGGCAATGACGCCGAAAATCGGCGCTTTCGAATGGCTGAAGAGGACATATGAACCATGACCCAATGGCATGGCAAACCCCAATCCGTCCGGCGCCGGGACCGGCCCGCTCGACCGGCCGGCGCCCGGACCGCCGCCGATATCTGGATCGATTCGAGGCTTAGGCTTTTTTCGAACCGCTGCCGGACGGTTGACGCCAGTCTCAGGCGGCTGGCCGGGATGCTGATCCGAATGGCGCCCCGACCATCCGGTTTCGGACATTAGAGAATTTCAAGATTGATTGGAATCGCCCGCCCCTCGCGTCACCCCCGGGCTTGACCCGGGGGTCCATGGATTGCCGGGTCAAGCCCGGCAATGACGGAATGGGTGGTGACCATCATCAATCCTGTCTTGCACTAGAACTGGCGCAGGAGTCTTTCGATGTAGTCGCGTTCGAGCTTGGGGCGCCTGCGCTGGCCCGACCGGCGGCGCAGTTCATCGAGGATTTCCCGCGCCCGGCGGATTTCCATCTCGTCGGGGACCTCGATATCGCCTTCGAGATAGGAGCCCATTTCGCCTTCGCGGAAGCGGCCGAAAGGATCGCGGTCGGGAGGCCGCTGCCCGCTGCCCATCGGCAGCGGCCGGCCGGGACCGAAACCGATCATGCCGCCCATGCCCCGCACCATCTGTTCCATGGCGTTCTCGGCGCCCTGGCGTAACTGCTCCAAGGCCTCGGTCTGATAGCCGATGGCGGCGCCCGGACGCGCCTCCTCCAAGGCCCCGGCGGCGCCGCGCATGGCGCGTTCGGCCTTGCCCATGGACTGCGGAATACGGCCCAGCATCTCGTCCAGTTTGCCCATCAGGTCGCCGAGGCCGCGGCGCAGCGACTCCTGCTCGGCGGCGTCCGCCTTATCCTGGGCGCCGGTGCCCTCGCCCGGTTTTCCCATGGCGCCCTTTTGCCGCTGCAAGCGCCGGAAGGTTTTGTCGAGCAGGGCTTGTTGACGGCGCACCAGATCGCGCAGCTGGTTCATCGCCTCTTGCGCCTTGGCGAACTCCTTGCCGCTTTGTCCGGGGCGGCCGGGACGCATCCCGGCGCGCATGTTCTGCAACATCTTGCGCAGTTCGGAGAGCATCCTGCGCGCCGCGTCGGTCGATCCCATGCGGGCCAGTTCGCGGGCCCGTTCGATCATCTGGCTAAGGTCGTCGCGGGCGATCATGCGCATGTTGGGCATCATCGGCATCTGGGGCGCGCCCTGGCGCATCAGTTGTTCGGCCAGGGCCTGCATGTATTCATCCAAGGTGCGCTGCAACTCGTCCATCAGGCGCTCGATCTCGGCGTTTTCGGCGCCCTCTCTCAGGGCCCGCATGAGACGCTCCTGGGCTTGCATGAGACGCCGTTCGGCAACCGACACCTCGCCGTCCTCGACGCGCAAGGCGGTGTCCCAAAGGATGTCCTGAACCGAGGCGACGGCCCGGTCGCGTTGATCGCGCATCAGACGCGACCGGGCGACGCTGAGAGCCAGGAACACGACCGTGTCATGGGCAAAGCGTTCGGGGCGGCTGGCGATGGCCATCAGGGCGGCGCTGACCTCGGCCCGCGGGACGGGGGGCGGCGCGCTGAGTTTCCTGCGCTCGGCGATGATGGCGCGCGCCACCGGATGGCGGAAGGCGCGTTCGGGCAAAACCAGGACGACGTCGTCGCTGTTTCCCGTCTGCCCCTTGGCGTCGGTCGCCACCAGGCGCATGCGGACCGGCAATCCAGCCCACGGATGGGCCGTCAGGTCGCGCTGGCTGCGGCCCTTGGCCGTCTTGGTTCCGGGGACGCCGAGGGGCATTTCGATCGAAATCGTCTCGCCGCCGGCCGTCCCGCCGGGTCCGTCGGCACGCTCGATTTCGGCCACCACGCCGGTCAGGCCGTAGTCGTCGCTGGCCTGGTATTCGATCCTCAGATGGCCAAGGTCGTTGCCGACCGGCGGTGTCGCGAAGGAAACCTCGGGCGGGCCGTCGCCCAGCACGTCCAGGGGCCAGGCCGCCAGTTCCCGGCCCGACCGTTCGACGGTCAGGCGGTTGCCCGCCTCGATCACCGCCTCGACGCGATAGCTCGTCGGTCCGCCGGCCACGCCAATCGGATCGAAGGCGACGTCAAGCGCCCCCGCCTTGAGCCTGGGCGCGCCGTCAAGGCCGCCGACCTGGGCCAGTACCGCCGAGCCGGCGGGCAGCTTGAGCGGGCCGTCGGGCAGCGCCGTCGAGCGCTCCAAAAACAGCGGCGCCAGGCGGGTATAGGCGGGCGGCGTGATCCACACCTCGACCGTCACCGGCCCGCCGCCGGCGCCTTCGAACTGGGGCATCAGGGCGCGGGCCAGGCGGTCGAGGGGATCGTCGCGCCCGGCGACCGCGCCAACCACCAAAACCAAGAGCACCAGCGCCCTCAGGCCGAAGGGATCGAGACGGGCCAGACCCGGCGCCGGCGGCCCGACCTTGAGGCCGCGGGCGCTTTCGGCCATGCGCCGCTGGTGGAGCCGCCACAAGGCGACGGCGGCCCCATCGTCGGCGCCCGCCGCCAGGCGGTCGTCGAGGGCGGTCAAGGGCCGGTGATCGAGGGCGTTGTCGAGCTCCAGGCGGTGGCGGGCTTCGCCCTCCTCTATCGGGCGGAAGGACGCCCAGCCGCGGTACGCCGCGTAGGCCAGGGCGGCGGCAAAAGCCGCCAGCACGACCCCATGCAACCAACCGGGCAGGGCCACCAACAGGTCCGACAGGGCCAGCGCCGCGAACAGGCCGAGGACGCATAGCGCCGGCACCACGGCCGGCCACAGGCGCTCCCACAAGACGGCGGCCCAGGCCCGTCCCAGGGGCAGGGGCAGGGGGCGCTTGTTGCGCATCCTCATGAGACCTTTTTCTCGGCGCCGGGCGCCGCCAGCCAGTCGGGAAAGGATTCGAGAGCCAGCTCTTCTTCGACCGCGACGCGCCGGCGCACGACGGCATAGGCGTCGCCCTTGACCAGAACCTCGGGAACCAGGGGCCGGGCATTGTAGGTCGAGGCCATCACCGCCCCGTAGGCGCCGGCGGCGTGCACGCAGAGCAACGCGCCGGGCTCGACGCGGGGCAGCGGCCGCCGGGTGGCGAAGGTATCGCCCGTCTCGCACACGGGTCCGACCACGTCGTACTCTCCGACATCGCCGCCGGCAATGTCCCCCACCGGCTCGATCCCATGATACGCCCCATAGAGGGCGGGACGCAAAAGATCATTCATGGCGGCATCGACGATCAGGAATCGCCGCGTCTCGCCTTCCTTGACATAGACCACGCGGGTGATCAGGACGCCGGCGTTGCCGGCCAGGTAGCGCCCCGGCTCGAGGAGCAGTCGGCAGTCCAGGCCGCCGGCCTCCTGGCGCACCACGTCGGCGTAATCGGCGGCCGAGGGCGGTCCGTTCCCGCCATCGGCGGGATCGCCGTAATCGATGCCCAATCCGCCGCCGACGTCGACGCTATCGATGCGGTGACCTTGGGCGCGCAAGTCGGTGACCAAACCGCGAATGCGCCGAAAGGCATGGCGGAACGGCTCAAGGTCGGTCAATTGGGAGCCGATATGAACGGCGACGCCGGTCAGCGCCACGGCGGGCAGCGCGGCGGCGGCGGCGAAAACCCCGGGCACCCGCCCCCAGTCGATGCCGAACTTGTTCTCGCGCCGGCCGGTGGTGATCTTCTCGTGGGTCCGGGCGTCGACGTCGGGGTTGACGCGGACAGCGGCCGGCGCGGTCACGCCCCGGGCCTCGGCGACCCGGGACAGGGCCTCGAGCTCGACCTCGGACTCGACGTTAATCTGCATGACCCCGGCGTCGAGGGCGGCGGCCATTTCGTCGTCGGTCTTGCCGACGCCGGAAAAGACGATGCGCGAGGCCGGAATACCGGCGACCAGCGCCCGCGTCAGCTCGCCCGCCGACACCACGTCGGCCCCGGCGCCCAGGCGGGCCAGGGTGCCGACGACGGCAATGTTGCCGTTCGCCTTGACGGCGAAACAGATGGTCGCCGGCAAGCCGGCCAGGGCCTCTTCCAGGGCCCGGTAGCGGCTTTCCAGCATGGCCGTCGAATAGCAATAGAACGGCGTGCCGACGTCGGCGGCGATACGCTCAAGGGAGACGGATTCGACGTGCAGCCGGCCGTCGGGACGGTGAAATTCGTTCATATCTGGTCCTCGCCAAGCGCCGCCATCATTGAGTCGGATACTTGCGCGGGTGGTCGCTGCCCGGCGGGTCGGCCGGCGCCGCCTTGCGGCCGCAGGCGGCAAGCGGCGCCGCCATGACCAGGACCAAGAGAAGTATCAGCAGGCGTCGCGTCATCGTCGGTGTCTCCATTTCGGGATTAGAGAAAGCGCCGCCGGGCCTCGACGGCGGCGCGGCGCACGTTGGCCGGCGCCGTGCCGCCGAAGCTAGCGCGGCTGTTGACCGAGTTTTCGACGCCCAGGACGTCGAATACTTCGGCGGTGATGGCGGCCTCCTCGGCCTGCATGTCGGCCAAGTCCAGTTGATCGAGCGCGCAGCCCTTTTCGTCGGCGCGCCGGACCAGGGCGCCGGTGACGCGGTGGGCGCGGCGGAACGGCATGCCAAGGACCCGCACCAGCCAGTCGGCGAGGTCGGTGGCGGTGGCCTGGCCGCGCCCGGCGGCATCCTTCATGCGCTCCGCATTGAAGGTAATATCGGCGATCATGCCGGTCAGGGCGGCCAGACCGAGGGCCAGGGTGTCGGCAACCTGGAACACCGGCTCTTTGTCTTCCTGCAGGTCTTTGGCGTAGGCGAGCGGCAGGCCCTTGAGGACGACAAGCAGGCCGGTCAAGGCCCCGATCACCCGGCCGCACTTGGCGCGCACCAGTTCCGCCGCGTCGGGGTTGCGCTTTTGCGGCATCATGGAACTGCCGGTCGAAAAGGCATCGGACAGGCGGGCGAAGGCGAAGGGTTCGGAGCACCAGAGCACGATTTCCTCGGCCAGGCGCGACATATGGACGGCCAGGATGGCGCCGAGGCCCAGGAACTCGACGACGAAGTCGCGGTCCGAAACGGCGTCCAGCGAATTGGCCGCCGGCCCGTCGAAACCAAGCGCCGAGGCCGTCGCCTCGCGGTCGATGGGAAAGGCCGTGCCGGCCAGGGCGGCGGCCCCAAGCGGACATTCGTTGAGGCGCCGGCGGCAATCCGCCATGCGGCTCCGGTCGCGGCCCACCATCTCGACATAGGCCAGAAGGTGATGGCCGAGCGTGACCGGCTGCGCCGTTTGCAAATGGGTGAAGCCGGGCATGACGGCGGCGGCGTGGCTTTCGGCCTGGTCGATGAGGGCCGATTGCAAGTCCTGCGCCGCGCCGTCCAGGCCGTCGAGGGCATCGCGCACCCAGATCTTCAAATCCGTCGCCACTTGGTCATTGCGCGAGCGCGCCGTATGCAAACGCCCGGCCGCCTCGCCAACCAACTCGTTAAGCCGGGCCTCGACGTTCATGTGGATGTCCTCGAGCGCCCGGTCGAAGGCAAAGTCGCCGCTTTCCATTTCGCCCAAGATGGTGTCCAGGCCGGCCAGGATCGCGTTGCCGTCGTCGGCGGGTATGATACCTTGGGCCATCAACATGGCGCAGTGCGCCTTGGAGCCGGCGATGTCCTGGGCGAACAGTTTCCTGTCAAAATCGATCGAGGCGTTGATCTCCTCCATGACGGCGCCCGGCGCGGCGTCGAACCGTCCGCCCCACAGCGCGTTGGCGGACTTCTTCTTATCCTTATGCGACCGGCCGCTCATGACGCGGCCGGCGGAGCAAGGGGCGTGAACGTGAATAAGGTCATGGTCGTCGTCGTCCTTGGCGCCGCCGTACTGGCGGCGCTGGCAATGGCGGTGATCGAGAGTATAACCGGCCCGCGATCCACTAGGGAAGCGCTGGCCTGCATGGCCGGCGAAGGCGTGTTGGGCAACTACCAGACGACCGAACCGCCGGGCGCCGCCGTCGAGGCCGTCATGACCGACGCCAAGGGCGCCGAGCGGACCCTGGCCGAGTGGCGGGGCTCGGGCCTGGTGCTCAACTTCTGGGCCACCTGGTGCGCGCCCTGCGTGCGCGAGATGCCGGCCCTCGACCGCCTCGGCCCGATGGTCGCCGGCGAGGGGATTAAGGTGCTGGCGCTGTCGGAGGATCGCGGCAAGCCCTCGGTGGTCGAGACCTTCTATAAGAAGCACGCGATTAAAAACCTGCCGGTGCTGATGGACAAGCGGCGCAAGCTGCTCACCGGGTTCGCCGTCCAGGGCCTGCCGACGACGGTGCTCCTCAATACGAACGGCAACGAGGTCGGCCGCGTCGTCGGCGTCGCCGAATGGGATTCCGACGACGCCGCCGCCTTCCTGCGCCGCTGCCTCACGCCGCCCCCGCCGGCGCCGGGGTCGTGAGGGTCTATTCGAGTCCCGCCTCGGCCCGGGTCTTGGTGCAGACATCGGCGATGACGCAGGCGTAGACCTTGGCCGCGGTGACCAAGTCGTCGACGCGGCCGCGTTCGTCGGGGCGGCTCAGGTAGCGTCCGGCCGGGCCGTAGATCAGGCCCTTGATGCCGGCCCTGGCCATCCACGAGGCGTCGGTGGCGCCGAACTTGCGGATATCGGTCTCGCGCAATTCCTTGCCAGTGACGTGCCGGTGGGCGGCGGCCAGCGAACGCACCACATAGGCATGGCGGTCGCCCTGGAAGGGATGGGGAAAGAAGTCGGGCATGAATTCCAGCTCGTAGCGGAAGTCGGGGTCGTCCGCCGCCAGCCCGTCGAGCAGGCCTTCGAGATCGGCCTTGACGCTGTCGCGGGTCATGCCGGGGATCATGCGGATATCGACGGTGATCGAGCACACATCGGGAAGCAGGCCCGGCCGCGAGGCGTCATGGTGGCGCGAAATGCCGCCCCGGATGCTGCCGATGCAAAGCTGGGGCAGGCCCTCGAAACCGGGGCAGGCCTCATAGGTCAGCCAGCCGCCCTCGCCGCGGGGCTTGATCAAGGTGTGGCTCGGCGTCAGGGCGGCGATCACCGGCGCCATCTTCTCGACCGCGTTGACGCCCTTGAAGCCCGGTGCGTCGAAGGTGGCTAAATGCTTCATCTGGCCCAGCGTGTGGATGCGCACCACGATCGACGCCGTGTGGCTCAGGGCCAGTTCCAATTCGGAAGGCTCGCCAAGGACGAAGAAGTCGGCCGCGAGCCCGTGATCGAGGGCATGGCGCGTGCCGGCGCCGCCGCGAAGCTCGCCGCAGACGTTGGCGATGACGACGTCGCCGGTGAGCCCGATGCCGGCCGCGATGACCGCCTCGAGGGCCGCGATATAGGCCGCGTTGGCCGACTTCATGTGCATGAAGCCGTAAATCCATCCATCCTCGACGACGGCGCCGAAGGGATCCTTGGTCCAGCCGTCGCAGACCGGGTTGTGGTCCATGTGGCCGCTGAACAGAAGCGTCGGGCCGCCGCCCGAGCCCTTGAGGCGGCCGATGGCGTTGACGCTGGGCTGGTTCATGTAGGGGTTGGGCGGCACGGGCTGCACCTCGACGTCCATGCCGATTTCTTCCATGCGCCGGGCCAGATGGCGCGCGACCTCTTCTTCGTGGTCGGAGAGGCTCGGGATGCGAAGGACACCCTGCGCCAGTTCGACCACACGGTCCGGGTTCACCCGGCCGGCGACCAGGTCCATAAGCTCCGTCATCGTCCCTGCCCTTCCGCCATGCGTTCGGCGGCGGCTTTGCCGGGCCGCCGCCGTCGGTTATTGTGGCCTAAATCATGGGTGCCTCATACCGAATAATCGCCGCCGCCCTGGTGGTCGCGGCCTGCGCGGCGCCGGTCCGCTGGCGCCACGCCAGCCTGCCCGAGGACCAGTGGCGCCGCGACGAGGCGACCTGCAACCGCCTGGCCCGGCAAAAAGTGGACGAAGAGACGGCGCAACGCGACACCGTGGCGGGCCACCGCGCCTCGGGCCACGGCGACGCCTATGAGAGCGCCATGGCGCGCGTCGCGGCGGCCAAGCACGTGCGTACGCTTGCCGCCCAATGCATGACGGCCGCGGGTTACGAGAGGTTAGAGAGGGACTAGGCGGCCCGGTCAGGCGGCCTTGGAGCGCAGAATGTCGGTCCGTGCCGGGCCCCGGTCCTTGGCCTGCAAGGGCAGGATATGGACAGGCGCCGCAGGTGCGGTTTCTTGCGCCAGGCGCGCCGCATAGGCCCGGGCCACCGCGTTCGGTATCTGGTGGCGGCTGATGCCGATGTCGTCCAGGGTGCGGTCGTCGAGGGCCCGCAACCGACGCTCCGTCTGGGCGCAGCGGTACCAGCGCACCAGGGGCGCGATAAGGCGGCGGCGAAGAAGGCTTGGGGTCCAGGTGGGTTGAAAGGTGCTCGTCATGTCTCGAAGAACCTTGTTCTTGGTATAAAATACCGGCCCACGAAGGCCGGAGAGACCATGATATGGTCCATCCGCGCCGACGGGAAAAGTCTAAATTGTGCAGTGCAGCAATGCGGAAGGTGCATGGCTCTTCGATGCCGCGGCGCCGTCCCGCAAGGCAAAGCCGTCACCCGGTCCGACGAAGACCAGGCGCCCCCCTCCGGACTCAAGTCACGCGACGAAGGGAAATAGGTATGCTGTCCCGCTACTGTCCCCTTATTTCCCATACAGAACGACCTTCTGAGCACGACCAAATAACCAATTTCATCGGAAACGTTCCAAGGTGGGGGTTTATATCGAACGGAGCGGAATATTGGGGAGACAAGGGTTTACTAAGAGTAGTTGCGTTGACTATCCTGCCGCGAATTCTGAAGGACAGAATTTCTAATTCTAATTTCACCAAAATTCGGAAGGAATCCGTATGCTGAGCGCCGCCCGCATAAACTTTGCCTACGCCGTCGGCTTTATCGCCATTACCGCTTTAAGCGGTTGCATAAGCGGCAAGGAATCGATTGAGCTTGAAACCCGCCCGGGCGTAACCGTCCGCTTCGAGACCTTCATCCCCGAGAAACCGGTGGCCAGCCTTTTGATCCTGCGCGGAACCTTTGGGCATATTGTGGACTACAAATACTATCCCTATTCGGCGGTTGATGATTTCGTCGATACGGGGATCGAGGTTGGGGTAATGGGTGCGCCGTCCAATCGTAAGGGTCTGAACCACCCCCCACGAGCCAAACAAAGGATGCTTAGAATCGGTGACCGTGTAACCGATGCGCACAAGACCGACCTGAAGAAGACGATTGCCAATCTCAAGCAAAAGTCGGGAATGCCGGTCTGGGTTCTCGGCATGAGCACCGGGTCCATATCGGCGGCCTTCGCCGCGAGAAGTTCCGGGGACAGGAGAAGTTCCGGGGACAGTATACTTAATTGATCTTCCTTGCATTCCCTCAGCCCTGTTCCTCTATGTGGTGCATGTCGGCGTCGCTTAGGCCGAAGTGGTGGCCGATTTCGTGGATCAGGACGTGGCGGATGACGTGGCTTAGGTCCTCGCCCGTCTCGCACCAGTAATCGAGGATCGGCCAGCGGTAGAGAAAGATCATGTCGAGGTCGTCGGGGGTGTCGTGGACGCTCTTGCGGTCGAGCGAGACGCCGCGGTAGAGGCCCAGGATATCGAACGGGGTTTCCAGTTTCATCTCGCGTTCTGTTTCGGCGTCGGGAAAGTCGTCGACCCGGATGATCACGTCGCCCATGTGGCGGCGCAGTTCGCCCGGGATCGTTTCCAAGGCGGCGCGCGCCAGGGCCTCGATCTCGGTCAGCCCCGGCGCATCTGTGAAACGTCTCTTCATGGCAAGGCCACGGTTTCCTTGGGTTTATTGCGCACCGCGCATCCTTTCCAGGCGCGCCTCGCGCCCGGTCGTATAGAGCGTGGCGGCGAAGATGATGCTGCCGCCGATCCAGGTCTCGATGTCGGGTACCTCGGCGAAGAAGACGTAGCCGAAAACCGCGGCGACCAACAGCTTGAAATAATCGAAGGGCAGCACCACCGAGGCGTCGGCGGCCCGGAAGGAGCGCACGAACGACATCTGGGCCAAGGTGCCGACCAGCCCCAGGGCGGCGAGCCAGCCCCAGTCCGACGGCGACGGCGTGGTCCACACGAAAAGCGCCGGCGGCAGGGAGAGCACGGCCATCAGGCCGGTCATGTAAAGGACGATGGTATCGGCGGACTCGGTCCGCGACAGCTTTTTGACGGCGAGCACGCCGCCGGCCAGCGTCGCCGCCGAGGCCAGCGCCAGAAGGGCGGGCGGCGAGACCACCGCGAACCCCGGCCTGAGGATGATCATGGCTCCGGCGAAGCCGATGGCGACGGCGGCCCAGCGCCGCCGTCCCACCATTTCGCCGAGAACGATGGCGGCGCCAAGGGTGGTGAAGAACGGGGCGGTGAAGCTCAGCGCCGTGGCCTCGGCAAGGGGCATCCACGAGACGGCGGCGAAGAAGAACATCACGGTCGCCAAGGCCAGAAGGGAGCGCCCGAAGTGCAGGCCCAGGCGCCGCGTCCTGATCTTCGCCTGACCGGAATAGAGGATCCACGGAATCAGCGCCGCGACTCCGAAGACATAGCGGAAGAAGCCGACCTCGAAAGGATGCATGCCAAGCGAGACGTGGCGCACGATGCCCGTCATCGTGGCGAACAGGCCAGCCGAGGCGACCATCCAAAGGGCGCCCCGGACGGGTGCCGGAATGGCGGCGATACGAAGGCGGCGTTGTGACATCTTCGGGACCATACCCTATATGGCCGGCGGCCGCCCGGCCGCCCGCGACTCGCGCCGGGCGGTATAGAGGGTGGCACCGAAGATGACCGCCGCGCCGATCCAGGTCCAGACATCGGGAACCTCGGCGAATAGCAGGTAACCCAGCGTCGCGGTAAACAACAATTTGAGGAAATCGAAGGGCAGGACGGCGCTGGCGTCGGCCGCCGCCATGGCGCGGGCGAACGACAGATGGCCCAGGTTGGCGACCAGGCCGAGCGCCGCCAACCAGGCCAGGGAGCCGGGCGACGGCGTGCTCCACACGAACAGCGCCGGCACCAAGGACAGAGGCGTCAGCAACAGGCCGACGTAGGTAACGATGGTGGCCGCCGATTCGGTGCGCGACAAGGACTTGACGACGACCATGCCGGCGGCGCTGAAGGCGGCCGCCGCCAGGGCCGCCAGGGCGGGCATGGTCAGGGTCTCGATGCCCGGCCTGAGAATGATCATGGCGCCGGCGAAACCGACGCCGATGGCGGCGGCGCGCCGCAACCCCACCCTTTCTGCCAGGAAAAGCGCCGCGCCGAGGGTGGCGAACAGGGGCGTGGTGAAGCTCAGCGCCGTGACCTCGGCGATGGGCATCAAGGAGATGGCGGTAAACCAAGTCATGGCCGCCCCCAACATGAACAACGAGCGGCAGACATGCATGCCGACGCGGCGCGACCGCAGGCTGGACAGGCCGATGCGCAGGAACCACGGCGCCATGAAGATGAGGCCGAAAAAAGCGCGGAAGAAGGCGATCTCGAAGGGATGGACGTCGGCCGAGACGTGGCGGATGATGCCCGCCATCGCCGTGAAGCACAGATTTGCCAGGGTGATCCACAGGGCGCCCCGGATCGGCCCGCTCACGTCACGCTGGTCCACAGCATGTAGAGGCCGGTCGCCGCCAGGATCGCCAGGACGGCGGAGCGGAAGGTGCGCTGGTTGAGGTACCGCGATACCCCGTGACCCACGGCGGCACCGACCAGACCGGCGGGAATAAGGATGGCCGCCATCGTCCAGGTGGCGCCGTCGATGCCCACCTGCCACTCCTGAAAGGCAATCGCGCCGGCATTGGAAAAGACGAAAAGCGCCAGCATGGTGGCGCGCATGGCCTCCTTTCCGGTGGCCAGGAGCGAGAGATAGATGAGGATCACCGGACCCGGCATGCCGAGGCTGGTCGTCATGGCGCCCGACACGATACCGATGGCGACGTCGGCGAAGGGATGGGTGGCGGGGTTCTCGACCACCGGCCGGCCGCGCTGGGCAAGGAAGAGCCAGGCGGCGAAGCCCGTGATCAAAAGGCCGACCGCAAGCTTGGCGGTTTCCAGATCGGCGTGGCGATAAGCCACGATGCCCAAGGGAAAGCCGACCAGGGTGCCGACGACGAGGCGGCCGAGAAGGGCCGGCGGCGCGGCGTGCCATACCCGCATCGCGATCACGACCGTGATCACCAGCGTGACCATGAGAGACACCTGAATGGCCGTCAAGGAACCCAGGATGATCAGGTAGAAGGGCACCGCCACGATGGCGAAGCCGAAGCCCGTGGA
Organism: Rhodospirillales bacterium; assembly: GCA_030746775.1. Taxonomy (GTDB): domain Bacteria; phylum Pseudomonadota; class Alphaproteobacteria; order Rhodospirillales; family JASLLZ01; genus JASLLZ01. The sequence continues at coordinate 2,879 of JASLLZ010000088.1, read as the reverse complement.
GGCCTGGACCAGGGCCGCGACGAAGCTGACCGTCGTCAGCAAGAACCAGTCGAAGGGAGGCATGGGTCCGATCCAGAACGCGGGCGGGCGGTTGGACACTATACCCAACACCGGGGTATGGCGACTACACTGGGAAACGACAACACTATGATCAACGGGGGAGACGACACATGAGCGATATCGCGATCACCGGCGTCACCGTGTTCAAGGTCAGGCTGCCGGTGGTGTCCGAACGCCGGCAGGGCTCGGGCATCACCAAGGACGCGGTTACCAATATCTTCGTCAAGCTCGACACCGACGCCGGCATCGCCGGGTGGGGCGAGGCGGCGACCTCGGCCACCTTTCCCGGCGGCACCGAGGCCCACATGGCGGCGCTTCACATCTATTTCCGGCCCTTGGTCATGGGCGCCGATCCGTTCCGTATCGAAGCGATTATGGAGCAGGCCGAGCGCGCCGTCGTCCATGCCGCCGAGGCCAAGGCGGGGCTTGAAATGGCGCTCTTCGACATCGTCGGCAAGGCGCTCGGCACGCCCGTGTGCAACCTTCTCGGCGGGGCCTACCGCGACGAGATTCCCTTGAGCTTTTCCATCGCCAACCCCGACTTGGGGGCCGACGTGGAAATGGCCAAGCGGCTGTATGACGACGGATTGAGGATATTCAAGGTCAAGACCGGCGCCGCCGGCCACACCGAAGACTTGCGCCGCCTCGAGACCCTGCGCGCCGAGCTGGCCCCTGACGTTGACCTCAGGGTCGATTACAACCAGGCCCTCGACGTGTTCGACGCCATCCCCAAGCTGCGCGACGTCGAAGCCTTCCGCCCGACCTTTATCGAGCAGCCGGTCAACATCGACCGCCTCGACGCCATGGCCGAGATCACGCGCGCCCTCGACACGCCGATCATGGCCGACGAAAGCGCCTTTTCGCCGGCCGACGCCCTGGCCATCGCCCGCCAGCGCGCCGCCGACATCATCTCGATCAAGGTCATGAAGGGCGGCATGCTCAACGTGCGCCGCATCTCGGCTGTTGCCCAGGCGGCCGGTATTCCGTGCTACGGCGGCGACATGGCGGAAAGCGGCCTCGGCCATCTGGCCGGCACCCACGTCATCGCGGCGACGCCCAACATCTCATTGGGGTGCGAATTCTACCAGGCCACCTACTACCTGAAAGAAGACATCCTGGCCCAGCCCTTCCCGGTCTCCGGCGGCAAGGTCCAAGTGCCGACGACGCCCGGCCTCGGCATCGAGGTCGACGAAGACAAGCTCGCCAAATACACCGTCGAGCGCCTGGACTAGCGCCGGGGACCACCCATTCGGGGCGCCGTTCCGCTGTCCCCGGGTCGGCATCCAAAAAAAGATATTGACAATATTCTTGTCATGTTTATAATGACAAGCTCATTGTCATTTATGGATACCGCAACATGATCACCAAAGCCAAGACACTCTATGCCGTGATCCTCGACCTACGCCTCTGTTTCAATCTCCTCAGGACGCGGGCAGATGAGATGCACAAGGACCTGGGCGTCAACGCCTCGATGCGTGCCGTCATGGAAAGTCTTGCCGGGGAGGACGAAAAAACCGTTCCCGAAATCGCCCGCGGCAAAAGCGTATCGCGCCAGCATATTCAAGTGATTGCCAACCGGCTGACCAAGGCAGGCCTGATCAAGGCCCGCGACAATCCCGATGACAGGCGCACGTTTCTCATTTCGCTGACCAAGCGGGGGCAGGCCGTCTTTGACGAGGTACGAAAACGCGAGGCGGTGGAACTGCGCCGTTGGTCCGAAGGTTTTTCGAACGAAGAACTGAAGGTGACGCTGAGCACCCTGCGGAAACTCAGCAATATATTGAAAGGAATGGAAAATGAGTGAACATCATCGTCGATTTGGCCATGCCCGGGCGAAGACGGCCCTTGTCGCGATTGCCGTTTTCTTGGGATCGAGCATTTTGCTGTTGTGGTCGTGGAATACCCTGGGGGCGGATCTGTTCCAACTGCCCGAAGCGCATTTCAAGCACGCCGTCGCTTTCGGGCTCTTGATAATGGTTGCGTCCGCGTTGCACGTCGTCGGGGCCCGGCTTGCCGCTGGAAATTCCCGGCGCCCGGGCCGGGAAAGGGAGGTTGTGTCATGAGCCTGCGCAAGACGGTTGTCGAGCAATTCAAGAATCCGCACGGCTTTCTTGGCCGTATTGCCGGTTGGATCATGGCTAATCGACGGTCCAATCGCGAACGCAACGAATGGACCGTCGCGTTGTTGAACGTTCAGTCCACCGACCGGATAATCGAGATCGGCTGCGGCCCCGGCCTCGCTCTTGAAGCCTGCCTCGCACGGGCCGCCGACGGACATGTCGTCGGCCTCGACCATTCCCCGACGATGCTCGATCAGGCGCGGGCCAGAAACGCCGAGGCGATCCGCGAAGGGCGACTTGAATTACGGCTCGGTACCCTCGACGACCTGCCCGCGACAGGGGCCGCGTTCGACAAGATCTGCTCGGCCAATGTCGTGCAGTTCCTACCCGACCGTGGTAGCGCGTTCCGAAAAATGTATTCCGTCCTGAATGCGAAGGGGGTTGCCGCCACGACCTATATGCCACGCGGCAAGAACCCGAACAGGGAAAATGCCCTCACCATGGCGGAAGACGTCAGGCGACACATGGAGGTCGCCGGTTTCACCAATATCCGCATCGAGGAACTGCCAATGAACCCCGCTCCCGCGGTCAGCGTTGTCGGAGAACACCCGTGATCGCGGGGGTGGTGTTGATTTCGGAGGGTGGGGGAGCGGGTTGGTTGCCGATTCCCGTCAAGGCCGAAATGCCCTAGGCTCTGTACTCAATTAGGGGATTCACAAATTGGTTTTGATGTGATTCAAAGTCTCTAACGAGAAGGAG